>JBBQSU010000011.1:0-42529 GCA_038234815.1 Tepidisphaerales bacterium | reverse complement strand
GGCGATCGCAAGGTCGCGACGCATGACCGACTCCTTTCAGTCGATTGTGCCGGGGTGGCCACACCCGAGCCCGTAACAACCGGGCTCGGGCTATTTTATGCACCAAAGACATAGCGGGCGCAAAAGTGGGGATGATTCAGCTAACTTGGCTGTTGCATAGGCCGAAGGCGAGCGATAGAATATTCTTGCGGTTCGGCGAGCGACGACCTGCAGATGACTTTGATCGTACCCGAGCCAATGAGCCTGAGCCTGCTGGAAATGGATTTCGCCGCAATGCTATGGCGACATCGACGGGCGCGGTGAACGCCGCCCCGAGCCTTGGGAACCGCCTGGCGGGTAGGTGGGAGGCAATCTGCTTCTCCCCCGTTGACCGGCTAACGGGTGTGCGGTGTTTGCTGGCTGGTTGTTCTCGACCGTACCATGCCGCCCCTTTTCGCGGAGGTTATTATGGGCCGCCAAGCCCCCTTCACGCTCCTCGATCTGCTCATCGTTGCGGGCATCGAGGACCACTCCTTAAAGAATAATTCCGAATTCAAGAGCTAGTCCCCATCGTCCAAACGCAACGTGTCGTGGAACCAGCCAGGCCTGAGTTGGCAGTACTTGGCCTAGTGAGATCCCCACCCGAGACGTTTGGGCCGTCAATGTGCCACCGAAAGGAATTGCTTATGTCCGCTCGGAACCTGATTGAAACTTTGGAAGGACGGCAACTGCTGTCCGGCGACGGCCTGTCGGCGGTCTACTTTGACAACGCCAACTTCACCGGGCCCAGCGTCGCCCGCGTGGATGCCGCGGTCAACTTCAACTGGGGTACTGGCGCCGCCGCCGTGGGATTGGGCAGCGACACCTTCAGCGCCCGCTGGGCCGGGCACGTCCAGAGCATTGAAGCCGGAACTTACACCTTCCGCACCACCACCGACGATGGTGTGCGGCTGTGGGTCGATGACAAGCTGGTCCTTGACTTCTGGAAGAACCAATCGGCCACCGCCCGTACGGGCACCATCGCCCTGGCCGCCGGTCGCAAATATCACCTGGTGATGGAGTACTACGACAACACCGGCAAGGCGTCGGCCAAGCTGGAATGGAAGCGTCCCGGCCAGTCGGCCTACGCGCTGATCCCGACGGCCAACCTGTTCAGCGACAACCGGGTGTTCCCCTCCGATGGCGTGACCAGCATCAAGAGCTTTGGTGCCAAGGGTGACGGCATCGCCGACGACACTGTCGCCATCCAAACCGGGCTGGACGCGCTTAAGGCAACCAATAAGGTTCTCTATTTCCCCAGCGGCACATATCGCCTGACCAACGGCGTGACCCTGGGCAGCACCATCGCCAGCGCCAAGCGGATCATCATCCAAGGGCAAAGCCGCGACAACGTGGTGCTGAAGCTCGACGACGCGGCCGCCGGATTCACCGACGCCGCCGCCCCCAAGCGGCTGTTCAGCTTCTACGATGGAACCAGCGGCACGGGGCAGGCGTTCATGAACAGCCTGTATGACCTAACCATCGACGCCGGCGCGAGAAACCCCGGTGTCGTTGCGTTGCGATTCCAGAACAACAACCAAGGCTCCATCAGCGATGTCACCCTTCGCGCCCGACCGGACAGCACCGACGCCAACAAACGCAAGGGACTGACTGGCATGGACCTGACCAGCCCCTGGGTCGGTCCAGCCATGATCCGCGACGTGCTCGTCGAGGGGTTCAACACCGGAGTCAAGGTCGCTAACTACGAATACTCGATCACCTTCGAGAACATCACCCTCCAAGATCAGCTTGTCGTGGGTCTGACTAACGACAACAACGTGCTGAACATCCGCAATCTGCAGAGTCGCAACAGCGTGACGGCCATCACCGCCACGGGCGGCAACGGGCAGATGGTGCTGATCGACTCTTCGCTGACTGGCGGACTATCCACCAACACCGCCATCATCAACAAAGGCGGGCTATTCGCACGCAACGTCATCACGGCAAGCTACGGGACGGCGATCGACAACCAAGCAGGAACGCAACTGGATGTGGCCGGCCCCAACGTTGTTGAGTTCAGCTCGCACGCGGTGGCCGGGGAGTTGCCACACACCGGCAAGAGCCTGAATCTGCCGGTGCAGGATGCCCCCGAAACACCCAACGAAGACCCATCCCTTTGGATCAGGGTCGATGGCAGTTTCGCCGACGACACTGCAGCCATTCAAGCCGCCATCAACCAAGCCGCCACTCTGGGGCGCAAGACAGTTTACCTCGCTCCGGGGAACTACACCGTCAGCGGGACAATCAACGTCACCGGGAGCGTCCAGCGGATCATCGGGCTTGGGGCGACGATCACCCCGGCTGCCAGTTTCACCACGAGCGGGATGCCAATCTTCCGCATCGCGGACGTCGCCGCCCCGGTCTTTATCGAGCGCATCTTCTTCGCGGGTAGTGGCAGCGGCTTTTTCCTCTTCGAGCAGGCCACTCCACAAACTCTGGTTCTGCGGCATCTGATCAGCTATTCGGGCCAGGCTTACCGCTCCAGCGGAACCGTCGGCACGCTGTTCATCGAAGACGCCTGTCTGGCCCGCTGGCAATTTAACAACCAGACCGTCTTCGCCCGGCAAATCAACCCCGAGTCCAGCACGAACACCGATATCATCGCCAACAACTCCACTCTCTGGATCATGGGCGTCAAGACCGAGTACGGGCAAACCACCATCGAGGCCACCGGCGGGAAAGTCGAAGTGCTGGGCGGATTGCTCTACCCGGCCAGCCACATCGTTCCGACGGATCGCCCGGCATTTGTCTTCAATGAAGCCGACGCTTCGGCCACCTTCGCCGTTTCCGGGGCCAACGTCTACACCACGCTGATCCGTCAAACCCGCAACGGCGTATCCGCCGACATCGTCCGCAATGAAGTCAGCAGCGCGCGCGGCAACACTGGCACCGTGCTCTTCAGCGGTGTCGCCCCCACCAACGCCAATTCACTGGCGTCTTACAGCTTTAGCAGCAGCGATTCGCCCAGCGGCACCTTCACCGGCCTGACCGCCTCGCCGGCCTCCAGCGTGGGCTTCACCAATGCCGGCTATTACACAGATGCGACCAGCGGCAACGTTTCGCGTACGGCCGACGGCATGAACGGCTCGCTGAACACCGGCAAGTACTACCAGATCACCCTGTCACCTGACCAGGGAAAAACGCTGAACCTGAGCTATTTCAGCTTCCTGTATTCACGTGAGGACGCCAACGCCGCCAACGCCTGGCGACTGCGCAGCAGCCTGGATAACTTCGCCAGCGACCTGACCAGCAGCGCCATGACTTCGCTGCGAGGCAGCGGCCTTCCATTGCTCGCCGGCTCAACGGTGATGAACCTGAGCAATCTGACCGCACCAATTACCTTCCGCCTGTATCTGTTTGGCGCCCCGAACGCCACCAGCGACTTGCGGATCGACGACCTGACATTCTACGGGACTGTCGTCTGAATCAACTGAGTTCAGGCCGCTTACGAGACATGGTTGCGCCTTTGACCTCGCTGAACTGCTCGTGGTCACTACTTGTTATTAACGCTGCCGCTTCGGTCAGCTAGCGCGCGGCAAACATGACAGTTCGGGGGTTTGGTCATTGACACCGGCCCCTTTTCATCGAAAATCCTCCAGCCCGTAACAATGCGGCCTCTTGGCGGAATTGGCAGACGCAGTGGATTCAAAATCCACCGACCTTAATAGTCGTATCGGTTCGACTCCGATAGAGGCCACTGAGCATTCTTTGAATCCTCGCAATGTGCCGCATCGCTCGGACAAACCGGGTGATGGCGTGTTGGGGCTTTTTGCGGTTTCTCTGCCGGCGGGCCTGGGGCGATGTGACATCCGCAAAGTTCCTCATTGGAACCCATCGGCTTTCCGCGTACAATTTTCCTTGAATGGTTTGCCCCGGTGCGGGGCGAAGGAAGTTTTGGTTTCATGCCCGAAACATCGAAGCAAAAGAAGGCTCATTACGCCGGACGGCATCGCGATCAGGCGCACTTGTCGGCGCACTCGGAAAATGCCGAAGGCACGGGCAGTCCCGCGGTCATACCCGACCATCCGCTTACCCCGCGTGGCGCGGCGTCGGTCATCACCTCCACCGCTGCCCTGCATGGGTTGATCGATCGCCTCGCCAAGGCCGGCCGCTTCGCTTACGACAGCGAATTCATCGGCGAACTGACTTATGTGCCCAACCTTTGCCTCGTCCAGGTGGCCACCAGTCAGGAGGTGGCGCTGATAGATCCTCTGGCCGATGTCGATCTGACGCCTTTCTGGGAAATCCTTTGCGATGCAAGCGTCGAGAAGATCGTCCACGCCGGGCAGCAGGACATCGAGCCGGTCGTGCGACGTCTCGGTAAGGCCCCGCAGAATGTTTTTGATACGCAGATCGCCGCGGGATTTGTCGGCCTGACTTATCCCGTCTCGCTGTCGAAGCTGGTGATGGAACTGACCGGTGCGCGGCTTGGAAAATCGCTCACCTTCAGCCATTGGGACCAGCGGCCGTTGTCGCAGCAGCAGCTTCGATACGCTGCCGACGACGTGCGCTACCTGCCTGCAGTGCGGCAAGCTATTGGCGACAAACTCGATCAGCTCGGCCACGCGGACTGGGCCAAAGAGGAGTGCAACGCTCTGTGCCAACCGGGCCAATATCGATTTGATCCCGATCGACAATATCTGCGCCTTCGCGGGGCCGGATCGTTGCCGGCGCGCGACCTGACGATTTTACGGGAACTGACGGTCTGGCGCGATACCACCGCACAAGCGCATAATGTTCCGCCTCGCACGATCGCCAAGGACGAGGTCTTGATTGACATGTCGCGCAGTCCGATCAAATCTCTCGATAGGCTTTCGGGTGTTCGCGGGCTGCCGCGACCGGTGGTGCAGAAGCATGGCCCGGAGATCATCGCCGCGATCGCCCGCGGGCAGGCAGCCAGCCTCGATGGGATATCGCCGCCCAGGGATCACGAGCTTTCTCCCCGGCAAAAGTTCGCCACCGAGGCGCTTTTTTCGGCCATGCAGGCGTACTGCGCCGGCCAGTCGATCGATCCCAGCCTCGTTGCCAGCCGCACGGAGATCGTCGATCTCGTCCGACACTTTAATTCCGACCCTCTCACTGAGCCTTCGCCGGTGCTGCAGGGCTGGCGCAATCAGGCCGTCGGCCGCTTCATGCTAGATTTGTGGAATAAAAAGCTCCGTATCGAGCTTTCCTGGTCACAGGACTGTCTGCGATCAAAAACCATTGAGGTTCCCTGACATGCCGATCTACGAATATACCTGCGCCGCCTGTAATAAATCATTCGACCATCTGGCCAAGAGCATGGCCGACGCCGATGCCCGCGTTAAATGCCCGTCGTGTGGATCTGTAAAGACGAAGCGCGCTATGAGTGTCTTTGCGGTGTCGGCACAAGAGTCCAAGTCCGCCGCGCCGGGGCCGGGAATGTGTGGCCGATGTTGTGGGGATGGCCCCTGTCCGATGGGCGACTGATTCGGATCCAATCTCTTCCCGAGCCGCGCGGTCCAATGCATTCTCTCTTCAAACCCCCCGCGAGGGCATTTTCGCTTTCCATCACTTTTCTTCTGTCATGCCCTGCCGCTGGGTCATGCGCCTTGCGTCCAAGGCGCGCGTCAGTTCGGCCGGCGGTAAAACATTCCGCTCAATCGCAATTTCACGAATGCTCCGCCCGGTTTTCAGGCTTTCTTTGGCGATATCGGCAGCGCGATCGTATCCGATGATCGGTGCCAGGCTCGTCGCCATTGCCAGGCTGCGTTCAACCATTTCGCTGCATCGCTCGGTGTCGGCCTCAATACCCGCAACGCACCGATCGGCAAATACTCGGGCCGCGCTGGACAAGAGTTCGATCGACTGGAGCAGATTGAACGCCATCACCGGCATCATCACATTCAGTTCAAACGAACTGCCCAATCCCGAGCCTGCCCAGCAGATGGTCGCGTCGTTCCCCACCACCTGCGCTGCCACCTGCAGCACCATCTCGCTCATCACCGGGTTGACCTTCCCGGGCATAATGCTGCTGCCCGGCTGGGTGGCGGGGATGCGCAGCTCGCCAATCCCGCAGCGCGGCCCCGAAGCCAGCCAGCGAATGTCATTGGCGATCTTGGTCAGACTGATAGCCACCGAGCGCAAAAGTCCCGAGGCCTCCACCACGCCGTCTTTAGCGGCTTGGGCCTCGAAATGATTCTTCGCTTCCAACATCTTTAATCCCGTGCGCCGGCAGAGGATGTCAATCACCCGCCCGGCAAACTCCGGCTCGGAATTAATCCCCGTCCCAACGGCGGTACCGCCCAGTGGCAATTCCCGCAGCGCGTCAATCGCACGTCCCACCCGTTCCACTGCGTAGCGCGCCTGGGCCGCATAACCACCCAGTTCCTGCCCCAACGTCATGGGCGTGGCATCCTGAAGATGCGTTCGCCCGATCTTCAGTTGCATCTCGAATCGAAGCGCCTGTGTCTCAAGCGCTTCGCTCAGTCTCTGCAATGCCGGCACCAGCAACCCGTTCATCTGCGTCGATCCCGCCAGATGAATGGCCGACGGAATCACGTCATTGGAACTCTGCTGAAGATTGACGTGATCGTTCGGATGGACCGGATCGCGCCCGCCCCGCTTTCCGCTCTCCAGCTCGTTGGCCCGCGAGGCAATCACCTCGTTGGCGTTCATGTTCGTGCTTGTGCCCGATCCTGTCTGAAATACATCCACTACAAATTGTCCGTCCAGCTTGCCATCAACCACTTCCTCGGCTGCGGTGTGAATCAGCTCGCGACGGCGTTCGTCCAGCAGTCCCATTTGCGAATTCACCATCGCCGCGGCGCTCTTAATCATCCCCAGGGCCGAGATGAAGGGCCGCTGAAAGCGCAGCGACGAGATCGGGAAATTCTCCACCGCCCGCGCGGTTTGCGCACCGTAATAAGCATCCGCCGGCACGGCCATTTCACCCATCGAATCGCGTTCCATCCGCTGGTTCATTTCAGTTCTCCGTTGCCCCTCACACGATGGATTCTAGCCTTGGATTCCGGTAACGTCGGACCCGGTCTGGTCTGCTAATATCCGGCCGTCATGCCACCGCGATTGGGCTTTTGCCCGCAAGGAGCGACCGATGCGAATCGTCATGTTTATCGTTTGTGTCTTGATGGTCGCACCGGCACTTGCGGCCCCGCCGGCCACGCGCCCGGTTGAGTTCGATACCATCAAGGAAGCCTTCCCCGATCAAACCACTGAAAAGGACGGCGTGGTCACGCTGGCGATTCCCCGGCCCGATCTGGACCTGACCATGGACGGCGATTCCGTGCCCGCCAGCGTCGCGGCGTCGATCATCTCCTTCTGGAACTGCCCGTGCGGCCGGTTACTGGTGACCGGACAGTTCTGCGTAGCCGATTACGAGAGCAACGACGTGATCGACGCCCTGCGCCAAGATCAGTTCAAGATCGCCTCGGTCGCGCCAATGCTGCTGATGGAACGGCCAAGGATGGTGCTGATCAGGTTTCAGTCGGGCGGGCGGGCGCCCGAGCTGATTAAGACGATCAAGACCGCCCTGGAATGGACCGGCCCCGCCCGCATGGCCCCGGCCACCCGACCGGCCCGATGACTATTCGGGGGCAGAAACCAGAACGGGTCCAATGCTGAGGTCCAGCGATCATAAAATCTCCGTTGCAATGGTCCCTCGCCCACGCAAACGGGCGAGCATTCTGGAAATCGGACCTCTCCCGGTCGTCGTGCATGGCGCTCGTGATTTTCGAAAGTTATTCCGATCCAGCCTGCTTTGAGTTGGGGGACACCAGGGAATCATTGGTCGTTTTGTCCTATCACTCTGCAACCCGTGGCCGCGGGCGATTCGGTTCACACGATTCTGGTCAATACTCGGGCTTGCCGTGGCTTGGCGGTCAATGGAAATGTCAGGAGGGTTCGGGAAACGCATTAGGGAGGGGAAGTTTGGCGAAGTAAAAATCGAACGAGAGGGACGCGCGATGCGAGCATCGCGGCTAACCAGCAGGACGGGGGTCGTCTACGCAACTGTGGGAATCGGAGAGGAGGGAACAAAGATTTAAACGATTAGACAGATTGTGCAGATCGGTCTTTTTCATCCATTTAATCTGCTCAATCTTTGTTCCAACCGTGTTCATTGTGGTCTTGAGCCAGACCGTCCGGGGAGTGGGCCAGCGAGAGGTCGGGGGAAGGTGGTGCGCTTTTTGGCGCCAAAAAGCGCACCAAGATTTGACCCTTTTTGAAAAAAATAATATTTTTTATAAGCCCTGTATTGGCATAGGATTAGGTGCATTTGGGAGCACTCCGAGTTGCGCAAATTAGCGCCAATTCGCGCAACTGTGGCCCTTATGGTAAAGGAGTATCGTAATGACCAACGGCCAGTTGATTACCTTGATCGCCAGTTTGGCCGTGTGCGTTTACGTCACGGGATTAGTGCCCGGTGTTGCATTCGGATCGGACCGGTGGTCGGACGAAGCCGAGCCTGCACCGGGCATGAAGGAGAACGCTCTGAAGGTGGTAGAGATTTTCCTCGCAACGCCCGAAGCGTTCGGCGGAGCCGGACCAACAGTTCTAGACCTGAGCCGATCTACAAAATGGGACCCGAAACTCAGTGTTCCCGACGCGCTAATGACCCGAAAGGGATCCCCTTGGGACCTCTTTGGGACCCCCTTTGGACACCATTTGGACCCGCTTTTTTGGACTCAACCAAGGGCAAAAGGCTCAAATTTGCCTGTTATTTCGAGAAAAGGCGGTGTAGAGCGACATTCTTGCAAGCCAAGCGTGTTCGGGAGGGACTCATCGGAGGCATTCGTCCAAGCGGGCTTGAACTTGGCCGCGGTATCGCGTGCCGGGTGTGGCGGCTTTACGGTGCGCGCCTCCGTTCGGTGGGATGGTGATTCACTGACTCGGGCCTCTGGCCCGCGTCCGGCAACACGTAGAAGGCGTGTGCTACTGAAGCCGCCACCACTCGCGAAATATTGCCGCGGGCCTCGTGCCCCGCGGGTTTGTCATGCGTTGCTTGAAAGAAGGGATTCGGGCACAATGTAGGGTGGACGGGATTCTTATCTATTGAAGGGCATTTGATTCATGCTTCTGCAAACAAACAGTTATATCGTTCCCAAGGAAAGGCGCGCCGAGCACGCGCGGCTGCTTCGGCGTTTTCGGCAGACGCTTTTGCGACTGGGGTGCGATCATTTTGAGGCGTATGAGCAGGTCGGCCCGAACTGGAGCCACGGGGAATCGACCGGCAGGTACGTTCAGATCATGCGGTTTAAGGATCGCAAGCATCAACTGGCGGTGCAGGCAGCGGAGAAGGTGGACCCCACAGCGCAGGCGTTGATCCAGGAGTTCTGCGAGTTAATGAATTTCACCTACCAGCAGCAGCAGGGGCTTTTTGCGGTGGGGTTTTATACCAGCATGTTGCCGCCGGCACCGGGTCGGATGATCTCGAAGCAGGAAGGCGAAGCGTTGGCAGCGTTGCCGGATGCAGTGCCGACGGGAATCAACACCGAGGATGAACTGGAACAGGCTGCGGCCGAGGCGGCGGCGGCCAATGCTGAAGGGTTCCAAACCTTGACCGGCGGGCCGGGCGGAACGGGCGAACCTGACGAGGAACAAGAGGACGAAGAAGGTGAAGTTGAGGAAGTGACCGAAGAACCCGAAGAAAAGGACGAACCGGAGGCGGAAGCCGACGAAGCCGTCGCCGAATCGGCCGATGCAGCGGGCAGTGCCGACACCCTGTTGACGGGTGACGATGTGTTGGAAGGATCACCGGAAGAAGATCTAGCGCTGGGCGCATTGGCCGACGAATCGCCGGACGAAACGGCACTCGAGGAGCTTGATGACGAGCCGGATTCGAAGGCGTCGGAGAAAAAGGCCTGACGCGATGGACCGGCGCTTCCTGACGATTTCGCCGGCGCGATCGGAGTGATCGGCCCAATCGCTTGCGATCGATCCGATTTTCGTTCCGCGAAGTCGGCAAGGCCGTCAGGACACTGGTTTCTCGTCCGACACTGCACGGGGAAAGTGATCGAACCCAAATGGAGGCGCGAACATGAAACATCTCATCAAGCTGCTGTTATTGGGGATCCTCGGCGGGGGCTGGGTGCTGTCGGCCGCGGCGCTGTATGTTGTGCGCACGCCCGACAGGGTTGTACTGCTGACGAAGAATCGATTGGGGTTCGCGGATACTTACGTGGATGCCCGGCTGTGGACCCTGGCCGATGCCGGGGCGCATCCGAAGGTCATCCAGCGAATGGTGGACACTGGAAAGGAAGACGCATTGGCGTTCCTCACCGATGCAAAAAACGGGGACTTGCGCAGCCAGCTATTGGACGCTGCGGTCAAAGGCCCGCCGGTGATCGAGACCGCCCCACCGGCAGCTCCGCCGCAGGCCAAGCCATTCAGCAATACCGGGCCTGCTAAAGCGCCTGCGAGTAAAACGACATCGATCTTTGATTTTTAGGCGAACGCGTTGCGGGGCACGGGATGAATGCGTCGGTCAGCTTAGGACGCTGGCCAGATCGGTCTTCATGTCCAGCGTGGCTTGCTCAACGCATTTTTTCCAGTTGCCGAGTTCGGCGTATTTTTTCTCGCGGTGGGCGTAAAGAATCGACCGGCTGGCCGAGACGATCGCGCCTTTGCCATTGGCAAATGCCGCGCGTGTCATGTCGGCGGTGGCACCTTGCGTGCCGTATCCGGGGAGGAGGAAAATCGATTGGGGCAGGCGATTGCGCATGGATTCGATGGTGTGCTGCTGGGTGGCGCCGACGACCGCGCCGAGCGAACTGAAGCCATGTTCGCCCACCAGCGCTGGATTGGCGGCCAGCGGACGAAGCGTGTCGGCGAGCATCTCCGACCAGGTTCGCCCGTCGTCGAGCTTGACGTCTTGAAACGCCCCGCTGCCGGGATTGCTGGTGCGAACCAGGACGAACAAACCCTTGTCCTGCTCGCGGGCGACTTTCAGAAAAGGTTCGAGCGTGTCGGCGCCGAGCATGGGGTTAACAGTGATGGCGTCGGGAAGCTGAACGTCTTCGAGGTCGTCGAACGAATGCTCGGAGAGGTGGGCGTCGGCATAGGCGGTGGCGGTGGTGCCGATGTCCCCGCGTTTGACGTCGCCGATCACCAGCAGGCCCAGTTCCTTGGCTTCCTGCACCAGGCTGTAATAGGCTTCGACGCCTTCCCAAAGATACTTCTCGAAGTAGGCGGATTGAAATTTCACGACGGGCACGAGCGGGGCGACGGTGCGCAGGACCGCGGTAGTGAATTCAAAGATGGCGTCGATCGCAGCTTCGGTGTCGTGCGGATTTCGCGCCTTGCCGGTGAGGTCGTCGGGAAGAAGGTCGAAGATGGGATCGATCCCCACGCAGATGGGCGAGCCTTTTGCCGCGATGGCGTCGAGAAGGCGATCGCAAAAGAGGTCAGACATTAAAGGTATCCAGGTGATGAAAAAAAGAGATCAGCGTATAGACGAGGCGCTGGTAAACCGGGCAAATGCCGGCCAGTGCCTGCGCGTTGAGCGGCCACCGGCCCGAAGCCTTTGGCGGCCCTTGGGGCCCGATCGAACAAAGTCGCGGGCACCCGGTGATAAAACCGTTCTCGTTTCTGCGGCGACCAACCCTGCCCCTGACGGGCCGGTGGCGCCCGTCAGGGCAGAGGTGTTATCGATGTATAAATTCAATCTTAATCAGCGTTTCCGTCGATCTCGACGGGCTTTGCGTTTCTTACTGCCGATCTTTCGGCGGCGCCGTGGCTTGGCCATCTTGGTCACTCCTTTCGGTTCTTGGGCCGCTAAGTTATCGCCGATTGTGCGACACGTCCAGACAAACGGGCCTACAATGATTTTGACGCACGAATGTTGCTTATCTTCCAAACCAGTCCAACCGCATTAAGGAGCGTGTCCAATGATGAAACTTGACTCCGGAAATGTGTTGCTCAAGCCTTCGCATCGCAAGCAGGTGATGACGGGATTGAAGCGGGCCTTGAAACTCGGACAGCGCATCGGCCAGTTCGCCATGACGATCACAATGCATCGGATCGGCCGGGCGGTGGAGGTGCATGTACGGGTGCAGGATTCGGCCGGGTCGTTTTCCTATCGCGCGCGCAAGGGCGACTGGCGAACGGCGCTGCGAGAAACCGCCCGCGGGCTTTATAGTCGGTTGCACCAGCAGCAATTGATGCTGGCGAAATAACCGAAGTCCGATAACAGGTCGGCGGCACATAATCGCAGCGACCGAAGCGTGCCTTGGCGTAGACCCGCACCAGGGGCGCTCGTAGGGCGTGTGTCCGCGCGTGGTTTCATGTAGGGTGCCGGGCGTGCAGCTTGTGGTGCAATCAGCATCGGACGGATCGCTAGTCCCTGTGGCCCTGCCCGGCGTTCAGGTGAGGGCGCTGTATGTGCATGTCCCGTTCTGTTTTCACAAATGTCACTACTGCGATTTTTATAGCATCACGCGGCAAACTGACGAGCGAATGGGCGCGTTTGTCGAGCGAATTCTTCTTGAAGCTGACCAGTGGACAGCCCCCAGCGGGCCAAGCCTGCGCCCACGGACCGTTTTTTTCGGTGGCGGAACACCCACCCTGCTGCCGCTGCCAATTATGCTGCGCCTGATCGACGGCCTGCGCAAGCGGTTCGATTTTTCGGATCTGAACGAGTGGACGGTGGAAGCCAACCCCGCGACGGTCAACCTCGACTATTGCCAGATGCTTCGCAGCGTGGGGGTAAACCGCCTGAGCTTCGGCGCGCAAAGTTTCGACCCGGCAGAACTGAAAATACTGGAGCGCCACCATCATCCCGATGACATCGAGCGCAGCATAGACATCGCGCGGGCTTGCGGATTTTCACGGCTGAATCTCGACTTGATTTACGCCATCCCCGGACAAAGTCTGGCATCTTGGCATCGGTCGCTGGACCGTGCGATCGCGACCCGAACACCGCACCTCTCGTGCTACGGGTTGACTTATGAATCCAACACCCCGATCACGGTGCGTAAGCGGTTGGGCCAGTTTCTGCCCGCCGAGGAATCGCTGGAACTGGAGATGATGCACAGCACCCGCCAGCGGCTGAGCGACATCGGCTGCGGCGCTTACGAAATCAGCAATTTCGCCAGGCCCGGCGAGGAATGCCGGCACAATCTGGCTTACTGGCTGGGCGAAGATTACATCGCGCTGGGTCCGAGCGGGGCATCGCACGTGCAGGGGCGCCGATGGAAAAATCGCCCGCACCTCCGCGAATGGGAGACATCGATCGACCAAGGGCGACTGCCGGCTGCGGAGATCGAACAACTCACCCCGCGACAGCGCCAAGGCGAACTGGCCATGCTGATGCTGCGGCTGGAGCGCGGGTTAAACTTTGGCGATTACGCCGGGCGCACCGGCATTGACGCGCGTAGCATCTTTTCTGACAGCATCACGCACCTCACACAACTTGGCCTGATTCAATGCGACGCCCGTGGATTGCGCCTCACCAGGGCCGGTTTGAATGTCGCCGACGCCGTGGCCGCAGAATTTGTCCGTAGCGAGTGACCGCGGAAGAGAACCTGCCCCGGCGGTCAACGATTAACCTTCCTTCCCAACACGTCGATAGATGCAAAGGGGCAGCCAGCGAGCTGCGTGTTTTCTCGGACTTTGCCCGATTTTTCAAAACGGGCATTTGACCCTGACCGGCACGAATCGTAGGTCACGCTTGTTGCGGAGCATGTTGGCCCATGATGCTTTCATTTGTGCAAAATTGGTTTGCCCCGGTCGCCAATCCGATCGGCGTGGACTTCGGAACTCAGCGGCTGCGGCTCGCGCAGGTGCAATGGATGGGTAGCGAGCATCGCTTGCAGGCCGCGGCCTCGGCCGCCGTGCCCGCGGGTTTGCGACACGATCCGGCCGGCCGATTCAAGTGGTTCATTCAAACGACGCGGGATCTCCTGGCGCAGGGCAATTTCCGCTCGCGCCGCGCGGCGCTGGTTCTGCCGGCTGCGTCAATGTTTGTCCAACATCTGAAAATGACCCGCCTGGACGAGGAGGCAACGCGTAAGGCCCTTCCCTGGGAAGCCCGAGGAAAACTGCCGATCGACCCGGAACAGGCGGTCCTGCGGCACCTGATCGCCGGCGAACTAAGCAGCGACGCCGAACCGCGCAACGAAGTCATCCTGATGGCTGCGCAGCGCGACTTGATCGAACAATTCCTGCTGGCTGCGGAAAAAGCCCGGCTTGATGTGGTGGGCATGGATGTTGCCCCGCGGGCGGTGGTGGATTGTTTTGCCCACGTCTACCGCAGGAAAATGGATTCGGAGGTTGTCAACTGCTTCGTGGACATCGGCGCCGCCGGGACGCGTGTCACGATCGCGCGTTCAACGGCGATATTGTTCTGCCGGTCGATCCCGATCGGCGGGGAGCATTTCACCCGGGCCGTCGCTGATCGATTGAACGTCAGCGAGGAAGCCGCGGCGATGCTGCGCTTGCGGCTATCGACAGGCACGCCGTCGCTGGACGACGCGCGATCCAAGCGCGAACTAACTGAGCCGTGTGCTGGCGATGATCGAGCCATCGAGGTAGCCGAAGCGCACTCCCAGTCACCAACCGAGCGGCCTCACGCGTCCGCGACTGAAGAAGCGCTGGCCGATCCGATCAAGCATCTAACCGAGGAGATCAAACTCTGCCGGCGGTATTACGAATCAACATTTCCGACCCGGCCAGTGGATCGGTTGGTTTTCGTCGGCGGTGAGGCGCACCAGCGGTGGCTATGCCTTCGAATCGCAAGAGAGATGCAACTGGCGGCGCAGATCGGCGACCCGATGGTCCGCATGAGCAAAATCAGCGAGACGATTGTAGGAAGTGGCATTGATCGTCGGCAGGCTCAGCCCGGCTGGGCCGCGGCGCTGGGGCTTAGCATGGGGTCAGCAATGGTCAACGCCCGCGAGGAGGTGAGCGCATGAATGCCCTGCCGTCTATCTCCTTTCTGCCGGACGATTATCTTGCCGAGAAACGACTGCGGCGCACCAATCTTATTTGCGCGGTCGCATTTCTGGTCGTGGCCTGCGGGATTTCGGCGGCGTTCATCCTTCGCCACGAACGCCTGGCCAGGGTAGAGCAGCGCCACGCAGAGGTCAGTCGCCGGTATGCCGAGGCGTCTCGCCGCATCGATCAGGTGCGCCTGATGCAGGAACAACAGCGGAAGATCGCTCGCCAGGCGGAATTGACCGGCAGCCTTCTCGAAAAATTGCCGCGAAGTTTTCTGCTGGCGGAAATCACAAATGCCCTGCCCGAGGGCGTGTCGTTGGTTGACCTTGGGCTGGAATCGCGATTGCAAGCCGCACCGGCCGCCGCGCCGACGCGCACGGCCTTTGAAAAGCGCGCTGCGGCCGCGAGCGCCGCCGACAACGCGGGGCCGCGTCGATTTGATGCGATGATGCGCATCACCGGCATCGCCGATACCGATATGCAGGTAGCGCAGTTGATGAACCGGCTCTCGCGGTCGGCTTTACTCAACGACATCAACCTCGTCGTCAGCGATCAGCTAGACCGCAGCGACAGTCGCCTGCGCAAATTCCAGATCGAGATGAAGGTGAACCCAGCGGCTACTGCTCCACACGGGCAACGGGATGTTAAGACTGCGTCGCTGGATACGGGAGACAGGCCATGAAGTTAACCTCACGAGAATGGGTGTTTCTCTTGCTGATGGTGGCGCTGTTGGGCAGCGCAGGTTATGTGCTCAAGCGCGGGGAGGACCGGCGTCAGGCGCTGCAGGTCGAGATGCGCACAATGGAAAAGGCTTTGGAGGATCTGGCCAGCGCGACAGCTGGCGTAGACGACTTAAACCGGAAGGTCAATGCCTTGCAGCAGGCGGTTGATTTTTTCAGCAGCAAGCTGCCCGCACAACGCGAAATCGATTCTATTTTGGCTGAAGTCACCAAGCGCGCCGAGGCCAATTCGCTTCAGACGACCACGTTCCGACCGCTAAAGGGCGAATACTTTGCCAGCTATAGCGAGCAGCCGATTGAAATGACCATCACCGGTGACTTCAACGGCTTTTACGCCTTTCTGTTGGAACTGGAGCGACTTCCGCGGTTAACCCGGCTGATGCAGATGCACCTGTCACGCATTAACGACCGAGATGGCGAAATGACGGCCAAGGTCACGCTAAGCATCTTTTTTGAGCCGGACCGAAATACGCTTGCCGCGAACCACTGATCGGAAATCGACCATGACTGAAAGCCTCCAGAATGTTGATGTCGAAGACCTGACGCCGGTGGACGGGGCCTTCCCCACGCCGGGTGAATCGGCTGACTCGGCCGATAGCGGTGCAAATCGACCCGCGCCGGTGTCGCGAAACGGCGTGACATTCATGGGGATTGTCCTGTGCGCCGCTGGCGCGATTGCGTTTATGTCCATTAAGGGTGGCCCTCAGTCTGCCCCTGCGTCAACAGCCCTGCCTCCGGTGAACGGTCAAACCATCACTACTTTTTTGATTAGCGGAACATCGAACCTGCGAATTTTGCAGGACACGCTTAAACAAACTGAAGCAATGGTCGGGCAGTTCGCTTTCTCGCCCAGCGCCGGCCAGATTCCACTAGATGGCCTGAAGAGCAACCCGTTTCGTCAATCGCTCGCGGCGCAGGCGCCGGCCGAAGCCGAACTGGCCCGCCGGCGTCGTGAGACCGAACGCGGCGAAGCGCTCAAGGCTGTCCAGGCCCTTCAGCTTCAATCCGTGTTGTTCAGTGACACCCGCCGGGCGTGCATGGTTAACAACACGATGCTCCGTGAAGGCCAGCAGATTGCTGATTTCACTGTTGACAAAATCAGTGCCTCGGGCGTGATCGTCCGCAACGGAACGTATCGCTTCGAACTCAAAATGCAGCCCTGAGCTGGGATTGACGCAACCACTATGTTTGGAAAGCGCACGACAACAATTTCAATTGAACCGCCGGCCGTCGAACCGCAGGATTCGATCGATCTGGAGTCGCTATGGCGTCCGTTGGAGTCGGTCGTCAAGCCGTCGATCGACCAATTGCTGCTGGCGCAGGGCCATATCACCGAGGAGCAACTAGAGCAGGCCCGGGCCTTGGTCGCACAATCGCCTGGGAAATCGCTGGTGCAGGTCTTACTTTCGATTAGCGCTGTGACCGAGGCGCAGGCCCTGGCCGGGCAGGCGGAGTTGCTGGGCGTACCCTTTGAAGTGCCCGACCGGGCGCAAATTGAGGAAGGCGCACTGGCGCTCCTGCCGGCCGATTACATCCGCAGGCATGGCGCACTGCCCCTGCGGTTTGAGGGCGAAACGTTGGTTCTCGGCCTAGCCGATCTGAACGACGTTTTCCTAATCGATCAAATCAAAAGGCGCACGGGGCGGAACCTGCGTGTGGTTGCGGTCACACATGCCGACATCCATCGGATTGTCGAGCAGGCCACGGCCAGCCAGTTTGACCCGCAGGTGGATGCCATCATCCGCGATATGGCCGAAGACGCCGTGCAGGTCCTGAAGGAGGAAAAAGACGACGTAGCCGATCTGGAGAAGATTGGTAACGAGTCGCCGGTCATTCGCTTTGTCAATTACCTCATCGCCGATGCGCTCAAACAAGGGGCCAGCGACATTCACATCGAGCCGAAGGAGAAAGCGCTCAAAATCCGCTATCGAATTGACGGCATCCTATTTGAGACCATGCACCCCCCGCCATCCATGCAGGCGGCGATTACCTCCCGGCTCAAGATCATGGCCAACCTTGATATTTCGGAGCGCCGACTCCCGCAGGACGGCCGCATCCGGGCGGTGGTTCAAACCCGCAAGGTTGACCTGCGTCTCAGCACCCTTCCAACGGCCAATGGCGAGAAGGTCGTGATTCGGATTTTGGACAATCGATCCATCAATGTTCCGCTGGAAGATCTTGGCTTTGGGCAAAACGTCCTGGAGATTTGGAAAAAGCAGATCGAACAACCGCACGGTATTCTATTAGTGACCGGGCCGACGGGCAGCGGAAAAACCACCACGTTGTATTCGTCGCTGCGCTGCATGGATGGTAAGAAGCTCAACATCAGCACGGTGGAAGACCCCATCGAATATCACCTCCCCCAGGCCAGTCAGGTGCAGGTGCATGACAAGATCGGCATGACGTTTTCCGCGGCACTGCGCAGCCTGCTGCGGCAAGACCCGGACGTGGTGATGCTGGGTGAGATTCGTGACGGGGAAACGGCCAGAATCGCTGTACAGGCTTCGCTGACCGGCCATCTGGTTCTTAGCACGCTCCACACCAACGATGCCCCGGCTTCCATCACCCGGCTGATTAACATCGGCGTCGAACCTTACCTCATCAGCGCGTCGGTGAATGCCATCATCGCCCAGCGGTTGGTTCGCCGGATTTGCCCGCATTGCCGCGAGGATTATGAGCCATCGGGAGAGATGAAGGAGTTCCTGCAACTCCAGGGACTTCCAGTCGATAAGACCAGCAAAGGCTCCGGCTGTGACCGGTGCCGTAAAACCGGATACGCCGGCCGTTTGGGCATTTATGAACTGCTGGTGATGGACGATCACCTGCGCGACATGGTCACGCGAAACCCCGACGTCACGCAGTTCCGCAAGATTTGTCGCGAGCGTGGGCTGGTTTCGCTTCGAGAAGATGGATTGCAAAAGGTTGTCAGCGGACTGACGACGGTGGACGAAGTTCTTCGTGTGACCGAAAGCGCAACCTGAAACCCCACGTGCCTTACAGCAGGCTCAACACATGAATAGTATGAACGACATCCTCAAAGCGGCGGTCGCAAGCAAGGCGTCGGACGTTCACATAAACGTCGGCCAGCGGCCGCTCTTTCGCATCCATACGGTGGTGCAGGCGAGCGATTTCCCCGTCGTAACCGCCGCCGATGTCTCGACCATGCTCCGGCAGATGCTTAGTGAGAACCGTCTGGCCGCTTTTGAAACCAAACGCGACGCGGATTTTTCTTATGCCATTGCCGGCACCGGTCGTTTTCGTGTCAACGCGCATTACCAGCGAGAATCGATCGCGCTGGCGTTTCGGACGATCAATGACAGCGTACGGCCCATCGACCAGTTGTTCCTTCCCGAAATCTGCACCCGCCTGACGCAACTGCCACGGGGTTTGATTCTCGTGACCGGCGGGACGGGTTCGGGTAAGAGCACAACCCTGGCCGGCATGATCGACTGCATCAATAGACGCGAGCAGGGACACATCATCACGTTGGAAGATCCGATCGAATATGCTTTTGTGAGCAACAAATGCGCGATCGAGCAGCGCGAAGTGGGCAACGACGTGCCCAGCTTTGCCAGCGGGCTGAAGCACGTCCTTCGACAGGACCCCGACGTGATATTGGTCGGTGAAATGCGTGATCTGGAAACCACCTCGGCGGCGATCACAGCAGCGGAAACCGGCCACTTGGTCCTTAGCACGCTCCATACCGTCAACGCCCCGCAGACGATCGAACGAATCATTGATATCTACCCGAGCGATCAGCAGAACCAGATTCGCTCGATGCTGGCCAATACCTTGCAAGCAGTGGTGAGCCAAACGCTGTTTCGTCGCGCCGACCAGCCCGGAATGATCCCCGCGGTAGAAGTGATGCTTTGCAACCCCGCGGTGCGCAACTGCATTCGTGAAAATCGAATATTTGAATTGCCCAATATCATCGCCACCAGCCGCGCGATGGGAATGCAGACATTGGACGATTCGATCAAGCAATTGTACGTCAACGGATATATCAGCCGCCAAGACGCGCTGAGCCAGGCCAGCCACCCGGAAAAACTGGATCGCGCGCTGGTGGCATGACAGAACCCGGAGGCCGCAGGCCGAACTAGCTGCCGGACGAGTTAAATGCAGAACTATTGCTACGAATCTCGCAACTCGACGGGCAAGATTACTAAGGCCGTGATGCAGGCGGCCAGCCTTACTGCCGCAGCGCAGGTGCTGCGCGACCGCGGAGAATACATTCTCACGCTCGCGCCAGCTGGGGAAGGCACGGGCAAGCGCAAGCGCCTGGAACTCTCCCTGTCCTTTGGTCCGGGAGCCAAGGACGTGCAAAACTTTACCAGTCAGCTGGCGGTGATGATTCGCGCGGGCATCAGCATTCGTGCCGCCATTGAAGGCATCGCCGAACAAACCGAGAACCTCAAGTTCAAAGCCATGCTGGTGCAGATCCGCAAAGACGTGGAATCGGGCCGGACCTTCTCCGAAGCGTTGCAGCGATACCCCCGCGTGTTTAGTCCCTTATATATCAACATGGTGAAAGCGTCGGAACTGTCCGGCGGGTTCAGTCGAATGCTCGACAAGATCGCGGCCTATTTGTCGCAGCAGATCGAGACGCGCAGCCAGGTCCGCGGGGCGATGATTTACCCCGGCATCATCGGGGCGATGGCGATCAGCACAACGATCTTTCTGCTGGCGTTTGTGCTGCCACGATTCATGGTGATATTCAAAGGCAAGGAAGCGGCGCTGCCAGCACCGACCAAGCTGTTGCTGGCGCTGAGCGCGTTCATGGTCAACTATTGGTACGTCTGCATCGGGCTGGTCGTTGCTGGAGTTTGGGGGATCGTGCTGGTCTTGCGGACCGAAGTCGGGGCGGTGGGCTGGGATCGCGCCAAACTCAAGATTCCGCTGTTCAAGAAACTCTTCCGCGCGCTCTATATCAGCCGGAGCCTGCACACGATGGGGCAGCTTATCAATGCCGGAGTGCCCATGCTCGACACCATCAGCATTACCGGTGAGATCAGCGGCAATGCGCTCTATCGGCGAATGTGGCGCGGCGTCTATGGGGCCGTGAAACAAGGGAAAAAAGTATCCGCAACGCTGAGCAGCAGTGACCTTCTGCCGCGTGCGGTCGTACAGATGATTTCGGCAGGTGAGGAAAGCGGGAAGTTGGGGGAAGTTCTCGCTGAAGTGTCAGAGTTTTATTCCCGCGAGTTGAAGAACGTCATCAAGGGCGTCACCGCCATGATCGAGCCTTTGATGATCGTGCTGATGGGCAGCGTGGTCGGCTTCATCGCCATGAGCATCATCTTGCCGATCTTCAAACTCAGCCAACTGGTGAAATGAGGAACCCATGCCCCAACCCTTTGACTTTTCCGAAGACGAACTGGAGGCGGCGATCGACGCCTATCGGTATGCGTCAAGCCCGCGTGCGGACACGCTCCGGCGACGAGCCCGGCTGGAGGCGCGCAAGGCGTCGCAAAGCACCCCAGCGCCCGGCGGGCCGATCACGGGTGACGGACCCCATAATCAATCGCCCCGAAGGCGCTAGTCGTTGATCGCAGGTGCGGGACCGTCGTATGCCGAAGGGAATGTCGCCGCCCTGCCCTCTCATTTGACAATTGCCCGATTGAATTGGATGTCTCAGGCTTGTGCGACACGTTCCGGCCAAACTTCGTGGTTTTACGCTGATTGAGACAGCGCTAGCCACAGTCATTATCGCTGTAGGATTGCTCGGACTGATGGAACTGTCGGCGGCCTGCACGGCGCAAAATAGCGCCGGAAGCAAGTTAACCACCGCGATTCTGCTGGCGCAGAACGTACAGGAAGCCACTGCTGATCTACCGTTTGCCGATCCGCTATTCGGCCGATCCGGGTTCGGCCCGGAGGCGGGAGAATCACTGGCGACTTACAACGATGTGGACGACTTTGACGGCCTGACCTGCAATCCGCCGATCGATTCGTTCCGGCGGAGCGTCGCTGATCTTTCACAATTCACGCAAGTAGTTTCGGTGATTCCGGTATCGGCCAACCAACTGAGCGGCAACACCACAGGGTCGATTGCCAAAGGCACGTATACGGGCGCTTTGCGCGTGACAGCGATTGTGTTGTATCGCACGCGCCTGTCCGAGCCAGCAGTGGAGTCGTATCGCACGAGTTGGATACGTCTGGATCGGTAAATATCGATGATCGACTTGACCATTCAATCTCGCAAGGGTCGATGCGGATTTGCCGCGGTGCTGGCGATCCTGTTTCTTGGCCTGATTACGGCCATGACGGTCGCCATGTACGCGCTGGCAACAGCAAACGTGCAAACCACCAGGAATCTGGCCGAAACAGAGAAAGCCCGCGCTGCGGCCGAATCGGGCCTGCGCTGGATGGCTTGGCGGTTCGTCCACCTCAATCGCCCGCGAACCCCGGTCGGCTCGATCGATGTCTCGGTGGCCGCGGTCCTCTGGCCGTCGATCCGTTCGGCCATTCAAACCGACCTTGCGAGCATGACCACCCCCGGCGAACGAACGGCCACGGTAACCACCGGCTCGGTCACCTCGGCGCGCATCGCGGTGGATGATCGACCCAGCCGGTTTGTCATTCGCGTCTCCCAGCATCCACTTTTCGCCGGCGACGCACTCGACCAGCGATTCCTGCACGTCACCAGCACCGGAACATTCGGCCAAAGCCAGCGGACGCTCTCCATGGATTTCCAGATCGACAAGAAGGTGAAGTTTGCGATTGTCGGAAAGGTCCCGATCCAACTCGGACGAAACACGTTGGTGGAAGGCCCGATCGGCATGCCCACGCTCGGAAAGTATCCGCCGATTCTGGCGCTGAGTGATTTTCGCAACTTGCGGCCTAGCCTGACCAGCCGAATTGATGCGTTCAACAACTTTCTTAAGGCGCATCACAAGGGATATGACGGGCGCGTGAGTGTGTTCAATGCCGCCGAAAGCGCCGCGGCCCAACGGGCGGGCTTTTGTGATACCAACGGCGACAATTTCATTGACGAACAGGATCTGTTCCTGGCCGAATTTGATCTAAACTGCGATAAGCGCATCACAACGCAGGAGTTCACCAATCCCTCCACCGGAAAGTTGTATGACGCCAACCTGTTTTCCGCGATGGATTCACTTGGCGCGCCGATGTTTGCCGGCGATCCACAGCGAATGGGATATCGTGACGGCTTGATTGATAACTCCGACGGGTATGCCAAGGTGAGCGGGCAGGAATTTCTGGGAACAACGGTCCAGGCATGGAATGACAATCTCGCCGGCCAGGGAAAGGCTATTGGCGACATGATGCAAGGCCCGGTGGTCCCGCCCGACGCCAATGCCTCGGCGGTGAAATTTGGCGCAGGCAGCACTGATATTTTTGACCTATCCCCCGCCAATTTCGACACGTCGGGCTTTCGCGCCCGCACGGGGCCACAGAACGGCGCTTCGGCCAAGACTCCCAGCGTTATCACCAACACAGTGCTAGCGGCCTTAGATGCCAACGGCGGCACTGCTAGCGAGCGCACGCCTTACGGATCGACCACCTATCAGGCCACGTATAGCCGGCCGGTTTTCCGCAACATCACCTTTAAGAATTGCCGAATTTCCAAAGGTCTCAATGCGCTGTTCGACAACTGCAAATTTGAGGGGGTTACTTATGTGGAACTCGAGGCGAATATCACCAGCGGATCAACTACGACCACCAGCGCATCGGCCGGCATGACTTGGAGCAAGCTGATGAAGACCGGCAGTTTCAACGCCAGCACCGCCCTCACCAGCGGCAATAGCTGGGGCTTTGCCCGCGGAAATAACCTGCGATTCAATGACTGCGTGATCGAAGGGCCGATCGCATCGGACGTGCCCTCGGCGTACACCCACTTTGCCAACAGCTGGGAATTTACCGGCGCGACGCGGTTTGATAACAAGCAGGACCAGACGGCCACGATCATCGCGCCGCAGACGAATATCGAAATGGGCAGTTTTACGGATCCGAAGGACGCGCCCAGCACGCTCGTGGGCGTGGTGGTTTCGGGCAACATCGACATCCGCGGAACCAGCGTGATTGACGGGTCGATCATCGTTACCGGCGATGGCGCGGGCAACACCACGCTGGGATGGTTTGGCGCAAGCGACAGTGACACCGATCCCATCGCCATGCCGGAAGGCGGGTATGGCCGGTTGAACGTGCGCTACAACCCAACGCGGGCCATGCCCGATGGCATCAACGTCCCGGTGGATATCCTGCCGCTCGTGAATACCTACCGCGAGGGCGCCGAGTGATTCGACAGTCGCGCAATCGCGGGATGACTTTGATTGAGCTGCTGCTGGCGCTGGCCATTTCGGCGGCGCTTTTGACGGCGGCGGCGCTGGCCATCGATGCCTCCTTCAAGGCCTACCGGATCAACCAGGAGCAGGCGTCGCTGTCGCAGCGGGCGAGGGTGGCGCTCAACCAAATGCTTACAACCATTCGGGCGAATCACGAACACAGCCCGATTACGGCTTCGGCGATTCAGGCGTTTGCCAGCGGCGCCCCTGTGAGCGATTCCGGGGTCAAAATGTACGACGCAGCCGGAGTAGTCATCGTCTTCTGGTTGGACCGCCAGACCGGCCGCCTCATGATCAGCCGCGATGCTCAAAGTCACACCCTCCTCAATGGCGTAAGCGATTTCCGCGTCGAGCTTCAGCCAATGAAAAGTCCCGCGGCCATTAAGACCGGATCCGCTTGCGATCTATTGAAACGGGCCAATCTCCACCTAACTATTCGCTCAACCGACGATACTTCGGCCGCGAGCGAAACGACATCGCTTCAGCACATCACGCTCGACACTTCGGTCTGCCCGCGACAGAACGTGTGGTGACGTCGCCCTCGCGGCGGTTTCAAAAGATCACGACTGCCATGGGGCCGGAAGTTTACGCGTCCCGATCCACCGCCTCGGCGACGCGCTTAATCGACCGCATCATCTCCACAAACACCGCGGGAGTAATCGACTGCGCACCGTCGGTCAGGGCGTGTTCGGGGTCGGCGTGTGTTTCGACAATCAGCCCGTCACACCCGGCGGCCACTGCGGCCCGGCACATCGGTGCAACCAGGTGGCTCTTGCCCGTTCCGTGACTCGGATCCACCATCACCGGCAAGTGCGAAAGCCGCTGCAATTCGGGCACAATCGCCAAGGGAAGTGTATTGCGCACGTAATCCTCAAACGTGCGAATTCCCCGCTCGCAGAGGATCACTTGTGAATTTCCGCGCGCCAAAACGTATTCGGCAGCCAGAAGAAACTCCTCCAGCGTCGCTGCAAGTCCGCGTTTGAGAAGCACGGGTTTTCGCGTTTCACCCACGCGCGCCAGCAGATTGAAATTCTGCATATTCCGCGCGCCAATCTGCAGAACATCTGCATACTCGCAAACCATCGGCACCTGCTCGATGCTCATCACTTCAGTGACGATGGCCAGGCCGGTTTCGTCGCGGGCCGCAGCCAGGCACTTCAAGCCTTCTTCCCCCATGCCCTGAAAGCTGTAGGGATTGGTTCGCGGTTTGAACGCCCCGCCACGCAGGCCGATCGCGCCGGCCTGCTTAAGCGCGTGGGCCATGTCGATGATCTGCTGGCGACTCTCGACGCTGCACGGCCCGGCGATCACGCCGACCCGTTTGCCCCCAATCACCCCTGCCTGCCCCAGCTTCACCACCGTACGCTCGGCCTTGATCTCGCTGCTGGCCATTTTGTACGGCCGAAGGATCGGCATGACGCTTTCCACGCCCGCAACGGTTTCCAAGGCTGATTTATCCTTGAACCGATCGTTGCCGATGCAGGCGACGACCGTCCGTTCCTCGCCGACAATGACGTGATCCTTCAGACCCAGTTCCTTTACGCGGCGCACGACATGCGCCACCTGCTCGGCTGTCGCCCCGGATTTCATCACAACGATCATGACTGACTCCTTTACTGAATTTCGTGGGCCTCGAGCGCGGCGATTACGACAACAGCAGTTCCAGGTCTTCTCGCTTAAGGCCGGTAATCACGCCGTTGTCGGCCGTCAAAATTGCCTCGGCCAATTCCCGCTTGGTCTGCTGCAACTGCAACACTTTTTCCTCCACCGTGTCCTTGGCGATCAGGCGATAGGCAAATACCGATCGGGTCTGGCCAATGCGGTGCGCTCGGTCAATGGCCTGCGCTTCCACGGCCGGATTCCACCAGGGATCGAGCAGAAAGACATAATCGGCCGCGGTCAGATTCAGGCCCGTTCCACCGGCCTTTAAGCTGATGAGGAATAGCTTGCAGGTCTCGTCGTTCTGAAAGCGTGTCACCCTCTCCTGCCGATCGCGGGTCTTTCCGTCTAAATATTCGTAAGTCACCTTTTGGGCGTCCAGCCGGCGCTTCAGCAGGGCCAGCAAGCTGGTGAACTGTGAGAAAACCAGCACTTTATGGCCTTCTTCCATCACTTCGGCCACCTGTTCGATCAAGGTGTCGATCTTGGCGCTGGGATCGTCCTGGCGCTCCGGGTCGATTAGCCCCGGATGACACGCGGCCTGGCGCAACCGCAGCAGGGCTTCGAGGATATGGATTTTCGACTTGCCGATGCCCACTGAATCGATCATCCCGAAGAGCGATTGGCGGTAATGCTCTTTTAGCTCGGTGTACATCTTGCGCTGTTCGGGTTCCAGTTCGCAGTAGATGGTCTGTTCGGTCTTGTCGGGCAGATCGCGGGCCACCTGCGATTTGCTCCTGCGAAGGATAAACGGCCGCAGGGCCTGGGCCAGCAGCTTGCGGCCTTCGGCGTCGTACAGTTGCGCGTTTCCTGCCAGCTGAGCAAAAACATTCGACGAGCCGAGCATCCCGGGATTAAGAAATTCCAGCAGGCTCCACAATTCGCCAAGGTGGTTTTCAATGGGCGTGCCGCTCATGGCCAGCCGGTGATGCGATTGCAACAAGCGCACGGCTTTGGATGAGGCGGTGGACGAATTTTTGATCGCCTGCGATTCGTCCAGAATCGCGTAGTCGAAGTTAAAATCCTTGAAATAGGCGATGTCCTGCCGCAGTGTGCCGTAGGTCGTCACCACGAGGTCGTAGTCCTGAAAATGCTTGGTTTGGCGCAGTCGGTCGGGGGTACTTTGATCGAGCACGCGCAGTTGCGGAGTAAATCGGGCAGCCTCCTGTATCCAGTTGAATACAAGCGATCTGGGCACCACCACCAGCGAGGCGCCCGCGCCGGCCTGTCGCTGGCCTTCCAGCATCGCCAGCACCTGAATTGTCTTGCCCAGGCCCATGTCATCGGCCAGGCAACCCCCGAGTGAAAATTTGCGAAGGAAACCCAGCCAGCCCAGACCTTCCTTTTGATACGGTCGAAGTTCACCGACAAACCCCGCCGGTGCCTCGGCCACGTTCACGCCGTCAAAACGCGCCAGCTCGCGCCGGGCCTGACGAAAAGCCTCGTCCATCGTCGCCTCGGGCATCTGCGCAATCAGCAGATCAAGAAACCCCACCTGCGATTGCGTGAATCGAAGCGCGTCGTCAGTCTCTTCAGCGACCGCAATTAACGGCGCGTAGCGCTTGAGCCACTCTTCGGGCAGCAGGCCCATCGATCCGTCGCCAAGCTTGATCATGTTCTCCCCGCGGCGCAGGGCGGTCAGGAGCCGGGGCATCGAGACCGTTTCCCCTTCGAAATCCATCTCGGCGGTCAGCTCAAACCAGTCGATCCCGCTGCTGACCTCCATCTTCATTTTTCCCGGCCTGCGATAGAGCTTGCCTTCGGCTTCGATCAGCCAGTGCTCGGCCAGGAGAATCGGCACGATGCCGGGCAGTTTGGCCGAAGGGATCGTGGGCAATGCCGTCCGCGCGGTGTCGTCCCACTCGTTCTTGAACCCCAGTTCGGCCAGGCGGCGTATCGCTGCCTGCTCCTTTCTTATGTCCCGTAGCAGCAGCGTGCGATCGGCCTCGGAAAATACGCACGCCTTCGTCTGTTTCGCCGATGTCGATTGCCCTTGATAGTCAAAATACAACTCCCCCACCAGGCGGTTTTCCGAGCCGCTCTGAAACATCCCATCGAACTTGCGAAGCCGCAGGATCGGCTGTGGCTCGGCGTGTACGTGTGTGATCTGCAAATCTTCGGGCCACTCGGTCGGGGGTAACGACGGCAACGTTGTCAATGCTTTCACCAGTGCCAGGCCGTCCTGCCGTGACACCACTACCTCACGCGATTCGTTGTGCAGTTCAATCAGCATGGCCCAGGCCCCGCTATCATCCAGCCGGGCAATCGATCCCTTCATGAAAACCAGTCCCCCTTGCACCGGCAGATTCACTTCCCCAATCGGCACCCGCGCCTCCCCGCGATGCAGCCATCCCTCCAGGCGATAGTTGCGCTCGGGATCATCGCCATTAAGCTTCAGATGAAATACCCAGGGTGGTCCGTCGTCCCACTTCAGCGGAATCAATGGCTCATTCGGATCAGCGCGCCGGAACATGCAGCGACCCGTCTCTGCAATCGCCTTGAGGGTCGTGTCGTAAGCCGCCTCGGGCACCAAAAACCGGCGCGCCGAATCCCCCCGGGAATATCCATCGGCGTCCACGCAGCCTCGCAGCATTTGCACGATTACCCGGTCCGCCAAATCCGGCGGATTGCCCAACTGTCCTTCCCGAAACCGTGCCTGCTTCGGTTTGTCCCAGCGACCATTCTTTCCTAGCTTTTGCGTGGTCAATTCGACCACCAGACCAGCCTCGTTGAACCGTCCCCTATCGACACTCAGCAGATAGGCCAGGCGCGTGTTGGCTGGCCAGGGCACGGCATGATGCCCCTTCTGGGCCGAATAACTCTTGACGGTCCCGATCAGCTTTTTCCATCGCGGGGTTGACTCTTTCCGCGTGTCCTGAATACCAAACGCGCGGAGTTTCCCATCGACGCTGACCTCATCGTCAAACTGGTCGTCGTCCCATTCCTCCGTCAACTGCGAATTGCCGTCGGCTTGCAGCAGTACCGCCCAGACGTGCGCGCATAGGCGCTCGTCGCGGGCAAAGTCGTCGCAGGTGCATGAGAACTCCGGTTCTTCAACGGTCGGCAGGCGGACCGAAACCTGGTGCGTGTCGGTACCGTAGACTTTGGCCCGGATGCCGTCGGAATCGGCAGACAGCACCCGCACGGAACCCCGACGCTGATACTCCCGCCCGCGTGTCTTGACCTCAGCGTCGAACAGTTCCGCAAGTTGATCCAACAGAAATGACAATTTACTCACCTGGCTAAACCAATCGCCGAAACTTGCAGAGTGTAGGCACCTGCTGCCCGGATGCAACGACGGGCAAGACCAAACCGCGGTCCGGGCCGTAACGCGTTGTTGTGACGACGCCGGCGCTCGCTCGCCGGCTGCACACCGGCGGAGAACTGGCGCGAGAACCATGAACAACGCCCCGCTCGCTGCTTCTTCCCGTTTAGATAACCGGACAGTGGAAAACGCCTCGCCGCAATTTGGCGTTGCCGGTCTTCGCCAAGCCTCTGTCTGCCGAGCAACATTCCTTTTCGTACACACTTCGGTGCCGCGAACCGGATTTCGTCGAAAATCAGGCAAATTTGCATATTTCGCTCCCGTTCGGATGGGAAAATGGGGTCCAAAGGGCATCCCAAAGAGGTCCCTTTTGGGTCCCATGGGTATCACGAAGAGGTCGTTTCCGAGTCCAGCGGGGTTCTTGGGAGGTCCGGTTTGTTGCGCCCCTCGGATGGCCCGAGAAAAGGAAATTCCCGCGACGTAAACACACGCGGGTTGGCGGGCAATCGAGCTTGTAAGCGCGGCTTCGCCCGACGAGTCTCCCGAATAGACGATCAAGAGAATGAACTGGTCGTTGCTCATCAGTATACTCCTTTACCCTAAGGGCAGGAGTTGCGCGAATTGGCGCCAATTCGCGCAACTTGGAGCGCTCCAAAACGTACTTAAATCTTTTAGGGTAAACGATTTGTAAAAATTTTTATTTTTTTTGGAAGTGGTCAAATCTTGGTGCGCGTTTTGGCGCCAAAAAGCGCACCAATTTCGCCACCGCTTACCCAAACGGCCGCGAGGAAGGTCGGCGGGAATGCTCGAGGGTGCAGCCTCCCGTTATGGGAACCGAACCATCTATCGGAAGCGCCACACGGAAGAGCTACGCCCCGTTGCCTTAGTGGCGGATTTGCTACAATGCGCTCCATGACCGATCCACAGACTTATGTGCAGACTTTGGGCGAAAGCGCGCAGGCGGCCTCGCGTGGATTGGCCACGTTGGACGGAGAAACCAAGTCGCGCTTGCTGCGGCGTATGGCCGAGTCGATCCGGGCCAGCAAGGCCGACATTCTCGCTGCCAACGCCGACGACCTTGCCGAAGCCAAGTCCGCCGGAACCGCCCAGCCCCTCATCGAGCGATTGAAGTTGAACGACAAGCGGATCGAGGCGATGGCGGTCGGCGTCGAGCAGATCGCCGGGCAAGTCGATCCGGTGGGTCAGACCATCGAGGGATACGTTCGTCCGAACGGCCTGCGTATTGAGAAGCGTCGCGTGCCCCTTGGCGTGATCCTGTTTTTCTATGAATCGCGTCCCAACGTCACCAGTGACGCCGCAGCGCTGTGCATCAAGAGTGGCAATGCCATCATCCTGCGCGGCGGGAAGGAAGCTCTACATTCCAATCGGGCCATCGCAGCGATCATCTCGGCCGTGCTGACCGAGGCCAAAGTGAACCCCGCCGCCGTGCAATTGGTGGATTCCACGGATCGCGCGCTCGTGCCCATGCTCCTCAAACTCGATCGGTATATCGACCTGGTGATCCCCCGCGGCGGCGAATCGCTCATCCGGGCGGTCGTTGCCGAGAGCACGATCCCGGTCCTTAAGCATTTCACCGGCAACTGTCACATTTACATCGACGCCAGCGCCGCGGGCATTGAAAAGATGGTGCGTGATGTGTGCGTGAATGCCAAAACCAGCTATCCGGGCGGCGCGGTTTGCAACGCGGTTGAACACCTGCTCTTTCATAAGGATGTGGCCCGAACGCTGCTGCCCCTGGTGTGTGCCGACCTGGCCGCCAAAGGCGTTGAAGTGCGCGCCGACGAACGCGCCGGGGCGCTCTTCCCTTCGGCAAAGCCCGCAACCGACGACGACTGGGGCACCGAATATCTGAGTTTCACCATCAGCGTGAAGGTGGTTGATACGCTCGACGAGGCCGCGGCGCATATCAATCGGTTCGGCAGCCGCCACACCGACGCCATCCTCGCCACCGACGCCCGGGCGATCGACGAGTTCATTCGACGGGTGGATACCGCAAGCGTGATGGTCAATACCTCAACGCGCTTTGCCGACGGCGGAGAATACGGCCTGGGCGCCGAGATCGGCATCAGCACCGACAAGATGCACGCCCGCGGACCGATGGGCGCGTTCGACCTGACGACCTACAAATGGATCGTGACCGGCAATGGTCAATGTCGCTAAGCCAGAGGCGAAATCTCGTTCGACCCGACCATCCGGCCGCAGCCTGCGTCCCTGTGCTCCAACCCGACGAATTATCGTGAGGTCGCACGGATTAGGGCGACGCCTTGCATTACGAACGGCGCGACGGCCGCCGCATAAGGGGAACAGCCCACACCACCAGCGCGAGCATCGCCGGTTCGGGGACGACATAGTGATAGCCGATCAGATCGAGCGCCCGGATGTCGTTGGCGGAGATGGTTTCGGTCACGCCGTAGTTCAGCGAGGGGTCCATCACACCCAGCAGATTGCTCGTGATGGCGTCGTCTTTCCAATGACTCGCTTCCAGGCCGTCGCCGGTATTTCGCCCGGTACTCAGGGCCAGCTCTGTCGTCAGCTCATCGAAGATCGCGCTGCCGGAAAGAACCGAATTCTTGTCGGTGTCCAGATATCTCGGAAAATTCGTGAACTCCATCGTGGTGGACGGGTCTTTGAGGGCCACGTTGTTTTGAAATCGAAACAAATCCAGTGGGGTGATGGAAATGCTGCCGGATGTGCCGGCGGCCTTCAGCCCATCGACGGTATCCGCCGAGGAAATAAAACCCAGCGCATGGCCGATCTCGTGGGCGGCGACAGTTTGGAAATCGATCGTGCCCGGCGTCACGCCGTTGCTGTTGTCGTAGTCGAAGGGGACATTGGAATTGAACGTGATGGTCGAATCATTGGAACCATATTGGACATCGAGGTTAATCAGGTCCATATAGCCCAGCGCCTTGAAGTTGGCCTTGGTGGCGATGAAGTTGCCGCTGAAAGTGATTCCCGTCGGCAGCGTCGCCGAAAACTGCGACTGACTGGGCAAAAATGCCACGATACCGTCATCCGGCTCGGTGGCAGCGGAGGCCTTGATTTTGCCCAGGAAGAAATCGTAAGGAGCCGGCAACCGCACCGACGACGTGCTGCCGATGATTCCCGGAATAACGAAGGAATTACTCAACCCGGCGGAGATGTTGACGGTGATGTTGTTGGTGAATTTGCTCGACCAAGCCACCGCCGCCCGATTAAACGCCGCCAGGGCCGCAGGATTGGCTGACAACCCGGCATCCGGCGTCAAGACGATCGCCATAGCCCAAATGACCGAACCACCCCAACCGAACACCGCCACCGCGACGCCCGCAACGAGTCTGTTCATGACATTTCTCCGAAAAGTGCCCCGTCCGATACATTATTCGGTATGTCCAGTGATTAGATGGACGCGTGGTTCCTCAAGCCGGTCCACGGGCTGCCGGCCAAAGCCTACCGACCCGCAAATCTGGACCATTTCCACCGGGTGTTGAACAAATCCCGCTTGCAGGTACACTTGCCTTTCTCGATGGACCCGGCTGAATGTGGAAATTGGCGGGCGAGATGGTGACTCAAGAGGATCGCAGATGATTAAGGTGAAAATCCGAAGCAACGAAACCACGGAGCAGATGCTCCGCCGGTTTAAGAAGGCCTGTGAAAAAGAAGGCCTGGTCAAGGACATCAAGCGCGTCGCTTATTACGAAAAGCCCAGTGAAAAGAAACGTCGGCGGATCCGTAAAGGCCCGCCGCGAGGGATGAAGGTCGCAAGGTAACGTCGGGTTTCACGTAACTCTTACCCGGACCAGCGCACGCTCGGGTTTAACCAGGCGCCAAGGTTATGACCGCCAACTTTGAAGCCGTCCAAACTTCTAATCTGACCAAGGTCTACAAGGATTTCTGGGGACGGGACAAGGTCCGCGCCCTTGATGGGCTTGATCTGACCATTCATCCCGGCGAAGTGTTTGGCCTGCTCGGCCCCAACGGCTCCGGCAAAAGCACTACCATCAAGCTCCTGTTGGGGCTGATTTTCCCCAGCGAGGGCACCGCCACCGTGCTGGGCCAGCCGGCAGGCTCCACCAGTATTAACGAGAAAATCGGATTTCTTCCCGAGGAATCTTATCTCTATAAGTTCCTCAACGGCGAGGAAACGCTTAAGTTTTACGGCCGGTTGTTCAAGATTCCCTCGCGCGAGCTAAAACGCCGCGTGCCCGAACTGCTCGACATCGTTGGCCTCGATGCCAAGGCAAGAAAGCGTAAGCTGCGGGAGTATTCCAAGGGCATGGCCCGCAGAATCGGGCTGGCCCAGGCGCTGATTAACAATCCCGATCTGATTTTGCTCGACGAGCCGACCACGGGCCTTGACCCGATCGGTACCCGCGAAATGAAGGATTTGATCCTGTCGCTGAAGAAGCAGGGAAAGACCGTGCTACTCTGCAGCCATCTCCTGGCCGACGTGCAGGACGTCTGCGATCGCATCACCATTCTGTTCCGCGGAAAAATGCAGACGATCGGCCACGTGCGTGATCTGCTTCAGGTTCAGGACGTGACACAGATTGAGGCCCGCGGGCTAAACGAAACACAACTGTCTGAACTGAAGGAATTTATTACGCGCATGGGCATCGACAACGCCACCGTCACCCACCCGACGACCACGCTGGAGGACCTGTTCATCCGCATCGTTCGGGAAAAGAGTGCCGGCGGCACGGCGTATACCAGCAGCGATTCATAGGCCATCGTTTTTTTGGCGGCGTTCTGGTCTGAACCGGCCCGTCGAATGATCGAACCCATCACCGATATGGATTTTGTTGCCCTCTCCATCCCGGCATTTCTCGAAGCAAACCTTGAATGGGTGCTGGCCGGCGTGATCGTCGTGGTGGGATTGCTCGGTTTTGGCCTCTCTGACGTGCTGCGCTTTAGCGCGTCCCGGGTCTGGGCAATTTCCGGCGTGTCGTTCGATGAATCCATCCGCAGGCGCGTCCTCTGGATTACCCCGCTGGCCATTCTCGGCGTCGTCATCGTCTCTCAATTGCAGCATCCCGTCGATGAACAAGACGCGATCTACCAGACCACCAAGTTTTGCCTCTTCGCCACCGCAACCCTGCTGGTCATCACCACCATCATCCTGGCCTGTACAAATCTGCCCAAGGAAATCGAAAATCGCGTTATTTATACGATCGTTACCAAGCCGACCACCCGCCTGGAAATCGTTCTGGGCAAGATTCTTGGGTTTGTCCGCGTGTCTGCGGCCATCCTGGTCATCATGGGGCTTTTTTCGCTCGGCTATCTAAAACTGCGGTCGATGAAACTCGAACGTGACATCCGCCAACGGCTGGCCGCCGGCGCGATCGAACAGACCAATCGCCGCACCCTCGAGCATTATGTCAATGAAGGCTTGCTGACTGCCCGCTCGGTGGAACACGCGCAAAGCCTGCAATTTTTCGCCGAATTGCCCGATCCGGCCAGCGACAAACGCTGGATGACAGGTGGAAATTCCGAGCAGTCGGTGATGATCCCGTTTGACGTGACCGATGCCGATCTCACGCCTCCGGGCGAGCCAAACGCTGCCCCCGGTGCCGCTGGGCTAATCGTGCTGGCCCGACTGGATTATCGAAAGTCCACTGCGCCCCCGACCGAGACTGCCCCGGCCACGCGGCCGTTCATTCCCAGCCCGCTTCGCGCCGCAACGCAGCCCTGGCGATCGCCCGACGCGATGGCTCAAGACCCCACCGTCCAAGTCGATATCGTCGATGCTCATGGCGAAGTGATGCTTCCAGCCGAGCAGGTCAATGGCGGGCATCCAGCCCTGCTGGAAGCCCCCAATACAACAGTGCAGTTTCCTATTGATCCGGGGGCGCTGGGCAAAATCTCGGCCAGCACCCCTGCACAGCTTAAGCGGTTTTATGTGCGTCTGACTGGGCTGGGCAATGGGTTGGAATATGGCATCGTGCCGGATTCGGTCCGACTGATCATCCCCCCCACCCGGCCTGATGTCCCTCCCAGGATCCTCCGGTCCGCAGCCAATCCAAACGATCCCACCCAACTGCTCCCCATGAGTTTTCAAGGCCGATTTGGCACGAGTGGGCAGCAACTCCGGGGTCGCAAGGATGGTCGCGGGGCCGTGGCGGTTTATCATTACGACAATTTGCCGGTAAAGGCCGGCAATGATGGCCGCGTGCCGATGGAAGCCCGCATCGCCATCGAGCGAGGCGGGGACGAGGACATGTCCGACGACGCGGCCACCCGGCTGACCGTGCAAACCCGCAACAGCAAGACCGGCCAGCTCGGGTCTGCCATCCCCCTCACCCCCGAATCTCGCCGGCTGGCCTTTTTCACCGTGCCGGCACAAGAGACGGAAGGCGGGAGCTTCGATCTGGTCATCCGCTGTCAGAGCGACGGCCAATGGATCACCCTCGGCGATCAATCCTTCGGCGTGGTCGCTCGACAGGGCAGCTTTGCAGTCAACCTGCTCAAGAGCATGTTGATCCTGTGGCTGATGTCCGTGCTGGTCATCACGATATCAATTTTCTGTAGCACGTTCGTCTCCTGGCCGATCGCGATCGTGCTGACGCTGGTGATATTGCTGGGCCGCTGGGGCGTGATGCAATTGCAGGATTCGCTGACGAGCGGGATCGGCCACGAGGTGGTCAATACCTGGTTCCCCGGCAGCAGCCCGCCGGTCGCGCGAACCATCAGCACGTCGGTCGAAACGCTCACCCGCGCGCTCAATGGCCTGGCCAAGGTGCTGCCCGATGTCGAGCGCTTCCCCGCGACCGACGACATCGATCAGGGCCTGCTCATCCCCTGGGTACGTCTGCTGGAAGCCCTGAGCGTGATCGGATCCTTTGCCCTCCCGACTGCGGTCCTGGCATTTATTCTGTTGAAGTATAAGGAGGTGGCACCGTGAAAAAGCAGAGCCGGATCGCCATCGTCATTACGCTGGTCGTGTCGCTGCTTTGCGCAGGGCTGGTCAGACAATTAGCCGAGATCAAGCGGGAAAACGCATCCAACACGGGCCGCGGAGCCACCGCCGGCTCCCGCAGGACTTCACTTTCCAGCATGAATAGTTTCGCGCTGGCCCTGCTCCTGGGGGGATTGCGCGGCCCGCTGGTGATGGTGCTTTGGACACAATCCGAACAACAGAAACAGGAAAAAAATCTCGAAGGTTTCGACACGCGCATCGAGTGGATTCGGCTGCTTCAGCCCGAATTCGATACGGTCCACATTTTCCAGTCCTGGAACAAGGCCTACAACATCTCGGTGCAGATGGCCAGCCTGGCCAATAAATACACCACCATCCTCGACGCGATCGACTACCTGCACAACGTCGACGCCGAGCGGCCAGACGACATCAATATCATCTATTCGATAGCGCAGATTTATTTCGACAAGCTGGGAAACAGTTCCGAAAAAGCCTATTACCGCCGGCGCGTGCGAGAAGAATCGATGCCCCACGCCTCGCGGCAAAAACTCAACCGCGACGACCCGTCCTGGCGGCGGCTGGAAATCGATTCCATCGTCGATGCCGATGGCAATGTCCTGGCCAACCTGCTCTCCCCCACGCATCCCCGGCCGGCGAACGTGCCGGCGTCGGCTGACTGGTACGACGGATCGGAAATGCAGTTCTTAAAGCCGTTTGAGCCATACAAAACCGGCGTCAGCCCGTTCGCTATCGCGTACAATTACTATAAGCGGTCGCAGATGCTTCAGGTGCTGGGGAAGCAGACGCACGCGCAGCTCAGCGAATCGGTGATTCATTCGCGGCCGGCGCTGGCTTTGAAGAACTGGTCGGAAGAAGAATGGGAATTCGGCCGGCAGAAAGAACTGCTCGGCTTCGGCGCGCCGGTTCCGGCAGAGAAGAATTCGCTTGAAGTGGCCGCAGGCTCCTTCGCCGCGGAGCGCGTCCCCAACGATCCGGCCTCACTGGACAAGGCTTTGTTCAGCTATGACCGATCGGCTCGGTTGGCCAAAGCTGCCAAGGACGAATACGAATATCACTTACAAGGTTCCTACGCCAACAGCCACGCCCAATACATCGCCCACATGGATCAGCTTGATGCCCAGGTCTATCACCTCCAGGCCGATGCCGATTATCTACGCCTGCGGACCGCTCCTGAAAATTCGCTGGCAGATCTGAAAAAGAGCGTGATCGCAAACTATCAGCAGGCCGTGCGGCATTGGGCGGCGCTGGTCGTGCGGTATTACATCGAGCCTGAAGCCATTCCCGTGCTCTTCCCCGACCGCGTGGTGCCATCGACCGAAGAATTGCTGAAGATGTCGGACCAGAAGCTGGCCACACTGCTTCAGGCCTCGAAGCAGATCGCGATCCAGGCTCGGGGCGGGCACTATAGCAATGAGGACCGTGAGGAGTACGAAGCCTACATTGCTCGCGGCGCCCAACGCCTGCAAAAACTCAATCCATAGTTCATCGGCACACGCAGCCTCGCCCGGTGCTTGTCGCTGGCGCAGGCCCAAATGGGTAATTTCCCTTTGGCCGTGTAATATCCCGGCTTGTCAATGGAGCAACGGCAAAAAACGGGATCGACAAGCACAAACGACACGGCAAGTGTGATAAACCATGATTTTACTGCCTAACCATTAGCGCCAGTCCCGTTATCGCTAGAATGCTCCCGCGTTCGATTTACCAAGTTCAATCTTCTACCCATGTTCTGGAGGCCTTATGATCCGCGCGAGTCGAGGTAAACCCCGTAAAAACGGGGTAAAAATCCTCATTGTCCTGCTGGCACTATTTGCTGGCGGATTGGTGTACAGCAGTTTCGGGCAGGAATTGCCGAAACTCACCCCCTCGGAAACCCCTGCCCTTGAGGCCAGAGGGTTCAACTATTTTTCGTTTTTGACCGACCCGCATTTCAGCAGTGGTGAGCGCGTCGCGCTTTTCTGCTCGCTGGGTGTGGCTCTGGCAGCGCTGGCTTATGCCGGCTTGCTCGTCGGGCAGGTGGTGGGTGCCGATCAAGGCACAGCGAAAATGAAGGCTATCGCCGCCGCCATCCGTGAAGGCGCCAATGCCTATCTCGCTCGGCAGATGAAAGTCGTCGGCGTGTTGATCGTGATCCTCGTTGGCGTGCTGTTTTTGAGTAAGTACAGCGCCGGCGGCGAGAACGTGCTGCATTATTCGATCGGCCGCGCCTGGGCGTTCCTCATGGGCGCGGTCTTCAGCGCGCTGGTCGGCTTTGTCGGTATGCGCATGGCCACCACCGGCAACCTGCGTGTGGCCGCGGCCGCGCCGGTTGGTTTCGGCAAGGCCCTGATGCTGGGCTATCGTTCGGGCACCATCACGGGCATGATGACCGACGGCCTGGGCCTGCTTGGCGGAACCGTCATCTTCATGATGTATGGCGAACATGCTTATGAAGCCCTGCTCGGCTTCGGCTTCGGTGGAACCCTGCTGGCTCTGTTCATGCGAGTGGGCGGCGGCATCTATACCAAGGCCGCCGACGTCGGTGCCGACCTGGTTGGCAAGGTCGAAAAAGACATTCCTGAAGATGACCCCCGCAACGCTGCCACCATCGCTGACAACGTCGGCGACAACGTCGGTGACTGCGCCGGCATGGCCGCCGACATCTTTGAAAGTTATGAAGTCACCATCGTCGCGGCCATGATTCTTGGCTGGGCGAGCTTCGGACATAAGGGCGTGATGTTTCCGATCCTGGTTCGCGCAATCGGCGTGATCGGGTCGATCATCAGCACTTATACCGTCCGCGCTGGCGATAAAGGCAGCGTCGGCGAAGCGATGAAGCAGATCAACAAGGGCTTCCTGATCGGTTCGATGATCTCGGTGATCGGGTTCATTGTGCTGGGCTGGTACTACCTGCGCTTTACCTACGAGAACGTCTCGCACGACGTGATGAAAAACATTGAGGCTCTGCCTGCCTGGGCGAACTTCGGGCAGAGCGGCCTGGACATGCGCCCGGCGTGGACATGCTTCATCGGCATCCTCCTCTGCATCGCGCTTAACAAAATCACAGAGTATTTCACTGGCACTGAATATGAGCCGGTGAAAGGCATCAAGCGGGCCACGGAAACCGGCGACGGCACGACCATCATCGAAGGCTTTGCCGTCGGTTATGAATCAGCCGTCTGGACGGCCCTGGTGTTGTGCGTCGCGATCTTCGGATCGGTGATGATCTACTCCACCACGATGGACGTCGTGAACCCGATCTTTATCGCCTATGGCGTGGCCATGTGCGGTATCGGAATGCTCACACTCACAGGCAATACCGTGTCGATGGACGTATTCGGCCCGATCGCCGACAACGCCAACGGCATCGCCGAAATGGGTTTTGAAGTTGATGGCAAACTCATCAAAAACGAAGCCCACCTCAAGGAATCGCGACAAATCCTGTCCGACCTGGACGCGGTGGGCAACACCACCAAGGCCGTGACCAAGGGCGTGGCAATCGGTTCGGCCGTTATCGCGGCCGTCTCGCTTTACGCCTCGTTCATCACGGTGATCGGCTCCGGTGGCGGCGGGGAAGACAAGGCTCTCCCGCTGACCGTGTTCAATAACGTCGCCGGTCTGCTCAACGTCAGCTCACCTAAATTGCTGGTGGGCATGATCATCGGCGGAGCGGTGCCGTTCCTCTTCAGTTCGATGCTGATTCGCGCCGTCGGACGCGCAGCGTATCTGATCGTCAACGAATGCCGCGTGCAGTTCCGTGACAAGGCCATCTGGGCCGGCACGAAAAAGCCCGACTACGGCCGGGTTGTTGATATCTGCACCAGCGCCGCTCAGAAGGAACTGATCGGTCCTGCGGTGCTTGGCGTGTTCACGCCAATCCTCGTTGGCTATTTCCTCGGCCCGATCGGCCTGGCCGGATTCCTCGGCGGATCGATCGTCGCCGGCCAGTTGCTCGCCAGCTTCATGTGCAACGCCGGCGGTGCCTGGGATAACGCCAAGAAGATGGTCGAGGATGAACCCCGCGACCGCGCCGCCAACACGGGCAAAGGCTCTGAGAAGCACAAGGCCGCCGTTACGGGCGATACCGTGGGTGATCCTCTGAAGGACACCGCCGGCCCGGCCGTTAACCCCCTCTTGAAGGTGATGAACATGGTGGCGGTGCTAAGCGTGCCGCTCATGCTCGCCTTCGACAAGCAGGTGGTGAACACGGTGAATGCCGGCCACAATCTCAGCCCCGACGCGGTCAAGGCTCTGCCGACCGACGGCGGAAACATGGCCGTGCGCCTGGCGGTCATCCTGGCCACCGTGCTGCTCATTGGTTGGGCGATTTGGCAGTCCAAACGCAGGACGGGACTGGACGCTTAAGCCATCGGGCCAAAAGGTCTATCCTTCCACATTGCATTAAGCCCGCAGACTAACCGTCTGCGGGCTTTGCTTTTTGTCTTAGCGTGCCTTCTCAGCCCCATCAAAATCCGAGCTGCAAGCCTGTGAACGAACCCGGGATGTTTGCACCAAAAGTGGGGTCGGTACTGCCGCGGCCGTGGCATTGGCCGCCGGGATGTCCTACAATCTGGGCCTTCCAGCAAGAGGACCGAAGGCTTATGTCGATTTCCGCTACGCCCAGTTCTGATCCCAACCTGCAAACCTTCGCTTACGCCATCGCGCCGGGCGCGCTTGACGAGACCGTGGACGTACAATCCGAAGAGATGCTGGTGAACATGGGGCCTCAACACCCCAGCACGCACGGCGTCCTGCGCGTGGTTCTGCGGACAGACGGCGAGATGGTGCTTGAGGCCGTGCCGCACCTGGGATATCTGCATCGAAGCAAGGAAAAAATCGCCGAAAATCTGGCGTATTATCAATATGTGGGCTACACCGACCGCCTGGACTATCTGGCGGCCATGAACAACAACCACGCCTGGGCGATGGCGGTGGAAGAACTGGCCGGGATCGAAGTGCCGCTTCGCGCCGAATACATCCGCGTGTTGGCCGGTGAGTTGAACCGCATCGCTTCGCACCTGGTTTCTTTCGGCACCTATGGCCTGGACATGGGCGCCTTTACTCCGTTTCTTTACGCGTTCCGCGAACGTGAATACATCCTCGATCTTTTTGAACAGCTTTGCGGCGCGCGGCTGACGCTCAGCTATATCAACGTCGGTGGCGTTCACTGGGACCTGCCGCCCCACTTCCTCGAAAAGCTCACCGAATTTCTCGACTACTTCGAGCCGAAGATCGACGAGTACAACGACCTGCTCAGTTTCAATCACATCTTCGTCAAGCGCACGGCCAACGTGGGCGTCGTGAGCAAAGACCTCGCGGTGAAATACGCGCTAAGTGGGCCGATGATCCGCGGAAGCGGCATCCCCTTCGATCTGCGCCGCGACCGGCCTTACAGCATTTATCCCAAGCTTGAATTCGACGTCTGTGTGGGCGATGGCCGGATGGGCACGCTCGGTGATTGCTGGGATCGTTACTGGGTGAAGATGGCCGAAATGAAGCAGTGTGTGAAAATCCTGCGGCAGTGCATCGAACAGATGCCTCCGGGGCAGCACCGCGCGAAAATTCCCCGCAATATGAAGGTCGAACCCGGCGAGGTCTATAAGGAATATGAAAACCCGCGCGGGCATCTGGGCTTTTATATTGAAAGCCAGGGCGGCGTGATTCCGTACCGCGTGAAAATCCGCGGGCCTAGCTTCGTCAATCTGGCCGTAACCGAACAGTTATGCCGCAACGTGCTGCTGGCCGACGTGCCTGCGATCATCGGCTCAATCGATATCGTCATGGGAGAGGTAGACCGCTAGGCGAAGGACTTTCCTTCGACATTTGTCTGATGAAGTCTGGCTTTAAGCAAAGCAATGATGCGCGATCAGCCCACCATCACGCCCGAGGCAGAACCGATTGAGAAGTTGTCGGGCCATGCCATCATCGCGGGGTTTGGCGTTCCCGGCCGGGCGGTATCGGACTGGTGCAAAGTCGGGTCTGTACCGTATGTGGTGATCGAAATGAACCGGCAGATCTTGAACCGCCTGCTGCCGACCGGCATCCCGGTGATCTGTGGGAACGTCAGTGACATCGAAGTATTGAAACGAGCCGGCATCGAGCGATCCAGCCTGCTGGCCATCACCGTGCCGGACGACGAGGCAACGCTGGCTGCTATCACAATTGCAAAGCAACTAAACCCATCGATCCGCGTGCTGGCGCGGTGCGCGTATATTTCGATCGGACTGGAGGCCTCGCGCCGCGGGGCTGACGAGGTCGTGATCGCCGAGCAAGTGGTCGCCGAAGCATTTCTTACAGCACTGCACTCCAACGTAACCTCATCGTCGCGTGGATGAGCTTTGCCCCCGACCCCGAAAAAAAACCGTCCGTCATTCAAGTGACCCCCACTTCGCAACGATACATACACTGCCCAATGTGTTTGGGGCAACGAAGCCAAGGATGATGGGGTTATTTTCCATGAACTTAATGACTCGACACCTGCTGCTATTAAACAGCGATGCCAGTACCGCGCGTCAAATTCACCAGATTTGCGCCTCGCGCGTGCAGATTATTCAAACTGCGAATTTGCGGTCGGCGATTGATACCCTGCGCGCCGTCCCCAGCACCGTCGCGGTGGTGGCGGTCAACGATGACGCCGGCGAGTCGATAAAACTGCTGCAATCCGCACAGGCCGATCGACCGGACGTTGTGCGGGTTATGCTCTGCGGGTTATCGAACT
>JBBQSU010000010.1:0-42609 GCA_038234815.1 Tepidisphaerales bacterium | reverse complement strand
GCTCAAACGCCTCCCGCATCCGCCGCTTCAACTCAACCTGATCGACCTTCACCAGCCGTTCCATGGCCATTCCTTTCCTGGCAACTTAGTGCCGATGCTATCCATTATCACCCTCGACAGAAGAATTGGCAGACCCATGGGTAAGTTCCCTCAGGTGGAGGCGGCGCGGCTGCTGAAGCGTTCGTCGCGGCAGATTCGCCGGATTCAGCGTCGGCTTGAAGCCTGGGGTGATGGCGGTGTGGTGCACGGGTTGCGTGGTCGAGCGTCGAACAACGGTTCGGATGCGGCAATGATGGCGCGTGCGGCGGCGTTGTGCCGCAAGCACTACGCGGGCTTTGGTCCGACGATGGCGCGTGAGAAGCTTTTGGAGGAGCACAAGCTTTCGATAGGTTTGGAGACCTTGCGGCAGTTGCTGTTGCGGGAGGGCTTGTGGGAGCCGAAGCGGCATCGGGACAAACATCGCCGGCGTCGGGAGCGGCGGTCGTGTTTTGGTGAGATGGTGCAGGCGGATGCCAGCGAGCATGACTGGCTGGAAGGTCGTGGTCCGATGCTGACCCTGGTGGGGATGCCCCCCGAGATGGCTTCGCCTTCTCTGCCCCGGAGTTTATCGCCGATGCCGATCCCCGTGAGCGAGGAGACGGGGAAAGCAAACGACCCGGTCAGAAGTCCGACCGGGCCGCTCACGGTACATCGGACCGGCGCACGCTCGGGTCGCACTCCTGCGTTGCCCTGTCCTCCCGCCGGCGAAAGCTGTAGTAGCGGCAAAAACACATGGCGTCCAGCGTCAACCCATCCGTGGCGTGGAAGTCCAAAGACCGCAAACCGGACACTTTAACTTGGGAGAAACACCGGACATTTTAACTTGGGTTTGACATGACCAAACCCCCGAACGGCCCGGCGCGTTGAAATGGCGGGGGGTTTGTTGGCCGCGATTTTCGCTTCCGGGCGCTTTTTCCTTGCTTCATGTTCGCAAACGGTGCTAGAAATGACATTTGCGATCGGGTCTGATAGAGAGAAGTTATGTTGTCGTAAATCTTTGGAGGCCACCAGATGAACCCGCCATCGTCCTATCATTCCAAGCCCGATCGGGCGGCGTGGTTGACCGGCCCTGGGCACGATTGCCATCCAACCCCCTGGCCGCACGACCGCGCCTGGAGAGTGGTGCTGCTGGGCGCGCCTGGCGTGGGCAAGGGGACGCAGGCCGAACTCCTTTCCCATGAACTGGGCGCCTGCCACCTTTCCACCGGCGATGTTTTTCGCAACGCCAGGGGCTGTGATGAGACTGCGCTTTCACCGGCCATGGCCGACGCCATTCATGCCATGCATCGCGGAAGCCTCGTCCCTGATCGCACAGTCATCGACCTGATCCGCGAACGCCATGCGTGCCTTTCCTGTCGTGGCGGGTTCCTGCTCGACGGCTTTCCCCGCACCGTCGCCCAGGCCGACTCCCTCCAGGCCATTCTTCAGGACGACGGTGTAACGCTCGACGCGGTCATCGACTATGTACTCCCCGTCGATCAGTTGGTGGACCGTACCAGCGGCCGGCGAGTTTGCGCCAAATGCAAAGCTGTCTTCCATCTCACTAGTCTGCCGCCCAAAATCCCCGGTATCTGCGATCGCTGTTCCGGCCCGCTCACCCAGCGCACCGACGATCACCCCGAACCGGTCCGCGTTAGAATGGAAGCCTACGAGCAGAGCACGGCGCCGCTCACCGAATTCTATAATAAACTGGGCCTGCTCCTGCTCATCCCCGCCAGCGGCTCCCCGCAGGAGGTGTTTCAGAGCACTATGGCGAAGCTGAGCACCTTTGCCCCGGCGCGGCCCGGCTGATGCGCGACTTAACGCTTTCGGTCGGTGCGTTCTAACGGGATCTACGGCCCCTGGCCGGGGCGAGCAGGGGTTCGATCAGTTGCTGGTATCGCGCGAACAGGTGTTCCACTCGGTTGCGGGCCCCGATCGAAACCGTCTTGCCGCGGTTCCTCGACGAGGGTTTTGATGGTGTCAGGCTCGAAAATGTGGGGCGCCTAGATTCGGTGCGATGCTGCTTCAGTGGCCCGGGTCTCTGGCCCAAGTCTGGCGACAGGCCGGAGCTTTCATGCCCTAAAATCCACCGCCACCCACCAAATATTGCCACGCGGCGGGGGTACAGTGCTTATAATCGTCATTGCGTCTGATGCCGGGTTTCTATAAGGTACGCCCCTTTTGCAGGACCCGGTGCCGGCCTGTCGTGGCTGGAGTCAGGCTTTGTACCTTCATCCACCGATTGGCTTTTTCTCATGAATCATGTGCGTAACGATATTCGCAACGTCGCCATTATTGCTCACGTCGACCACGGCAAGACTACGCTGGTCGATGCTTTGCTCCGCCAGAGCGGGAATTTCCGGGATTCGCAGGTGTCGCAGGACACTTTGCTGGATTCCAATCCGCTAGAGCGCGAGCGCGGGATCACCATTCTGGCTAAGAACGTAGCGATCGCCTACACCGATCCGCGGAGTGGGCAGTTGACGAAGATCAACCTGATCGACACCCCGGGGCACGCGGACTTTGGCGGGGAAGTGGAGCGCGTGCTGGGGATGGCCGACGGGGTTTTTCTGCTCGTGGATGCCGCCGAGGGGCCGATGCCACAGACGCGTTTCGTGTTGAAAAAGGCGTTCCAGCATGAGCTTCGGCCGATCGTGGTCATCAACAAGATCGATCGCCCGGACCAGCGGGCGCACCAGGTGCTGGATGAAGTATTTGATTTGTTCGTCGAGCTAGGGGCGGACGACGAGACGCTGGATTTTCCGGTGCTTTATGCGTCGGGTCGGGCCGGGACGGCAAGCTGGAGCCTGGAGAAGCCGGGTACGGACATCACCCCGGTGTTTGAAGCGCTGCTCAAGCACATTCCCGCTCCGCACGGCGACCCGGAGCGGTCCTTGCAAATCCAGATTTCGACCATTCATTACAGCGAATACGTGGGGCGCATCGGCATCGGGCGCATCTTCAATGGCAGGATAAAGAACGGCCAGCAGGTGTCGATCTGCAAGCGGGATAATTCGATCGTCAAATCGAAGATGGCGCAGTTGCAGTCGTTTGACGGACTAGGCAGAAAGAACATCGAGGAGGCCGAAGCCGGGGATATCGTGGCGCTGATAGGGCTGGAAAGCGTGGACATCGGCGACAGCATTTGCGATCCAGTGAATCCCCAGCCGTTGCAAGCGACGGAGATTGAACCGCCGACGCTGACGATGATGTTCAGTGTGAACGATTCGCCATTCGCCGGACGCGAAGGGAAATATGTCACCAGTCGCAACGTGCGTGATCGGCTGTTCAAGGAGCTGGAAAGTAACGTGGCATTGAAGGTGGAGGAAACCGAGAACCGCGACGCGCTGAAAGTGAGTGGTCGCGGGCTGCTGCACCTCGGCATTCTGATCGAAAACATGCGTCGGGAAGGGTTTGAACTGAGCATCTCCAAGCCGCATGTTGTGATGAAGAAGAACGAGGACGGCAGCTTGTTGGAACCGATCGAATATCTGGTGGTGGACGTGCCGGAGAAGAACATGGGCGGGGTGATGGAACTGGTGGGCAACCGCCGGGGCGAGATGGTTCGGATGGACAACCGCGACGGGCAGGTGCATCTGGAATTCACGATCCCCGCACGAGGATTGATCGGCCTGCGGACGCGCATGCTGACGGCAACGCAGGGGCAGGCGATCATGCACCACAATTTCCACGAATATGCGCCGATGCGCGGCGACGTGCCCGAGCGCGCGAACGGCGTAATGCTTTCAAATCAGTCCGGGGCGGTGAATGCCTTTGCACTGAACGAACTGCAGGACCGCGGGGTTATGTTTCTTGAGCACGGGAATGAAACCTACGAGGGGCAGGTGGTGGGAGAGCATTGTCGGGAGAACGATCTGACCGTGAATGTGTGCAAAGCGAAGAAGCTGACGAACATGCGCACGACCAGCAGCGATGAGAACATCATCCTGAAACCGGCGAGGAAGATGACGCTGGAACAGGCGCTGGAATACATCGAGGAAGACGAACTGGTGGAAGTGACTCCGCAGAACATTCGCATGCGGAAGGAACTGCTCACGGAAAATGAGCGCAAGCGAGCCGGGCGCAAAAAGGCCCAATTGGAACTGGCAGAGGGATAAAACCGCGCGGAAGACCGAAGCGGGGGGGCGGTCACGGGCGCGTCGGGTCTACATCCTTGATGTAGCCAATATCAGTCGGGACGAAGATTTTTAGTGACCGCGGCCGGTGCCGGTCCATTGGGCATTACGTTTGGATTGGGTGACGTGCATATTGACGACCCGGGCACGCGTCAGCCGGCAGCGGATTGAACCGGAAACGTCACCTCAAGCCATACGCAGTCCTGCACAGTCTTCAGGACCGGCGAGGCCATTTTCGCTGGCAGGAGCACCGTCTCTCCGCGGGTGATGGTGGTATCGGCCTGCCCGGCGACTTTAATCTCTGCCTGGCCGGAGAGCATGATCCACACCACCGGCTGATCGTAGGGCACCGGCTCTTCCACGCCTTCGGTAAAGCGCACCTTTTCGAGCGTGAAATACTCGCAATTGACCAGCCGGGAAACGGTGGTAAAAAAACCCGCGACGTGCGATCGCGCTTGGGGCCGCTCGGGCTTGCCGGAGAAATCAATGCACTGCATCGCCTGCGAAACATGCAGGCCCCGGGGTTTTCCCGTGGAGCCGTCGATACGGTTAAAGTCAAACACGCGGAACGTGGTATCGCTTGGGGTTTGCACCTCGGCGACGAGTATCCCCGCGCCAAGGGCGTGGACGGTCCCGCTGGGCAGATAGGTGCAATGACCTTCTTTGACCGGAACCGGTTTGATGAGCGCTTCGACGGTGCCACTTTCGATGGCGGACTGAAATCGCTCTTTAGTCACACCGGGTGCCAAGCCTTTAAGCAACCTGCTGCCCGGATCCGCCTGAAGTATGTACCACGCTTCACTCTTTAGATGCGCCTCGGCATGGCTTTGTGCGTAGTTCAAATCGGGATGCACCTGCACCGATAAATCTTCACGCGCATCTAAAAACTTTATTAAGATCGGAAACTGTCCGCAGTCTCCTGCCAACCCGACATCCCCGTACAATTCCCGGCCAAACTCTTGCACCAAAGAGTGCAGCGATCGACCGGCCAGCGCGCCATTGGCTACGACCGCGCTGGTCCAATCCGGTGAATCGTCCACGGCACCGGGGGGGAAATCGTAAAGCTCCCAGCTCTCGCCGATCAACTTCCCCGCGGGAAGCGATTTGCCCAGGACTTCTTCGATCTTTCGCCCGCCCCAGATTTTCTCGACCAATCGGGGCTTAAATTTCAGCGGATAAAGTGCCATATTCGTCTCTCTTGAAAGTTACGGAGGTGATAATGCAAAATGTCCCGCATCACAATCAGAGGACGACTCGTGGCGGGCTTGGTGAGGGGTGGCCCGGGCTTCACCCGTTAAGATTGCTTCAGGGGCGTTGTCAGACCCCAGGCGGCAACCCATAATGCGCGAGTAATTTAAGGCCCGATTGCAAAAAAGATTTCAATGACTTCTTCGAGAAAAACTTTCGTTCTGGACACGAATATCCTGCTGCATAACTCCGGCGCGCTCTTCATGTTCGCCGACAACGACGTGGTGATTCCATTCGACGTGCTGGAGGAGTTGGATAAGTTCAAAACCGGCACGGACGATCTGGGGCGCAATGCCCGAACGGTGATTCGCCATCTCGATCGCTTGCGGCAGTTTGGCAAACTGAGCGAAGGTGTGCCCGTGGAGGTGACTGGTGGAAGCGTTCGGGTGATCCTCGATACCGAAGCCAAGGTCTGTCCCAATCTGGCCTCGACCTCCGCCGACAACCGCATCATCTGCACCGCCTGGCATTTGCAGCAGGAGGGGAAGCGCGTCGTCTTTATCTCCAAGGACATCAACGCCCGCATTAAGAGCGACGCGCTGGGCATCCTCGCCGAAGATTTTGAGGCCCAAAAGGTCGATTTCGAGCACCTGTATAACGGCTGGCGAGAACTGCCCGTCTCGGCCGACGTTATTCAAACGCTTTTTTCTGACAAGCAGTTAAAGCTGCCCGATGTCAAACTCTTTGCGAACGAATTTGTCTTGTTGAAGGACGAACTGGACGAGAGCCACACGGCGCTGAGCCGGTATCGCGCTGACCTGGATGCCCTGGTGCCCGTGCGGCCCCGGAGGGGCCCGGTTTTCGGCATCATGCCGCGAAATCTGCAGCAGACGATGGCGCTGGACCTGCTGCTCGATGATTCGGTCAAGCTGGTTTCACTTATCGGCAACGCCGGGACCGGCAAAACACTACTAGCAATCGCCGCGGGGATGGTGAAGGTCTTGAACGATCAGGCGTATACGAAGTTACTGGTCGCCCGGCCGATCATGCCGCTCGGCAAAGACATCGGCTATCTGCCGGGGGATAAAGACCAAAAACTTACCGCCTGGATGCAACCCATCTTTGACAACATGAGTTACCTGTTGTCCAACCGCCTGGGCAGCGAAGCCCAGCAGCCCACGCACGCGTCCTTGTCGTCAGTAGAACAGCGAATTCATCAGCTTATGGAAAACGGCCAGGTCGTCCTTGAACCCCTGACTTACATCCGCGGGCGAAGCATCCCGCATCAATTCATGATCGTCGATGAAAGCCAGAACCTCAGCCCGCACGAAGTGAAAACGATCGCCAGCCGGGTTGGCGAAGGCACCAAGCTTGTGCTGACGGGCGATGCGACACAGATCGACAATCCATATCTCGACAGTAGCAGCAACGGCTTGAGCTATCTGGTGGAACGACTGAAGGGCAAAGGGATCGTCGGCCACATCACGCTGGCTAAGAGCGAGCGCAGCGAACTGGCGAGCCTGGTGACGGAAGAGCTATAAATTGAGTCGTTATGTTCGCCTTGGCAGCCAGCTTTAGTGACGTCAGGAGATTTATGCTTGAGCAAGTTCTAAAGACGATTGACCAGCGGCGGGACGCTTCGCTCGAGGCGCTGAAGGACTTTCTGCGTATTCCGAGCATCAGCACGCGGCCCGAACACCAGCCCGATATGGCGCGGTGTGCGCAGTGGATCGTCGATCAGCTTAAGTGGGGCGGGCTGGACGTGTCGGCCATGCCGACCAAGGGTCACCCGATCGTGGTGGCGAAGAATCGGCACGAGGCCGGCCGCAAGACGGTGCTTCTCTACGGTCATTACGATGTACAACCGCCCGAGCCGCTTGCCGAATGGGTGAGCGCGCCGTTCGATCCGACCGTGCGCAATGGAGCGATCTACGCCCGCGGGGCCGCCGACGACAAGGGGCAGGTGTGGGCGCACCTTGAAGCCATTCTGTGCTGGCAGGCGCATGGTGGATTGCCCGTCAACCTCACCGTTCTGCTCGAAGGAGAAGAAGAGATCGGTTCGGAGCATCTCCCGGAATTTATCCAAACCCATCGCCAGGCGCTTCGTGCGGATATCTGCATCGTCAGTGACACCAACCAGTTCGCGCGGGGGCTTCCGGCGATCACCTACGGCCTGCGCGGTCTGGTGTATATGGAGGTGAAACTGACCGGCGCGGATCACGATTTGCATAGCGGGCTTTATGGAGGTGCGGTTCCCAATGCCGCCAATGTGCTCTGCGAACTGCTAGGAACGCTGCACGATGCGCAGGGGCGAGTGAATCTGCCCGGCTTTTATGACGACGTAGCGGCAGTCACGCCGGCCGAACGCGCTGCCTGGCAGGCGTTGCCCTTTGACGAAAACCAGCTTCGGAAGGAGTTAAACGTCGCCGACCTCTTCGGCGAATCCGGGTTCAGCACACTCGAACGCAAGTGGGCCAGGCCGACTTGCGATATCAATGGTCTGACGGCGGGGTATCAAGGCCCGGGCGCCAAAACGGTGATTGGCTCAACGGCATCGGCGAAAGTTTCGATGCGGCTGGTTCCAAGTCAGTCGCCGGTGAAAATCGCCGAGGCGTTTGAAGCCACCCTGCGCGCTCGCTGTCCAAAGCACACGCGCATTGAGATCATCCGGCATAGCGTGACCGGGCCGGTGCTGCTTTCAGCCGATTCAAAACCCACGCGCCTGGCCGCACGGGCGATGGAGATCGGTTTCGGGGTGAAACCTGCGTTTATTCGAGAAGGCGGAAGCATCCCGATTGCTTTGGTCGTCAAGCAGGTGCTGGGCATCGATACGATCTTCCTGGGCTTTAGCCTGCCCGATGACCGGATTCATTCGCCTAACGAAAAATTCGATCTGGATGCGCTTTACAAGGGTACACGCACGGCGGCGGCGGTGTACCGTGAACTGGCCGACTTGTAATCGGCCTCGTGGGGTGAGGTAATTTTCCCTAAAGTGCCTCGCAACTCCAATCGCAGAAATTTCAAGTCTCATCCTTCTCCCGCTTGTTTTCCTGAAGCCTGTAGACAATAGTTGGGGTGGATATAAACCCCTATGGCCCATCCCTTCTCCACCGCCGCAGACGAATTTTATGTCAATATGCGCCTCGGTTCGCAAATGGCTCTGCCAACCCAGCGAGACACGGTCCTGCATTTTTTCGATCGTATCCAACGGGAATTCCCAGGGATGACCCGGTTCCGTAAAACCGAAGCCGGGGAGTTTTCTCTCGAAGAAGCCCGCAGTAGTGATAGCTATCGCTGGGTCACGCTGGATACCCGGCGTCTGAGCAGCGGGTTCGTCAATCCCGAGGAGGTCGGAATCACCACCCACCTGCACACGTTTTTGCTTGAACTGGCACCCTTCCATCTCGGCCTAAGCCCCCTCGAAATCGATTACCTTGACGTTCTATATGGATTCGACATGGAATGTCGCGGAAACCACGACGAGGTGATTGCCGAAAGTGTTTTGGTGGATTCCCCGCTGATGTGCCTCGGCGACAGTCTTGGGGCAAAGCCGTTGGACGTTCAGCCCACGGTTACATTCGCGCTATCAGACGATTGTCGCCTGCAAGGCCGGATCGATGTCATTACCCGCACGGACAGCGCCGAGGTGCGCTCGGGCGAGTTCAAGAGCGAAATGATCAGTGTCTATTTGATCCTGCGCAGGTACTGGGGCGATCGCCCCAAGCAATCGTTCATGGACGTGTTCGCGTCCCTCACCGATCGCGCCGAACAAATCTGCAACGACCTGATTGTTCCGCGAGTGCTTCGGCCGATTTCCACCGCCATTGCCTCGCGGTCATAGGTTCGTTGGTCGAAACGGGGGCCCCTGTTCCAACACCGAAATCAACCCAGACCCTGGTTTCGCGGGTTGACGAACAGGTTGTCGTGGCCGGGCACGATCATGTCGGCAATTTCGTAGACCTCGGCCATCGCTTCCTGAGCCAGCTTGATGTCCCACGAATCGCTCAACACTTGGCCAGCCAAAAAGTGATCCAATGTCGGCACAGCATCCCCGGCGATTAAGGTCGTCGTCGTCGGCGTGGTCACCAGCAATCCGCTGTTGCCGGGTGAATAGCCGAACAGCGGGAAGAGATCGACTCCATCGACCAGTTCATCCTCCGCGGGCGTGCAACGATCAAGCAGGGCTAGCTCGCGGGCTAAGATTTTGCGATCGTCGTCGCCGTCGGGCGCGTCCCGAAGCAGCGCTTCGAGCCGTTCTGCTTCGCTGGCTTGTTCGTTGGCATGGATGAATACGCGTGCCCGCGGAAATAATTCCAGCCCCGCGCGGTGGGCCGGACGGAAATTGGTAAGGAAGATCGTGTCGATTTGGTCGGGAAGCAGGCCGGTTCGCTCGAACAATCGCGCCTTGAGTGCCACCGGCGGAAGCCCGGGGTCCACCAGAATCATCCGCTTGCCCGCGCGGATGAGCGTCGTTGTCGCGTGGGCCGTCCGAACGATCTCGTTTTCATTCCAAAGTCTGTTGCGGCTGAGAGTGCCAATGCTGATGATGTCGAATCGAGCCATGCCCGAAGCGTACGAACCAACGCGTCAATTGCCAGTCCCCCGGGCGAAAGTCCTGCTCGGAAGGTTGTGCCCTTCCATAGCGATGTTGTGGCTCGTCGGCTTGGCACTTCTAGCCGGTTGTGCGGACCGATCTCTTGGCCCGGAGTGGTCCGGCCCGACCCAATTTGCCCAGGCCCGCTCGGACATCGCCTGGACATTTCACGCCTCGCCGGGCCGGCAGATCACCAGCGAACACTACGTGCTCTACACCACCATCGCAGATCAGGAACTGCAATTGCGCCTGCTGACCGTGATGGAGGGAGCGTTAGAGCAGTATCGCCGGATCGCGCCGGGCATCCCGCTCACGGATCGTCCCATGCCCTGCTATATCTTCTCCGGCAAGCAGCAGTGGGCGGAGTATACGCAGGAAAACACCGGCGAAGACGCGAAAATTTACCTCCAGATCAACCGCGGAGGGTATTGCGTTGGCGATACCTTCGCGGCCTATTTTCTCGGCAAATCGGGCACGCCGGCGGTTGCCGCGCACGAAGGTTGGCATCAATACGTCGCCAGGCATTTTCAAGGCCGTCTTCCGCCGTTTCTGGAAGAGGGCATCGCCACGCTGTTCGAGGATATCGAATGGATCGACGACCTTCCGCGATGGAAGATCGGCGTGAACCGCCTGCGCGCCCAGAGCTTGCGGCGGGCGATAGAGAGCAAGTCCTTGGTTCCACTTGCCGAGCTGGCCACCAGTCACGCCGGTGATGTCGTCGGCAAACCCGGGCATCGCATCGACACTTTTTACGCTCAAAACTGGGCCTTTGCGCTCTTCCTCTGGCAGGCCGAAAATGCCCGCTATCGGCCGGCGCTGGCCCGGATGCTGGCCGATATCGCGGCCAACCGGGACCCTTCGGGCCGCGGGCTGGTCACGCCCTCCAAATTGGGCTGGCAGCCAGCCACCGTCCCGCCATTGCTTGAGTATTACCTGATCATGCCCTTGGCGGATATCGAAAAAGCCTATCTGCGTTTCGTCCACAAAATCGCGGTCGATGATTTTAACGATCAGTGGGAAAGCTGAGGCCATCAAGGCTTGCCACGGCCGAAAAAATTATCTTGGAAGCCGGTGCTTCGTCGGCTATAAATTATCGCGCTAGATGATCGATCAACAGCAAAAACCTGTCCTTCTCCAGCGCCGCACGTGCGTTTTCGCCGGCCGCGTGCAGGGTGTGGGTTTTCGATATACTGCTCAAAACATCGCCATGCGTTTTGCCGTGGGAGGGTATGTCCGCAATCTGCCCGATGGCCGGGTTGAAATCGTCCTGGAAGGTTCGCCTGATGAGATGGACCAGATGGTGGCTTCCATTTGCCAGCGGATGAACGGCTTCGTCAAGCACATTGATCAATGCCAATCAGCCCCGACGGGTGAATTCGCGGGGTTTAATATCCGACATTGAACGCGCTGCGGCCGGTGATTGATGAGGCAATAGTTCCCGGCTATTTCACGACGATGATTGTGGACGTGCTATAGACCTTGAAATTGAAGATCCCGACGTTGTCGTTCCATTGCCAGGCGTCCATCATGCCGATGAAGACTCGCGTGGCGCCGGCGGGGATGGTGATTTTCTGTATTTCGCCATTGGCACGCTTGCCATCACCGACAAAGAACGGCTGCTTGAGTCCTGGACTGAGCGTGGTGTAGTCGCGCTGGCTGGCGCCCTGGAAGTCCAGACAGGTTGAAGGGGCCGAGCTGGTGTTCGGAGCATTATCGTTAAGAAATACCGCCATCACCGCGCCGATCGGTGCCCGCACGTTGGCAATCCCGTTCAGATTGTTGGTTGGCACATTGGGCGGATAGGTCGCACCCAATGCCACCATGAAACTGGCGTCGCCGTCGGCGGAATTCACGGCGCCACCGGAAGTATCCCAAGAAGCTGTGCCTGAAAGGCCCTCAAAACACAGCGATTGCCCCGCCGAGAATCCCGCAGAGGCCAAGTTCATCTCCAGCGGGCTTTGCTTGGGCGTGCTGGTTGTCCCGGCGGTGTCCCAGACCCAGTTGGCGTCGGCCCTGAAATTCTGTGTCACCGTTCCGGCCGTTGCTCCGGAAAGCCAAAGGTTTCCCGAGGCACGAGGGGCATACTGCGTAGCATTTGAATTGGCGAATGCGATCGTGCTGGCGTGGACCACGGGTTGCTGGGATGGCAAAAAAATCGAAGAAAACAACGGTGCCCGGCCCGCGCCGGTCATCCGGTACACCAGGTCAATTTTGACCGCATTGGGATTGATGGACGTGGGGGTAAATACTTTGGTCGCACTAACCCAGGTACCGATGGTCGTGGTTACGTCGGTATCGTTAATCCGACAGCCTTCGATCACCCATTGGCCTGTCACCGCCTTGGCCTGACTGGCTGAGGTTGTAGCCGGCGTTGAACTGCTCACCACCCCGGTAACGGCATACCGGGCGGCAGCATCCGAGGCGTCCTGCAAGTCAGCCTTGGCCAGACGCATTCGCCCCACGTCAACAGCATAAACTGCCATCCCCAGCAATACCGACATCATGACGGTAACGTAAATGAGCGTCACTCCCCGGCGGGGCCGGCGTGCTGGAGGGATAGGAAGCGACTTGCTCATATTGATAGCATCGAACAGTTTAGTTTAGTGGTTGACCTCTTTGTGACGGGTTTCAGGAGTGTTTGGCTCTTTCCCGAGGTGGGCTACGTCTGATAAATGATGAACGGCACGGCGTGCGGATGCGTGCATAATATTCAGTCACAATTCTGTCACGTTCCGCATTCACTAAACAAATCCCGCAGGCAATAGTTGACCGAATCTTCCCTTCCTAGATAACCTAACAAAATACGAACAACAATGACCTCATGCGGTTTTTAACTTTAAGTCATCATCGGCTTCTCACTTCCGCGGGATTTTCGCCAAGCCAGCGGAGTGATGTATTTTCGACGGGCTTGCCGCTGCTTGATGCGTTAGTCCCGAAGGGGTTTGATCGGGGTGTGGTTCATGAGATTCTGATTGCGCCTGGCCAGGCAAGGCCGAAATTTTTTGCCACGCTGCTGGCAAAGTCCGCCTTGGCTTCGACACCGGCGGGACATCTGGCCTGGTGCGATTCTGCCAATGAATTATGGCCGGCGGCGCTGGTGGCGGGGGGAATATCGATGGATCGGCTGCTGCTGTTGCGTCCCCATCGGTCCGCCGACGAACTTTGGGCGATGACCGAATGCCTGCGCTGCCGGGCCATCGGAGTGACGGTAGGGTCGGCCCAAAAATTGTCGCAGGTGGAAGCGCGCCGGCTGCAACTGGCCGCCGAGCGGGGCGGGGGAATCGGGCTGCTGTTCCGATATTTTTCGTCCAAGTCGGCTCCTTATGCCGCAGCCACGCGCTGGCTGGTACAGCCGGCAACAGGGGATGAACAGTTCCAGTGTTGGAAGATCCAACTCATTCACGGTCAGGGAGGACAAATCGGAAGGGTGATCCTTCTGGAGGCAAACCGTGAAACGAATTTTGTGCGTGCATCTGAAATCATGGCCCATCGACCGCATCAGACGCAGATACCCCGCGTTTCAGCTTAATCCGCTGGCGCTGGTGCAAACGGTGATGGCCAAGCAGCGGGTGGTCGATGTTTGCCCTCTGGCCCGATCGGCGGGGGTGCGTCCGGGTATCACCCTGGCCGAAGGGCGTGCCCTTTGCGCGGACTTGTGTACTCATGCATCCGATCCCGATAAAGATGCCCGCGCGCTCGAAGCCCTGGGCCGGTGGCTGATTCGTTTCACGCCGGTGGTGGCGGTCCAGAAACCTGATGCCTTGTTTTTAGACGTAGGAGGGTCCGAGCGACTTTTTGGTGGGCTTGATCCGCTGTTAAAACTAGTCCGGGCATCGCTCGAACGATTCCAGATACAAGCCAGCAGTGTTATCGCCCCCACCCCCGGTGCGGCCTGGGCCTTGGCGCGCGCAGGCGATTTTATCAAGCCTGATAGCCGTCCTATCTCCGCTCATGCAGTGGATATCCATGACGACGAAGCCGCGCTGCCGGCGGTGCTGGCCCCGTTGCCTGTGGATTGCCTGCGATTGGATACACCGGCGATCAACAAACTGCACCGAACCGGCATTGAAACCATCGGGCAGTTGCTGCGTTTGCCTCGCTCGGTCTTGCCTTCACGTTTCGGACAGGCCTTGCTGGACCGCATCGATCAGGCCCTGGGAAAAATCCCCGAACCTCTGCTGGCACTTCAATCCACAACCCCTGTTCAGGCGGGCCTGGAACTGGATTATGCGGTGGATTCTCTCGAAGCCATCTGGCTGATCCTCGGGCGGTTGCTGGATGAGGTGGTGGCCGAACTGGCCCGAAGAGGACGGGGGGCGCGGCAATTACAAGTCCGATTTTCACGCCCTTATCAATCGCCCTTGGAACTGCCCATACAGCTTTCCCTGGCGTCCCGAGATCGGACCCGGCTGTTTAATCTGCTGCGTTGTGCAATGGAAACCTTGCAAACCGACACCGGATTTGACGCCATCAGGATTGTTGTCCTTCGGCACGAACCGCTGGTCGAAGCGCAGATTTCATTGCTGGAACAGGATCATTTTGAAATTAAAGGCGACTACGCGCATTTGATCGAACGACTGCAAATCCGGCTGGGGGACAACGCCGTGGTTCGGCCCGAATGGGTGGAATCTTATGTTCCCGAGCGGTCGTGGGTGAGCTTGCCCGTCAGCCAGCCGGGCTTGCCAGAAAGGCCCGCCGGAAGGGCACCGGCGAAAATGCCGGTCCGGGCGACGTGTCGTCCGCTTTGTTTGCGGCCTGCGCCGGTTGAAATTCGCGTGATGGTGTCACCTTCTGAAGACCGCGAAGGCCGGCCGGTCGCCTTCACGCACCAACAGCAAACACATCGCCTGCGCCTGGCCAAAGGTCCAGAACGCATCGCCGGGGAATGGTGGCAGGGACGCTATAAAACCCGTGACTATTTTGAGGTGGAGGACGACGCCGGCCAGCGGTTCTGGATATTCCGCGTACTCGAAACGTTCAAGTGGTATTTGCACGGGGCATTTGATTAACCATGCCGGAGCAACCTGACACAAAACTTCATAAAGCGCTCGACGCCCCGATCTGCGTTCCGGACCGGCATTTCCCCTATGCGGAACTGGATGTCACAACGAATTTCTCGTTTCTACGCGGGGCATCGCACCCCGATGAGATGGTCTATCGGGCCGCCCAATTGGGATACCATGCCCTGGCGATCACAGACATCAACAGTCTGGCCGGAGTGGTTCGGGCTTATGAAGCGGCCAAGAAAGCCCAAATGAAGCTGCTGATCGGCTCGCGTTTGGTATTGGTTGATTCATCAAACATCTTAGTCTGGGCAACGAACCGAAACGGGTATCGGCAGTTGTGCCGCTTGCTCACTCTGGGTAAACGCCGCACGGAAAAAGGCCAATGCCAACTTACTCTTGACGACGTGTTGCATCATCACTCTGATCTGCTGGCTGCGTATTGTGCCGCGCCGGCTTCTCATGTTGCAATCGACGATTCTGGCGAGGCGTCCAGCCCCATGCCTGCCGAAGAGGCGATTGGAAATCTCAAAGACGTCTTCGGTGATCGGTTATCCCTTTGTATTGCCTGCGATTATACCGGTGCAGACCGTGACAACTGCCATGGCGTGCGCCAGCTAAGTGACAGATTCGACGTGCCCGTTCTGGCGACGAATCACGTTCATTATCACGAACCAGCCCGACGATCCCTTCAGGACGTGCTGGCCTGCGTCCGTCACGGCTGCGACATCACCCAGGCGGGATATCGGCTTTTCAGCAACGGCGAGCGCTATCTTAAATCACCCGAGCAGATGCACAGGCTCTTCCAAGACTGGCCCGAAACCCTGCACCGAGGGATCGAGATCGCCCAGCGATGCCAGTTCTGCCTCGATGAGTTGCGGTACGAATATCCCGACGAAATTGTACCCGCCGGAACAACATCCACCGGATATCTGGCCCATCTGGCCTGGGCCGGTGCGGCCCAGCGCTGGCCTGAGGGCGTGCCCGATCGGGTGACGGAGCAGATTCAGCACGAACTGGCCTTGATTGGGCAGCTCAAGTACGAAGCGTATTTTCTGACAGTGTATGACCTGGTGCGGTTCGCGCGCTCGCGGGGCATCCTGTGTCAGGGCAGGGGGTCGGCGGCTAATTCGGCGGTCTGCTATTGCATCGGCGTCACCTCGGTCGATCCGAGCCGCGTGGATATGCTCTTTGAACGCTTCATCTCCACCGCCCGGAACGAACCTCCCGACATCGACATCGATTTTGAACACGAACGCCGTGAAGAAGTCATTCAATACGTCTACGAAAAGTACGGTCGCGAGCGATCCGGCATGACCGCCGAAGTCATCAGCTATCGCGGTCGATCGGCCGTACGCGATGTGGGCAAAGCATTGGGACTCAGCGCCGACACCGTCGATCAGATGGCCCGGCGGCTGGACTGGTGGCATCGCGGAACTGTCTCGGACGAGCAACTGCGCGCCCTGGGTCTGGACCCAGCCGACCGTACGGTTCGGCAACTCATCTGGCTCACCGGGCAATTGCTGGGGTTCCCGCGTCACCTTAGTCAGCACGTGGGTGGAATGGTCATCACCCGCGGGCCGTTGTGCGAAATGGTGCCGATCGAAAACGGCTCGATGCCCGATCGGACGGTGATCGAATGGGACAAGGACGACATCGACGCGCTAGGCATTCTCAAGGTGGATTTGCTGGGACTGGGAATGCTGACATGCCTGTCCAAGGCCCTGGCATCGGTGAATGAGAATCGTAAGGAGCGACTGGAACTTTATGCCATCCCCGCCGAGGACCCGGAGGTGTACGAGATGGTTTCCAATGCCGATACGGTGGGCGTATTTCAGATCGAAAGTCGCGCGCAGATGACCATGCTTCCGCGCTTGCGCCCCAAGTGTTTTTATGATCTGGTGATTGAAGTGGCGATCGTGCGTCCCGGGCCGATCCAGGGAAATATGGTGCATCCCTACCTGCGGCGCCGCAACGGGCAGGAACCGGTGGAATATCCCAGCGAGGCGCTGCGGCAGGTGCTTCATAAGACGCTTGGCGTGCCGTTGTTTCAGGAGCAGGCCATGAAAATCGCCATCGTGGGCGCGGGGTTTAGCCCGGCCGATGCCGATCGTCTTCGTCGCGCCATGGCGGCTTGGAAGCGCCAGGGCGCGCTGGACCAGTTTCAGTCACGATTCGTGCAGGGAATGCTCGATAACGGTTATGCCCCGGACTTTGCCCAGCGGTGTTTCGAGCAGATTCGCGGGTTCGGAGAATACGGATTTCCTGAAAGCCACGCGGCCAGCTTCGCCTTGCTGGTCTATGCCAGTTGCTGGCTCAAGCGCCATTATCCCGCCGCGTTTTCGTGCGCGCTGCTCAATAGTCAGCCTATGGGATTTTATGCCCCGGCGCAGATCGTGCGTGACGCCCGCGAGCATGGCGTGGCCGTGCTCCCGGTGGACGTGAACTTCAGTTATTGGGATTGCACGCTGGAAGACTGGCCGGCTGCCCAACGTCTTATTGATCCAGCCTCGCGGAACAATCCCCGGACCTGGGGCCTAGGCTCTCCGGCCGTTCGCCTGGGATTTCGGCAGATCAAGGGGATGAAAGTGACCTGTGCAGATCGGCTGGTAGCGGCGCGCCGGCAAGCCAAAACATTCGTATCGGTGGAACATTTGCAGCAAGTCAGTGCCCTGACGGTTTCCACTCTTGAGCGCTTGGCCGAAGCCGATGCCTTTGGTTCGGTTCCGCAAAATCGTCGCACGGCGATGTGGAATGCTTTGCCGCTGTCTGATCAGGAGACTCCGCTGTTCTCACTGGATCGTGCCAAGATGCCTGATCCCGTGCCGGCACTGCCGCAAATGCCGCTAGGGCAGGAAGTCATGGCCGACTACGCCACCGCCGGTCTGTCGATCAAGTGTCATCCACTGGGTCTGGTCCGAAGCGCGTTGTCCGGGCAGGGTGTGATCTGCGCTGAAGAATTAAATCGAAGAACCAAGGGGTGGGTGAAAGTGGCGGGGCTGGTGCTGGTCCGCCAACGACCCGCAACGGCTTCGGGGATCGTGTTTATTACGCTTGAAGACGAAACCGGCGTGGCCAATCTAATTCTTCGCCCGCAAATTTACGAGCAGTTTCGCGCCGCCGCCCGGTATGCTTCGTTATTGCAGGCCGAGGGGTATATCGAACGCCAGGGGCAGGTCATTCATATTCTTACTAAAAGACTGGTCGATCAAAGCCAGCTTCTGGCAGGATATGCGTTTCGTTCGCGGGATTTTCATTAGGAGAAAATGGCTCGCAACTCATGCCGCTTTATGGGCGCTGATTCTGCGGGCGACGTTCTCAAGTTGGCATAACTCGGTCATGGATTCTGTCACGGACATCGACGTATCCAGGATCTTCAAGGCATTGCCGGCGAATTCCGATAACAGGGGATACCCGTATCCGGTGCCGGTCCCCTTAAGGGTTTGACATAACTTACGAACCAGGTCGAAGTTCTGTGCATCAATGTGCGCCCGCAACTGTTGCAGCAGATTCAACACCTGCCCGACGTACTGGGTCAGCATCTCGTCGATCCCAGGCTTGCCAGCCAATTCGCTGATGATGGCTTCATCGCCGGTGTCGTGCTTCACACCTGCCAGCCATTGCGAGATTGTCGAGAGCAATTGATGCGGGGTATAGGGCTTGTGCAGCACGGCCGCCGCACCGGCTTCCATCGCCGTCCGCATCCGCTGGGTCGATGTCTCGGCGGTCAAAATCAGTATCCGGCCCTGATAACCCGCGGATCGAAACTGCTTGATCGCATCCTCGCCGGATATCTCCGTCAGGTTCAGATCTGACACCACCAGATTGAACGAATGCTTCTTCAAAAGGGCGACAGCCTCGGCCGCGGTGGAGGCCGCAAAGACCTCGAGGTTCGTCCCTTGCAGGTGATGGGAAAACAGCAGGCGATCAATTTCCTGGTCGTCCACCAGCAGAATTTTCCCGTTCAACTCCTTCGGATCGATCTTGGCATCCTGCGATTCGGCATCCCATTCCGACGGATCGGTAAATAACTTGGGAAAGATTCGTGTGGCGAACTTGACGCCGATCAGGTGATGCAGGCCAAAGATGTGCCGGCACCACACCACTTTGCCGGACAGCACTTCTTCCCCGCCCATCCGTTTGTTCAGCACGACACGCAAAACCGTGCCGGTGTACAGGAAACTCCAATACAAAAACGACACGCCGTTGGCGCACAGGTCGCGGGTCGAGACGACGATATCGGTTGCCCCGCCTCCGGGTTGAATGACGTGCAACGCGACGTCGGTCTTGCGATATTTCAGCCGGGGCGCGGCCCGGCGGTTGCTGGCCTTCTCCTGGGCGTCCTCTTGATCCAGTCGATCCAGGAGCGCAATCCGTTGGGCGTCACTCAGGGCAGAATGTCGATGCGAATTTTTCGTCACGTCTTGTCTCAATATTTCCCTTTGGATATCGGAGCCAGGAGCGGCGAGGTTTAGGCAGACATATTGCGATCTCTACATTATCTGACCGTCTGCGGCACCGCACTTTTCAGGCCTCACGCGTCGGAGTTCTTCATCAGTTCCCGGAGCAGCACGGTGGCGTAAGAACCGGTGGGCAGGGTGAAAGCGACGGTGATGTGCCCGCCGTGTTCGTCAACGCCGGCCGACAGGCTGGTTTCCCGAGGCTGGATACGCAGGGGCCGTCTGGAGCCTTTGACCTTGAAATCCCCAGCCCTGCGGAAATCCTCGGGCTTGAGGCGCATGCGATCGAACGCCCGCTGTTCCGCCTTTATCGCTTCGCCTTCTGGCAAAAGCAGCCGATAACCCAGCAACGGTCCGCTCGGGCTGATCTCAAACGCCTCGCAGCGAGCCTTCTCGGGTTCGGCCACCGGCACGGCAAAACACGCGCCGCTGTCATGCTTCCAGGCGATCTCGCCGTCCAATAACGTGTCGATCGATCCGATACGCTCGGCGACGACCTGATTGAACATTTCACTTTGCAAGGCCGAGACGAGCAACCGCCGAAGTTTTTCTTCGATCAAGCGACTGGCATCGGACGCCTTGCGCGTTTTGATGAAGCGGGCCAGGATGCGGCGCTCCATCCCCGCCTGTCGCGGCCAAAGACGCATCGATTCGTCCAAATCTCCGCGATCGAATGCCCGCCGGGCAGCCAAGTGCTTCGCGTCGTCTCGGGCCGGATCGGCATCGCCAAGAAGAAGCCGAAGCAATTCCGTGTCGTCCCCGCGGATGATCGCGGCGCCCAACAGGTGGTTGTTCTCTCGACGACCGAACCGCTGTTCCCCGAAATAGTTCGGCACGCCTCGCCGGGTCAATTCATCCAATACCGGCTGCAACTTCACCACATCGGTCGGATTCACCTCGCGAATCTTGATGGCAAACCTGTTGCCCGCCAGGTGCCCCAGTCGCAGCTTATTTCCATGTCGCACCGCCCATAGAATCTGGACATCGGGGAGATGCAGCGCCATCACCTGCTCTTCGGTGACGCCGGCGATGGAAATCACCTGTCGCGTCAGGGCTTGCGCGTCCTTTAGTCCGGCGTATCCAATATCTCGCGGGGAAATCTTCAGCGCGCCGGCCACGCGGTCGATCAGATCGAAAGTGGAAAGCCCGACCTTTTGTACTTCACAATAGACGTGCTCCCCCTGGCCGCAGGGGTCATAAGCCGGAATTTCTTGAACAAAAAAGTCCTCCGGTCGCTGCTTGATAGCCCCGCCGATGCCCGAAAAATGCGTAGTCATATACGGAAGAGGATTCATAAGACTACGATCTTCGCTGAATGCAGGCGGGCCGTCTATCGCGCGTTGCAGAAGCCAGGCCGCCGAAGCCTCGCCTCGTCGGTGCAAATCTCGTGGTCGGCTTGCGACGGGGCGTCTATGCTTGAGACAGGAGCGATCACCATGACGTCTCAAAACACCGCGCCAGCCAATCGCCTGGCCAGCGAAACCAGTCCTTATCTGCTGCAACATGCCCACAATCCCGTGGATTGGTTCCCATGGGGCACAGAGGCGTTCGCGGCCGCGCGCTCTCAAAACAAGCCCATATTCGTGTCGGTCGGATACAGCACCTGTTACTGGTGTCACGTCATGGAACGGGAGTGTTTTGAAGACCCTGCCGTCGCAGCGTTGATGAACGAACTGTTTATCAGCATCAAGGTGGATCGGGAAGAACGACCCGATGTCGATCAGTTGTACATGACGGCGGTGCAAATTCTGACGCGCCGGGGCGGCTGGCCCATGAGCGTTTTTCTCACGCCCGATCTGCGCCCATTCTATGGCGGAACTTATTTCCCCAAGGACGACATGGCCGGCCGGCCGGGTTTCATGACGCTTCTTCGCTCGTTGAGTCGTGCGTTTCATGATCGATCTCCTGAGGTCACTCAATCGGCCAACCAACTTGTCGATGTCCTGACCGAACTAGCGCAGCCCGCGCTGCCGGAAAAGTCGATCACGATCGATCTTCCACTGATTCAGCGACTGATCGACCAAAGCGCCAGCGACTATGACCCCCGGCATGGCGGATTCGGTGGGGCACCGAAATTCCCGCGACAAACACTGCTTGAAACTATTTTCGCGTTTCTGGCCCATCACCCCAACGAACGCTTGCTCAAACAAGTCACCCACACGCTTGATGCCCTGGCCCAAGGGGGAATTCGGGACCACCTTGGCGGGGCGTTTCATCGCTACAGCACCGATGCAAAATGGCGCGTGCCACATTTCGAGATCATGCTCTACGACAACGCCATGCTTGCCTGGCTGTATGTCGAAGCCTATCGCCAGACCGAACTACCGTTTTATGCCGAAACGGCCCGCGGAATTTTCGATTTCGTCCTCCGGGAGATGACTTCTTCCGAAGGCGCGTTTTACACGGCATTCGATGCCGAAGTCGATCACCGCGAAGGCCAGTCCTACCTGTGGACCGAGGCTGAAATCATCGCAATTCTCGGCCAAGACGACGCGCGGCTGTTTAACAACGCCTACGGCGTCGATCGCGGGCCGAATTTTGAAGACCCGCATGGCGGACCCGGCTACGCCGATCAAAACGTGCTGTATTTGCCCGAACCGCTTTCGCCCGAGGTGAACCAGCAGCTCGAACCAATGCGCGGCAAACTCCTTGCCGAACGAAGCAAGCGAAAGCAACCGCTGCTCGATACTAAGGTCATCACCGGTTGGAACGCGCTGATGATTCGCGCACTCGCTCACGCGGGCCAGGTGCTCCAGGAAGAACGATATCTATCTGCGGCACGGAGTTGTGCCGATTTCCTCTTGCGCCATCATCGCCTTCCCGACGGCGGGCTTTTGCGCACGAGCCGGGACGGCACAGCCAAATACGACGGTTTTCTCGACGACTACGCCTTCCTCATCCGCGCGCTGATCGACCTCCGTAATGCCGACGGGCACGAGGGCTGGAAAGACCACGCCGCCAGTTTGATGATCTCGGTGCTGGGACGTTTCCAAGACCCATCCACCGGTGGATTTTTCTTCACTGCTGCCGGTGCCGAAGACCTAATTGTCCGCCAGAAAGTCGCCAGCGATTCGCCGCTTCCCAGCGGAAATGCCCAACTGGCCCTGGCGTTGCTTGATCTCGCCCAGGCTGATGAAGCCCGGGCCGTCATCCAGGCGTTCGCCGGACCGTTAAGCCAACAACCTGAGGCCATGAGTTCAATGCTTGAAGCAGCGTTCGAATACGTTCATCGCTTTGGGCCGATCGAAGTGCCCGCTGGCAACACGCCCGGCCGGCCGATTTCTCCAACAGAACTCGCCGAATCCGTCGTTCAATGCAGCGCCCAATGGGCATCAAAAACTGAAGCCATTCTTACTCTGGCCATCGCCGAGGGTTATCATCTCAATTCCAACCAAACGACCGGCAAACTTGTGGCTACGCAACTGGAAGTAACCAACGCCGAAGCCAGCGTAGATTTTCCCGTCGGTATCGAATCCGAATTTTCGTTCACTGCCGAACCGCTTTGCGTTTATTTCGATCAGATCAATATCCGCTTGCGACTAGCCAGTCCGCCTGCTGGGCCGTTGCACATTCGGCTAACCTATCAAGCCTGCACCAATGACGCCTGCTATCCCGCGATCGTCAAACGCATAGAAATCCCACTACAAAACCAAACCTGATCGCAACCATTGCCCGGCCCCACATCGCCCCTATTTCGCTGCGGCGCGCAGGATGCCATCAAGCTGGCGAAGCGCAACTGCCGGGCCAACGTACTGTCCATTTTGATAGGTGTCGGCCAACAATTTGCCGAAGCGATCGACGATGAGCAATTGCGGAATCATCTTGCCGGTGTAGCTGATCAGCAGGCCATTCTTTTGCAGCACCGCCAGCGGCAGCGCCGGGAAGGGCATTTTCTCTTCCTTCATATAACCCAGCATCTTCCCATCTTCTTCGTCGTTGCTCATCATTACCGTCATCATTACTGGCGAGTTGGTCTTGTTGACGTATTTCACCAGCGAGGGTGAAAATTGGCGGCAAGGCCCGCACCAACTGGCACCAAAATACAGCGCAAACACTTTGGCCGTATCCAGCTTCGCTTCATCGGCCGGCTTGCCCTGGGCATCCATGAGTTTGCCGCGAAGTGCATTGGCGATGCGCGACGGCCGTTTCATTGGGTCGATCAGCGCCAACTCGCGGGCACGCGCGATCGCGTCGGTTTTGGCCACGTCGATCAGGATAAAGTTTTTCTCGCCGGGCAAAGCCACCTTGATCCCCTCGCGGGTCAGCGTGAAAACGTCCATGTCCGTACCCGGCTCGATAGGCTTGCCGCCTTCGATATTGAATCCAACAAGCGTCTTCACTTGCATCGGCCACAGAGACGCATCGTTCACCACCTTCGCCAGGTCGATCTCGCGCTGGGCCGCGGACAATTTCGACCAGATTTCGTTGGCCGATTCCAGGAGCGTGCAGTCGCCGGGATTGATCTCGAAGATGCGCTCGTTCCCCGCATCGACGGTCACTTTCGCGCCATTAAATTCCAGCACCGCCACTTCATCTCCAACGGCCAGTGGCTTGCCACCATTTAATCGGAACGCTTTATTCAGCTTAGTTTTAGCCGGGAGCCGTTCTGGGTGATTGACCAGATCATTAAGCCGAAGTGTCGCCGGGGCCCCAGCCAACAGTGACAGCGCCAGCACCGCAACCAATGATGCCGATGTCCATCTCATAATCATCTCCTGAATAGGTGAGACAACACAATATCGCATCTAGTTGGTGTGGAAAAGAAAAAACATAAAATCCCCTGACTCGGCCTTTCCCAAAGGTGGTTTGTTGGCGGAAAGGCCTGAGAAAGAACGTCTTCAGCCTGTACTAAAAGATGTCCCTTTTCATAAGCCCCATGGCCCGTGTCCGGGTCCATTAAGGTGTCCACAAGAGGGCCAAATCGCAGCAAAAAAATTCACTAAGTCCCTGCGAATTAAGGGATTATGCAGCTCGCTACGAGTTACGGAGTGTTGATCCCATTTGCGTAATTCGGGGTGCCGTGGAACTGTCACAAATCATTATTACAAAGGCACTTAATTAAAATACTGCAATTTGCGAGGAGGCGGATTGTTGGTGCGCGAATGCGAAGAAATTTTGCGCACCACATCGGACAGCGGGCTGAGGGATGAAATTGCCGTGTGATGCAGGTCGCAGACTGACAAAGTGGCCACCGCAATGGACCATCAATCGATCAAATCGGCGCTTTCCTTTGCCCTTTTGGTCGGCCTAGACTGTCGGGATCGGAAACATGCGCACGGTCGGCGACGTCTTTGGGTCCGAGTATGCTGCGTTTCTACTAGACCAAAACGCCAGTTAATGCCGATATTGCCTTTCGTGTCGCCTGAAGTTTTCTTCAGCAGACGGCGAAAGTCGCTAGTGATATTTCCGTCGTGTGGCCGGTTCGTCGGGTGACGAGTCGGTCGGTGAGACAAACGTTCCTTTGGAGAGTCTTCAGATGCAATCCTTGAAAACCGAAACCCTGCTCCGCGCTATTCATCCCGTCATCGAAACCCTTGAAGACCGGCGACTACTGTCGGCGGTCTTGACCATTCAGAATGCTGAGGGGCTTCCCTCGAATGATCGGCTGATCTTCAATCGTATTCAATCGCCGGACAGCACTCTCACGAATATTGTTCACGATACCAACAAGCTGATTCTGAAAAACACCGGCGATCAGGCACTGGTGCTGAACCAGGTGGTATTGAATGGGCCTTATGAATATGTGGATGCCCCTGCCGGCGGGTACAACAATCTCAGCCTGGCCCCCAATGCCTCGGTTGAAGTGACTTTGAAGTTCAATCAACAGACGTTGCCGGCCCATTCCTACAACCAAACCAATTACACGACCGATCCTAATGGGGGAGCGTCCATCCTCGGCTCGCTCACCATCACCTCCAATGACCCGGCGAATCCCACGTCGGCGGTTACGCTGGCCGGATATTGGCAGAAGCGGTCAGAAAATAACACCGAGCCGAACCTGCAAACGATCGTTAACCTGGTGAGCGGGTACACGACGCAGATTGCCAGCAATCCGACGGTAGTGGATTTGTCCCAGCCGCTGGACTCACGCACGCTTTACGGTGAAGAGCTTTATAGTGACAGTTGGGCCACAGCCGATCCGAGCAAGGCAGTGTCCGTTCGCCAGATTGCCGGGTTTCACACACAGGGGAATGTGGTGCGCACCTATTGGTATGGCGCTAGTAACCAGACTTCGCATATCCTGTTTAGTTCGCAAGCCGCTGAAGGGCAGACTTTGCTTCCCCACGCCCAGGGCAGCGGGACTAGCCCATTGCAATCGAGTTTCTCGACTGCCGGAACCTTCGGCTTTCGCATCGACAACGAATACAGCAACGATCAGATCAACATTGATCGCAACAACACGGCGGGCGGCGGGCATCATGTTCGGTTCTATCCTCTCAAAGATGCGCAGGGGAATAACATTCCCAACACCTATCTGATGGCGATGGACTACGCGGTGCTGCAAACGATTAACTACGACTTCAACGACAACGTCTACATTGTGTCGAACCTCCGCGCGGCAACCACTCCGCCGGCACCGGAAGGCCTGTCCGCAACCCACACGACGACTTCCGTGACGTTGAATTGGTCGGCGGTGAATTTCCCGGCACTGGGTGGTTATAACGTCTATCGCTCCAGCACGCCGAACAGTGGATTCGTCAAGCTCAATGGTTCGCCGCTCGCGGGCACGACGTTTACCGATACAACAAACACCGCGGGGGTTTCACTTTATTATCGCGTGACTGGAGTGGACAACACATCGCCGGGCGTGGAATCGCAGCCGTCGAGCATTCTTGCGGCCTCGCCGGGCGGGCCTGTGGCCAATGACGACATCATCAACGCCAACACGGCAGTGCAGGTGACTTTCAACGTCGTTGCCAATGACACCGGCGGGGTGGTGGCTGACACGGTGGAACTGATAAGTCCCCCGATTCACGGAACCGCAACCGTCGACCCCAGCACGGGCTTGGTCAGCTACGTCTCTGCGGCGGGTTTTGCCGGCTCCGACACGCTTACCTATCGCGTAAGCGATAGCAGCGGAACTCATTCGGACCCGGCGGCGGTCACGATTGTCGTTACTAATCCGATCATCGGGACGCCGATCGCCGTTGCCGATTCAGCCCACACGCTCTTTAACACCCCCGTCATCATTAACGTACTGGCCAATGACAATGCCAACGCCGGCCTAAACGACGCAACTGTGACCGTGGTGCCCGGCCAAGGCCAGGCTCGCGGAACGGCCGTCGCCAACCCCGATGGCACGATCACCTACACGCCCAACACCGATACGGTGGGTGGCGATTCGTTCAAATATACCGTGACCGACAACAACGGCGTGACGACGTCCTCGACGCTCGTGAACCTCAACATCGGCGTGCAAATCGGATCGACCGCGGGACAGAAGCGTAAGCTGGTTTACGCGGTGCCTGATATCAGCGCTGGTCCTTCTTCGCAGGCCACGGTCACAATTAGTCGTGGGCTGGCGGCAGTTTACTTTTCAGGCAGCGGCACGGTGGTGACGGCCGGTTCGCTATACACGGTCAGTGGCGGGGTTACCGCCGCCGAGATCGATTTGAGCAATACGACCGCCTCGAGCGCGCTGACTATCAAGCGCAGTGGCGGGGTGACAGATCCCATCGTCATCAACGACATCGTTGGCTTGTCGCCAATGGGTTCGATTGTGGCCCCGGGTGTTGACCTGATGGGCGATGCCAATCTGCCGGGCCTGAAGAGCTTGCGTATCGGCAACATGGAAAATGCCACGCTATTGATCGGCGCACAGAGTGGTTCGAGCGTCAGCATCACCGCTGGCAACATCATCAATTCCACCGTAACCAGCGCGGTACGCGTTTCCAAACTGGCGGCCAATGAATGGGTGAACGATGAAAACAGCAACCAGACCATCAGCGCGCCGGCGCTGTCGGCGTTGAAGATCACCGGCGAGTTTGACGCCGGACTGAACATTGGGTCTGAATCGTCGATCAGCTCCAAGACGCTGCTGGGTAGCGCGGTTGTGGGCGGCGTTGCCGACGGATTCTGGGGCGTGGCCGGCGGAGCCAGCTCAATCCGCATCGGATCGGCCGGAGCCAATTTCGGCGCCGGCATCAGCGGAAAACTATCGTCGCTTAAGATCGTGACCGGCTCTCTGCCTTCTGAAGTAACCGCCGGTCGCATCGGGTCGATCGTCGTCCCTGGAGATTTTACAGGCACCGTCAACGCCACTCAGCTATCAAGCATGCGTGTGGGCGGCAATCTCACCAACGCGCACATCATGTTGAGCGGTATCCCGGCGTCCGCGACACGCCTATCGAGCCTGTATGTTGGCGGCGCGGTTTCGGGATCAACCATTTCGGTCGACGGCAACGTCTCATCCATTTTTGTACGCGGGAGCTTTGGTGGCGATCTGACGGCCACGAAGCTATCAAGTCTGCGCGTGGCGGGCGATTTGAACGCCGCGAACATTGACTTGACTGGCCCGGCGACCGGAACGATTGCGTTGTCGAGTTTGTCGGTGGCCGGGTCCATTATTGATTCGATCGTGCAGTCCAACGGCTACATCGGTTCGGTCGTGGCGTCGGCGATGAGCGGATCGGTGCTGGCGGCCGGGGTTAATCCTGGGCTTTCGATCGCTTCGGCGAGCTTGGCCGACATCGGCACGAAGAAAATCGCGTCCGTGCGGCTCACGGGCAAGACCGGAACACAGTTCTCCAACTCCCGCATCATGGCGCAGACTCTCAGCGGCGTTTCCCTGGGCGCGGTCGATACCACCACCTCTGGCGGAGTGGCCGGTGACGTGATTCGATCGGTGAAATTTGCCGTCGGCGACGTCGTGTTCAATGCGTCCGGGAGCAAGTTGGCCGACCAGGCCGCGTTTGATGCCTACGCAGCCACCAGGGTCGCGGACCCCGCCGTCACCTTCGGGCAGTTTCAGATTAAGATCGTCTGACCTACAGTTTCCGTCGGGAAACAGGACAACGAGAAAGGGCCAGAGTAAATCCGGGCCGACGATGAAAATCGTCGGCCCGGAGCGTTAGCAATCTGCCCGGGGAAAACCCGTCCGAAGGATCAGCCCGACAAGTGGGGGGGATAGTCGCGCACCCCGGTCATGGGTAGCCGCCTCAATTCCGTGCGCGAATTCAATCCGCAATAGTGCCATGACCTATACGACGCTGGTTCTTGCGAACGTGTTCGACCTGATTCCGTGGCCAAAGCGGCATTCGTTGTAAAGGCTCGCTATCGGTGTTGGACAGTGCGTTGCCCACGTCGTTGCGTGGCTTTCTTCAAGGCCTGAATGTCCGCCGGATCATACGGCGTGCCGTCCTCACGAAAAATGTCGTGGTGCCACGGCTCAGGCTCGCCCGTGACATAAGGCCTCTGCCACGAATCCCAAGGGATGTGGCATTGAGTTTTTCCCTTCACTAGCCCCCATTGGTACGCACCCACGTGATGCTCTTTCAAACCCGGAAGGATGCCGGCGAGGGTGCTGCCCATTCCGCGGGCCATGTATTCGGTGCAGAGCAACGGGCGGCCGTATCGCTTAAGTTGCTCCACCTTCGCCGCTATCTGATTCGGCGATCCGTAGCAGTGAAAGCTGATGACGTCCGAATGGATCAGTTGGGTGCGCTCGTGTGGTTTGAGGGTGTCTTCACAAGACCAGTCCCCCATCCAGATGCCACTGGTCAGCGGCTGCGTCGGCCGCGCTGAACGCGCCCAGCCGAATGCCCGCTCGATTAGCGGTTGCACCACTTCGGCTTTATTCGGGATATCACGGCAACCCCGCGAGGAAGGATTATTGTTGTCCGGTTCGTTCCAGATGTCCCAGGCGTGGACGCGCTGGTCCGTTCGGAAATGCCGCACAACTCCCCGAACGTATTCTTCAAGCCGGTCGAAAGCCGCAACATCTCGCAGAATTTCCACACCCGGCGATTGCACCCAGCCGCTGTTGTGAACCCCAGGCTCGGGTTCGGGCTGCCGGCCAGCCCGTGGAAACGGGTGCCAGACGGAATCAAAAAAGACAAACATCGTGCCCATGCGATGTCGATCCGCGATATCCAGAAAACGCTCGATGCGACCAAGAAATCCCACGCGGTCCTGTTGCCAGCAGAGGTCATGCAGGAAAACCCGCAGGCCGTTCATCCCCACGCTTTTTGCCCAGCCCAGTTCCTGGTCGATCGTCGCGGGGTCAAACGTCTCCTGCTGCCACATCTCCAGTTGATTGATCGCAGTCCTCGGGGTGTAATTGCACCCCACCAGCCAGGGAAGTTTCTGATACCAGGCGTTAGCCCGGACAGCGGTCCATGTGTTCACGTCGGGGCTTCGTTTCATAAAAGGTCCAATCTCGGATGAATCGCATCGGTGGCGGCGGAAGGATGTCTGGGTTTATCCATGTTTCAATCGTGTAACGCCTGGTCCGCCGACCTTAGCACATTCTGGAATTAGCATAACGACAGAAACCCATCGGAACCACCCAATGCCGCAGCACGTGTTGCCCTATCCTCCAAACGAATTCGACGACCTATGGCGAATCACCAAAAGTCACCTGGAAATCTGAGGTGCAAGCGGTGGCCCCCATGATCGGGCGATCCCCTCTGCGAGCGGGACCGCCGGGACGGGGCGATAGCACCGCAGCAAGCGCGACGCCCGGGCCATCGAGTTGGGGCTGCGTAACCGATTGGTGCGCGAATTGGCGCCAAAAAGCGCACCAAGATTTGAGCCTTTTCAAAAAATATTTTATTTTTTACAAGTCCTGAATCCGCAGTGGCTTAAGTCGATTTTGGAGCACTCCAAGTTGCGCGAAATAGCGCCCATTCGCGCAACTCCTGCCCTCTGGGTAGAGGAGTATAGTTATGACTAACAAGCAGTTGGTGACGTTGATTTCCTGTTTAGCCGCGTGCGTTTACGCCACGGGTCTAATGCTCAGTTTTGGGTTCGCCCCGGGGCAGTTGTCCGAAGGAGCCGGGCGTACGGCTGTGGCTTTGAGGGGGGTCAAGAATTTCGGACCCGAACTGCGATGGTCTGGACCTCGTCGGCAAACCGCTGCGATCCGAGGAGGACGCCAAGGGGACCTCTTTGGGACCCCCTTTGGACCCCCTTTTTCCACTCAAAACTGTCAGAATCACACAAATTTGCCCGAATTTCGACGTATTCGGCCGCGCATCGCCGCTTGTTATGGAAAGCGTGTCCGGGGAATGGAAAGTGGCCGGCAACGTCGGTGGCTCGATGTGGCTCGCTTGCTCGCAGAAAATAGGGTGGTGCCCAAGATGAAAGGCGATGGTAGCGCGTCGCTGGTTGGTGGGGGCAAAGGGCACCGTGCGGGTGGGCAGACGCCCGGAAGGGGTTTGAAGCGGATTTTTGCCTGTGGTATATCGTGCGTGTGGGGTGGGACTAAAACGTTCTTGAAAGGCCGAGGTTTTAAATGAGCGGTTTGAACATTCGTCAGGATGCGTGCGAACTGGATTTGCTGGCGCTCGGTGCGGTGGTGCATCGGCTGGACCCGGGGATCATTCCTTTTCGCAAGGCAAGGTCGCTGGAGATTCATGTTTCCGGCGGCGAGTACAACGTCGCTGCAAACCTGGCCGACTGCTTCGGTCTGAAGACGGGCATTGCCACCGCGATGGTGAAATATCCGATCGGGGAGCTGGTGCAGTCGCGGATTCGTGAGACGGGCGTGCGGCCGTTTTTCAAGATGTTCGAGCATGACGGCGTGCGTGGGCCGAACATCGCCACGGTCTACAGCGATCGCGGGGCCGGCGTGCGCGCCCCGGTGGTGTTTTATAACCGGGCCAACGAAGCCGGCGCGATGCTCAAGGCGGGTGATTTTGACTGGGCGAAGATTTTTGCCGGCGGGGTGAAATGGTTTCACTCGGGCGGGATTTTTTCCTCGCTGTCGACGACGACTGCCGATCTTATCATCGAAGGGATGCAGGCGGCCAAGGCTGCCGGCGCGGTGGTGTCGTTTGATCTGAACTATCGGGCCAAACTGTGGGCGTCGGCGGGCGGCGCCGAGCGCGGCGTGCAGGTGATGCGCAAGATCGCAACTTATTGCGACGTGCTGGTGGGCAACGAGGAAGACCTGCAAAAAGGGCTGGGCGTGAAGGGGCCGGAAGTGGCGCAAAAGTCAGAATCGAAACTCGATTCGCAGACGTTTTTTGGAATGATCGACAACATCGTCAAGCAGTTTCCGAATGTGAAAGCAGTGGCGACGACGTTGCGCGAAGTGCATACCACCAACCGGCACGACTGGGGCGCGGTGCTGTGGATGGAAGGCAAGCGGTTTGTCAGCCCGACGTGCGCGCTGGACGTGATCGACCGTATCGGCGGGGGTGATGGTTTTGCCGCGGGGCTGATCTACGGGCTGATAAGCGGTCGCAGTCCGGAGGAGGCGCTGCGGCTGGGTTGGGCGCATGGCGCGCTGCTGACGACATTCCCGGGCGACGTGACGATGGCGCGGGTTGAAGAAGTTGAGGCGTTTGCCAAAGGCGGATCGGCGCGCGTGCAACGATAAACAACCGTGGCCGGCGGAAGGAAAATTGCGCAGCAGCAGCGGGGCGAGATCCATTGCCCGCAGGTGTCACTGGCTTACTGGCCGAGTTCTTTGCTGCGACGCGCTGCGGATTTGAAGGCTTCGACAAGGTGGTTTCCCACCTGCGCGCCATCGAGGTGGGAGACGGCCGCGTGCGTGGTTCCGCCGGGGCTGGTGACTTTGCGGCGCAGCTCCTGCGGGGAATCGGAAGAGGTCAGGAGCATTCGGGCAGCCCCGGAGGCCGTTTTGACTGCGAGCGTGCGGGCCTCGTGCTCGGTCAGGCCCAGTTCCTGTCCGGCCCGGATCATCTGCTCGACGAGATAGAAAAAATAGGCCGGCCCCGATCCGCTGATGGCAGTCACGGCATCGATCTTGCTTTCATCCACCTGCAAGACGGTGGCGGCGGACTGGAAGATGGCCCGAGCCTGGGCGATGTCATCGGCGGTGGCGTGGGCACCGGCGCACAGGCCAACCATGCCCTCGCCGACGAGCATGGGCGTATTGGGCATCGTGCGAATAACGCGCCATTGAGCGGTGCTGCCCAAGGCGTTTTCGATAAAGCGCGTGCTAATGCCGGCAGCGATGGAAATGACGAGCGTGCGGGGATGAAGGGCGGGGGCGATGGCCGCCAGCACGCTGGCCATCTGCTGCGGTTTGACGCTGAGAAGGATCGTCGGCGATCGTCGGGCCAGTTCGGCGTTGTCTTCGGTGGTATTCACGCCCATCGCCTGAAACACCGCACGGCGCTCGGCCGACACGTCCGATGCGATGATCGCGGTCGGTGGCATCACCTTGGCGGCAATCACCCCGCGGGCGATTGCCTCGGCCATATTGCCCGCGCCCACAACGCCTAGTTCGAAGTCCATACTCGTGCTTTCGACCTGGAATGATGATGAAAAAATTACCCACCAATTTGACGATGCACGCTGGCCGGGGCGGTGACGATCAAGTTGCCTCGATAGAAGCTGATCTTGCTGGTCCCGCCGTTTTCGACCCATATCTCCGGTCGAATGGAGGTGGTGATCATCTTGATGATTTCGTCAGCGCGCTCTTTTTGGGACAAGCTTTTTCCGTCGCTGCCGGGGGAATTGGTGTTGCCATTGGTATTGCCGAAAAGTCCAGTGTTGCCGCCACTTCCACCGCCGCCGCTGCCACCACTTCCGCCGGACCGGGCCGAGCGCCCCCCGCCGGAACTGCCGGTGCTGGAAAGACTAAGTTGTGGGGCGCCGGAAAAATCCTCCGCCTCGAAGAGCAAATCCTGAATACCATACACGCGGGTGACCAGCTTTGCGTCTTCGGTTTCCTGGGTGGTGATTTCGAGAACGCCTTCGTCAATGGTATAGGTGAGCGGGACGCCGCCGCCTGCCTGCCGGAGGAGCATGTCGAGGGCTTTGCGGAAGGTTACCCCGCCGATCTTCATGGTGACGGGCGTGTCCGGCCGGACGTTGGCTTTTTCCAAGGCTCGCCAATTGACAGTGATATTAGCGCCGGAAACATCGGCGAAAAATTCGACGGCATCCTTGAATGCGATGGCGTTGAAATTGACCGCAGGAAGATCGGCGGGTTTGGATGGCGCCGTAGCAGGCGGGCGCGATTGGGCAAGCGCACACTGGCCGAGGATCAGCACGATCAGGGCAAAAATCGCTTGTCGCATATCATGCTCCTTTGGCATAAAGGCAGTTTGCCCTTACGCGGGCCAGCTGGCCTTTGTCCATCAGCCGATTCTCTCGGGCTCACTCGACGGCGCGCTGGATTCGATCGGCTTGCCGGTGTAGGGGTCAAACTTAAATTGCGGCGGGGTATGGGTCTCTTGAGTGATCTGCGAGCGCGCCTGATCGGCCGTCGTGCCCGACTTGTTTGCGCCTTCTTCAAGGTCGTCTTCGACGCCTTTGAGGCCTTTCTTAAATTCGACGATGCCCTTACCCAGACTTCTGCCGACTTCCGGCAATCGCTTGCCAAAAATCAGCAGGCCGACGGCGGCGATAATCAGCCATTCAAAGCCCTGCGGCATGCCCAGAGCGAGCAAAAAGTGCGTCATAAAATCCTCAATTGCGCCAGATGCTATCAACTAAACGGTTTCCGTGACAAACTATTCTATCCATTTTGGGGCAGCAGGCACGGAATTCGGCGATTTTGCTGCCCGATTTCCCTCTTTAGCCAAGGAGTACCTCATTTTACGCTGCATTCTGTTTCCGGTAAATTCGACGGATTGCGAAGTTTTTGAACCGTGTTGGAGCCTCGTTTGAACAAAATCATTATTCCCAGCAGTGTACGCGGGTTGGTCTTTGACTGTGACGGCACGATTGCCGACACGATGCCGCTGCATTTTCTGGCGTGGAGAAATGCCCTGGGCGAATACGGTCAGGATATTTCCGAGTCGCTATTTTATGAAATGGCCGGCGCGCCAACTCGGCGGATCATGGAGATTTTAAATGAAAAGCACGGGTATCATTTACCGGTGGATGAAGCCACGGAACTTAAGGAGCGACTCTTCGAGCAACTCATCCCGCAGGTCACGCCCATCGAGCCGGTGATGAAACTGGTTCACGAGTTCGCGGGGAAATTGCCGATGGCGGTCGCCACCGGCGGAACCCGGGCCACTTGCACCAAGACACTGGCGGTGATGGATCTGCTTCAGTATTTCCAGGCGATGGTGACTGCCGATGACGTGGAACACGGCAAGCCGGCACCGGATATTTTTCTCGAGGCCGCCCGGCGGTTGGGCATCGCTCCAGCGCTCTGTTACGCTTTTGAGGATGCCGATCTGGGCGTGCAATCGGCCCGGGCCGCAGGGATGCACGTGATCGACATTCGGCCGATTTACCACGAGCTTAAGAAACGCTAGGTCCGCGAGTGTGCCGATTTTGGGAGTTGCTAACATGACGCAGCGGAGGATCGTAATCACGGGGGCAGCGGGGTTCGTGGGCAGCCGGCTGGCGCGTCGGCTGCTTGATCGCGGCGACAGTGTGGTCGGTTTTGATAATCTCAATGACTATTACGCGCTAGAACACAAACAGCGACATTTGGCGGACCTGACAGGTGATGCGCACTTTCGTTTCGAGCAGTTGGACCTGCGCGACGCGCCAGGGCTGCTGGGACTGTTCAAGGCCGAATCGTTTGATGCCGTTGCGCACCTGGGTGGAATGGCCGCCGTGCGGTACAGCATCGACCATCCGCTGATTTATGGCCAGGTGAACGTGCAGGGATCGATGAATCTGCTGGAAGCGGCACGGCTGACGAGCAAGCCAAATTGCGTTCTGGCATCCACCGGCAGTGTGTACGGCAAAACCACGCCAGTGCCGTTCGTGGAATCGGCGGCGGCCGATCGTCCGCTGGCTGCTTATCCGGCCACCAAGCGCGCCATGGAACTGATGGCCCACGCCTATCATCATCTCTACGGATTGCAGGTGACGACGCTGCGGTTTTTCAATGTTTATGGCCCGCACGGCCGGCCCGACATGATGCCATGGCAATGGTCGGAGCAGATTATGAAAGGTCAAGCGCTGACGCTCTACAACGCCGGCCACATCAAACGCGACTGGACATTCATCGACGATATTGTGGATGGATTCATCGAAGCGCTGGATCGCCCGATGGACTTCGAGATCTTCAATCTGGGCTGTTCCAATCCGGTTGAAAATCTGCGGTTTGTTGAGGTATTGGAAGGTCTCCTCGGAAAAAAGGCCGTGATCGTAGACACGCCCACGCCGGCGTCTGAGCCGCTCATTACCTACGCAGATATTTCAAAGGCCCAGCAACTGTTGAACTATAGTCCAAAAGTGAATGTGGAAGAGGGGCTGGCCAAGTTCGTTGGTTGGATGCGCGAAAATCAGTTGCTTCCGGGCGGTTGATGGTCGGAGGCATCGGAGCTAAGGAGCGATTTTTAAGGTCGTTTTTTGGAGCAGGTCGATGTTGCGTTGGACCGGACCCATAACCGTGCTTCTATCGCTGACGGTGGGGCAATGCGCTTTCGCGCAATCAAGGATGAAAATCACTCTATTGGCGGATACGCAAGTCGTTCAGCCGGGGCAGCCATTTACTGTGGCGGCCCGGCTGACGATCGATCCGACATTTCACGTCTACTGGAGCAATCCCGGCGATTCGGGCCGGGCCACGCACGTGCGCTGGCACCTGCCAAGCGGATATTCAGCCGGGGAACTCCAATTCCCCGCGCCCAGCCGGATTAGTCTTCCCGGCGGGCTGGTCAACTTCGGCTATGAAAAGGAAGTGGTGCTAATGACGACGATCAGGCCGCCGGCGCGGATCGAAGATCAGCCCAAGCTGACCGCCGACGTTGATTATCTGGTTTGCGATGAAAATTCGTGTAAGCCCGGTGAAGCCAATGAGTTGGGGCTGGTGCTTCCATCGAATGATTCTGAGCGTCAGGTCATCGAGTCATGGAAGAAGCAACTGCCCGTGCCTGCGGAAAAGTGCGAGGATGTCGTCCGGGTGACGCCCGTGACTGGCGGGCTGGATATTCAATGGCGCGCCACACCCAAGGCGATCGAGTGCTTCCCGAACTTGGACGAGTCGTGGCAACTTGAGGACTGTCGCGTGGACACGACCGGCATGAACACTCGCGTGCTGTATCGACTGCTGTCGGGGAAGGTGAAAAGTTTATCGAATTCGCCAAAGCCGCTCGTGCTGGCCTACACTCTTGAAAATGGCCAGCGCCGGGCTATCGAATTGCCGATGAACCCTATGCCGGGCAACCCCTGATTTTTTGTTGGAGCCGCACATGAAGTTTACCGCGTTGTTTACGCTCGCGTTCTCGTTGGTTTCTTTCGCGGCCCTCGCTGCCGACGGCCCGGCCAAAATTGGCCAGCCGGCGCCGGAGTTCTCGCTTAAGGATCAGGATGGCAAGGCCGTATCCCTGGCCGATTACAAAGACAAAGTTGTGGTTTTGGAATGGTTCAACGAGGAATGCCCCTTCGTTCAGAAGCATTACAGCGAAGGGAACATGAACAGACTGGCCGCGGGGTATACCGAGAAGGGCGTGGTGTGGCTACTGGTCAATTCGACCAAAGGCAAGAGCAGTGCGTCAAACAAGCAGGTGGCCGAGCGATGGCACATCACGCGCCCGATTTTGGAGGATTCCATGGGGCAAGCGGCCCATGCTTTCGGGGCCAAAACCACTCCCGGCATGTTCGTGATCAACAAGGGCACGTTGGTCTATTCCGGCGCGATCGATGACAACAACAGCAATAAGACGTCGGACATCGCCGGGGCGAAAAATTATGTGGCACAGGCGCTGGACGAGATATCCGCAGGCAAGTCGGTGAGCGAACCGGAAACGCGGTCGTATGGGTGTTCGGTGAAGTACGCCAAGTAAGGCAGGCATTGTGGATCCACGCCGGCTATACCGTCGCGCAGGAATGCCCTGTCCAAGTTTTGGCTAACATGCGATTGATCGTTCGCACTTATGATGCGACGGGAGCCGGGGGATTCCTACAAGAGTTGGCAGACGCCACAGGACTGGCGCTGCTTGTGAATCATTTCCCGCCGGGATCAGCAAACGCAACTAGAGCGAACGTCGACTGTTTTCCGATATGACATAGAACCGCGGCATTAAGGTGACGGACAACGACCTCGGGCCGCGAAGGTCAAGCGAGAAGGATTCGATGGCGACTGAAATAATTCCGTCTTGCCAAATAACAAAATGGGATAGGTTCTTCCTGCTCGCGGCCTAAGCGCGGGCGGGGGTGAGGGCCGCGCGGGCCGATAAGGCGAGGGCACGGGCCTGCAGAGACGAATCGGCGATTGCGGTCAGGTGGCCCATCTTGCGGCCCGGTCGGGGTGTCGGCTTGCCATAAAGGTGCAGTTTTACGTCGGGGTGGCGCAGCGCGGCCTGCCAGTCCGGCTCGCCGCCTGCCCATAGGTCGCCCAGCAGGTTCACCATGACCGCAGGGCGAAGCAGGCGCGTGGACCCGAGCGGCAGACCGCAAATGGCCCGGAGTTGCTGCTCAAACTGACTGGTGACGTGCGCGTCAAAGGTGAGATGCCCCGAATTGTGCGGGCGCGGGGCAAGCTCATTGACGATCAGTTTTCCGCGGGCGGTGAGGAAGAATTCTATACACAACACGCCGACCACGCCGAGGGTTTCGACAATCCCGCGGGCGATTTGGGTCGCCTCCTTCTCAATCTGCGCGTCGATCCCGGAAGGGCAGGTAGACACGTCAAGGATGTGGTTGCGATGATCGTTACGGATCAGGCCCCAGTCACAATAGCTGCCGTCGAAGCCTCTCGCGGCGATCACGGAAACTTCGCAGTCGAAATCAACGAACGCTTCTAAAACGGCTTCGTCGGTGTTGATCGTTTCCCATGCGGAGCGGGCATCTTGAGGGGTTGCGATTTTGATCTGCCCCTTGCCGTCGTAGCCCCACCCTGCGGTTTTCAGCACTGCCGGCGTGCCCAGGGCAGCGAGCGCTGAGTGCAGATCGGCCAGCGAGCGCACGACCGCGAACAGCGTGATAGGAAACCCGCTATCGCGCAGAAAGGTTTTTTCGCGCAACCGATTCTGCGTGATGTGCAGAACGGTGCCGGCTGGTCGAACCAGGGCGCGCTCGGCGGCGGCCTCGGCGCAGGCCGCCGGGACGTTCTCGAACTCAAACGTGACCACCTTCACGCCGGTCGCGAACGATCGGATGGCGTCGAGGTCGTCGTACGCGGCCTTGATTTCTACATCGGCCACCTGTCCGGTGGGGGTGTCGTCGTCGGGGGAAAGCGTATGTACACGATATCCCATGCGCCTTGCGGCAATGGCGAACATGCGGCCGAGCTGTCCGCTGCCCAGAACGCCGACGGCCGAACCGGGCAAGATGGCGGGCGAGTGTAAGGTCATAGTCAGGGCCTGAACGCTTGATCGCTTTCAGGTGTGATATTCGGCGTTGATGGTGACGTATTCTTTCGACAAATCGCAAGTCCAGCATGTGGCCCGGGCCTTGCCGAGCCGGCAGGCGAGATCCACGATCACTTCGGATGCTTTGAGCGATTTACTGACCGCTTGCGCGTTGAAGGGCACGGGCGCGCCATTTCGGAAGACGGTTTGACCCTGCAACTTAAGCGACGCGCGATCGGGATCGAAATTGGCACCGCACAGCCCCGCGGCCGAGACAATCCGGCCCCAGTTCGGATCGTTTCCGTGCATGGCGCACTTAACCAACGGCGAATTGGCGATTGCCCGGGCTATGGCCTTGGCGTCGGCTTCGCTGCGCGCTCCGGTTACGTCAATGCGGACCACCTTGGTCGCGCCTTCACCGTCGGCCGCGATCTGCCAGGCTAGCGATCGGCACACCTCGTCGAGCGCCCCGGCGAATCGGGCCAGGTCGCGGGGCGATTTTACTTTTGCGCCCGAAACTCCGCTGGCCAGCAAGGCCAGCGTGTCGTTGGTGCTGGTGTGATCGTCGACGGTGACGGCATTGAAACTACCATCGGCGGCGCTGCTCAACAGGCGGGCGAGCAGCCTTGGCGAGACATCGGCATCGGTGGTGAGATACGCCAGCATCGTGGCCTGCGGAGGTCCGAGGCGCGGGCCGATCATCCCGCTGCCTTTGCATACACCGGCCAGCGTCACGGTCTGCCGGCCGATTCTGACCGTCGCCTGCGCGGCTTTTCGTTTCAGATCCGTCGTCAAGATCGCATCGCCAAACAGCAGAGCATGTTCCTCGTCACGGCCCAGGCTTGCGTGCGCGCCGGCGATCCCGCGGGCGATTTTTTCCATGGGCAGGTGATGGCCGATAATGCCGGTGGACGAGTGCAGCACATCCGACGGTCGGCAACCCAAAGCGCGGGCAGTCTGGGCACACATGGCCAGTGCGTCGCGGTCGCCGCGCTTGCCGGTGCAGGCATTGGCGTTACCGGCGTTGACCACCACTGCCCGCAATTTCCCATCGGCGATATGCTGACGACCGATTTTGACCGGCGCTGCGAACACCTTGTTCGTGGTAAAGACCGCTGCGGCGCTTACGGGCGTATCGCAGACCAGCAGCGCCACATCCGGCTTGCCGGAAGTCTTGATCCCCGCAGCCACCGCGCCTGCGGAAAAGCCCATAGGCGATAACAAATGCAACTGAGCCATTAGCTGAATCATTCACAAAATCCGCCCGGATGAAAGTGCCCATCTTCAGGGCGCTGTGACGAACGCCTCTGTAGAGCAATTAGTTCCCATGCCCACTGAACAGATTGTTCAGTCCCTCGCCGATCGACAGCCCCCATGCGGGCCGTGCGCAACAACACTGCACGCCGTCATTGGGTGCATGAACGTTGTGGCAAATCGGGACGAGTTCAGCGTTATCTCGATGGTTCAATCCGTGGCCTGGCGAGACCGGGGATTTACTCCACCGGTCGCGTGGTGGCCATTTCCGCTGCCGCTTTTTTTGCTTTTTCCACCTTGGGCAGGGCCTGTTGTCGAATATACGGATGCGTGGGATTTCGCTTGACGAACTTCTGATGATACGCCTCGGCCATGTAGAACCCGTTATTGGCAAGCGGCTCCAGCGTTGTGACGATCGGATCGTCGAACACCTTGGCGTCTGTCAGTTGCTTGATATAGGCCGCGGCGACAGCTTCTTGTGGGGCGTCGGCGAAGAAGATCGCCGAGCGATACTGCCGGCCGGTGTCGGGACCTTGCCGGTTCAGTTGTGTTGGATCGTGCGCGATCGAGAAGAAAACCTTCAGCAACCGGCCAAGGGTGGTTTTGCTCGCGTCATAAGTGATTTGGATGGCCTCGGCGTGGTTGGTACGCCCGCTGCTGACCGTTTCGTAGACGGCGGAGTCTTTGGACCCACCAGCATAGCCAGACACGACACTCTGAACGCCGGGGATTTGTTCGTAGACGCCTTCGGTACACCAGAAGCATCCGCCGGCCAGAACGATCGTCCGAACCTGCGTTTCGGGAGACAGGGGTTGATCTTCCTTTGGATCGGGGAACTTGTCGTAGGGCACGGATGCGCGGGCGCAGGACGCGCCCAAGAGTGAAGCAAACATAAGGACTCCAGATAGTAGATAGCGCATAATTTTCCTGTTGGATTGTAGGCTTCCGTCTGGAAACCCATCAGCGTGCTTCAATATTCCGTTGGAACGGGAGAAAAACCTGCCCGCGGGGATTCAATCCATGCTAAGCAGGACTTTCAACACGCCCGGCCGGCCGGCTAAAGCCAGGGCATCGACCCCCTGTTCGATGCGCATTCTTCGATGGATCAAACTGGCGATGTCCACCTGTTTTTCGGCCAGCGCAGCGATGGCTTCTCGAAACGGTCCGCAGCGGCTGCCAATCACCGTGATCTCGTCGATCACCAGTGGCGCGAGGTTAAGCGGTACCCCGGCAGCCATCGTGCTTTTCAGCACGATCGAACCGCGCGGACGTACCATCTGCATGGCCAGTTCAAAACCTGCGGCGCTGCCGGTGCAATCGACCACCACGTCCTGATCGTGTCGCGGGGCGATGTCGCGCACGTTGCGCGCTCGGATCGACCATTTTTCGCATAGAGCCAACTTGCTGGAGTGGCGGCCGATCACTCGCACGGGGCACCCGGCGTTACGAAGCACCTGCGCCACCAGCAGCCCGAGTCGCCCGTCTCCCAGCACCGTCACCCACTTGCGGCCGTCAAGCTTGATCTGCTTGAGGACCTGAAATGCAGCAGCCAGCGGTTCGACGAAGGCCGCCTGGTCGTCGTCCACCGTTTTGGGCAGCACATGAAGGTTATGCCAAGGCAGTCGAAGAAAATCCGCGAATGCACCGTCGTGGTTCTGGATGCCCAGCACCGTGCGCTGGCGGCAATGGCTGCTCAGGCCGGAGAGACAGAGATCGCAACGGCCGCAGGCTACGTTGATTTCGCCAACCACGCGCTGACCGATCAAATCTTTGTTGTCAGATGAAACCACCTGGCCGACAAATTCGTGTCCCAGCACGCCTTTGAAGCCCATGTACCCCTTGGTGATTTCAAGGTCGGTGGAGCAAATCCCTGCCGCGCGGACACGCACCAGCGTGTCGCCGGCCGCGGGGCTCGGCTCGGGCCAGCGAGCTTGGAACGAAAGAGATTGGTCAAATACCAAGGCACGCATAAAAGAGTCCGGCTCGGCCGAAAGGCGGGTCTTGTAGGTCTTAGGGGCGGGCACAACTCAATGCCGGCTCGCGTTCAGCGCTGCTATCGGCTCGTTCACCCTCCCAGGGTCGCTTCCTGGGTGATGTATTTCAGCCAGCGGGCTTCGTTGTAACCAAAATCCTTCCCCAGCATTTGCGATAAACTAGCCTTGGCCTGCCAGACGACGCTGAAGTCCGAGTCTTCGAGTAAGGCGATCAATGCCCGGGCAGTCTCCAGCGTTTTGTAGTGGGCCAGCGCCTCGGTCGCGGCGATGCGAACGTCTTTTTTCTCTTCATCATTAAGCGCTACCGCTCGAAGTGCCCCGATCGCGAGCGGATCGGGTAGGCGATTGAGGGCTTTAGCGGCCTCCAGCCGTACCAGGTCGCTTTCGTCTTTCATCGCGGCGATGAACAATTGCGTTCGTCCGGCTTCTCGCGAGCGGTTCAACGCGCGAATGGCGGTGGCACGCACTACAGAATCCGCGTCGCTCCGGGCCATTTCAGCATAGCGCGTCGTATAAGGGGGCCGCTCAGCGACTTCGCCGAGTTTCATCAGATCATTGA
>JBBQSU010000009.1:0-42775 GCA_038234815.1 Tepidisphaerales bacterium | reverse complement strand
CATCTGCTCAATCCCCAGGATCGCACCATCCTCAAGCTCTTGGCGCAGGGGTGTATGCACCGGTCGGTTCTGGCCGACGCCCTGGGGCTTCCGCGCGGCACGCTCTCCCGGCGCTTGCGACGCCTGGCCCGTCGGCTGCTCGATCCCCTGGCCTTGGCCCTGCTCGACGAAACCTGCCCCCTTGCCCCCGATCAACGCGCAATCGCCATTGCCCACCTGGTGGCGGGGGAATCAGTCTGCACGCTGGCCCGCCGGTTCCGCCTCACACCGGGCCGGCTGCGGCGCCTGCTGGATTACGTCCGGGGCTGGCATCGCGGGGCCGCCAGCAACAAGCCCCCTCCCCCGGCCAATCCTATTTTGCCCTGACTGATTGTATTTACTACTTTGTTTATCGAATTGGCCTGAACCGTTTGGGTGTGACCATGATTGACTCGACGTACGTCGTTCCCATGACAGCCGCTCGGCCGGGCATCGCCTCCGAGCGCGCCGCCCGGATCGCCAGGTACTTCGGCCTGCCCGCCCGCGCGACTTCCGGCCCGGAATCCCCGCGAGATCCCACGCCTCTCCCCTGGCTTGGCGATCTGCTCCCCCGTGCCGGGCGGATCACCCTGTTGACCGGCCCGAGTGGCGCGGGCAAAAGCACACTGCTCAAGGCTTTGGCCCGCAAGCTGCGCGGTCGATCGGTGCGCCTCGACGCCCTGCCCCTGCCCGCGCTCCCGCTCGTCGATTGCTTCCCCTCATTAACGCTGGAAGAAACGATGCGCTACCTCGCCCGCTTTGGCCTGGCCGAAGCCTGGACCTGCATCCGCACGGCCCGGCAGCTTTCGGCCGGCCAGCGCTGGCGACTGAAACTGGCCTTAGCGCTGCATAATCACCCGGGAAAAGTGCTGCTGGCCGACGAGTTTGCCGCCATGCTCGATCGCGTCACCGCGCACGTCGTAACCTTGTGCCTGCGCAAGATCGTCCGGCAGACCGGCGCCCGGGCGATCCTGGCCACCAGCCACAACGACCTGATCGGCACGCTCGATGCCGACATCCATGCCGATTGCGATTTCGTGCGCCTGCGCATTCGCGCTCGACAGACCGATGCCCAATAAAGGCCATGCAAATTATGCGATAGGAAACGTCTGATGCGTAATAATCTTAAATGCAATCTATCCCAGCATGTCCGGCAGCAAGCGCAGCTTGCGCAGGAGGATGATGAGCAGCAAAAACCCCGCAACGGCCAGCAGCGTATAAAGCTGCCGACGTTCGTGACGAACCTGGTTGGTCTTGATCCCGAGTTTTTTAAAACTTTTCAGGGCCACCTGCTGGCGCTCGTGCAGACACTGGTCGCAGATTTTCATCCCCTCGTATTCGGTGATGGCATGAGGCGCGGCCCAGCGACTGCAACTGGCGCAGCGCACCCGGTCGCCCCGTTCGGCGCGGCGTTCTTCCTTGGCGCAGTCGTAACAGAGATACCCCCGATGGTCGTGGATGCGCTTCTTTCCGGCCACGTCCACACCACATTTGATGCAGAGCTTGGCCACGCCCGTGCCGGTCAATCCCGAAGGGTCTTCACCAACCGCTTCCGGCCCCGGCGGGGCAGAATTCAGCGCGTCATCAGCCGTGGCATCGGCCGCCTTGGCCCCAATGCTCTTGCCATAGTCAAAACAGGTGCATGGCTTCCCGGCGTCGGTCGCTTCAGTAGCGCCGATCACCCCGCCGCAGTCAGGACAGATCAATGGTTCGTCCATGTCGCTTCAATTCTACGTTCCACCCGCGGGGAAGGGAAAGAGATTCCTGACGGCTGATAATCCGAGGATCTAATGGGGCATGAGAACGGTCAAGGGCCGAGGGAAAAATGGCCAAGGGCCAATGGTCAATGGCCAAACAAGGGCCGAGGCCCGAGGGAAAAATGGCCAAGGGCCAATGGCCAATGCTCAGAGCGCGATCTTTTTGGTCATTGGCCATTGACCCTTGGCCATTCGCCCCGGCCCTTGGCCATTTGCCCCGGCCCTTGGCCATTCGCCCCGGCCCTTGGCCATTCGCCCCGGCCCTTGGCCATTCGCCCCGTCCCTCGCTGTCACGCATGAATCTTCTAACGGGCAACCCCATGAATCTTCTCCTCCCCATCCCCGGCATATTCACTCTCGTCTCTGGCTTGCCCGCGGACTACCGGCAGCTTCATGCCTTCCACTATCTGCCCAAGTGCCCGCGGACTTTCGCCGGTGTCTGGGTCGTCCGGTATCAGCCGGTCGATGCCGAGGCGCGGCTGATTGGGGTCGCGGTGCTGTCCTGGCCGTTTGCCCGATGCGCCCCGCGCGAAAGACACTTCGGCCTGCAAAAGCTGCGCATGCGCGACAAGCTCGAATTTGCCAATCGGCACCTGCGGACCATCAGCCGGGTGGTGGTTCATCCGCAGTTCCGGTCGCTGGGCCTGGCGGTCCGGCTGATTAAATGTCTTTGCGATAATTGCACGACACGGTTCGTCGAGGCCAGCGCCCGCATGGCCGAGTTCCACCCGATGTTCGCGCTGGCAGGGATGAAACGCATCGCGCTCGATGACCCAACATTACCGGCCTATTACCTGCTGGACCGGCAGGAACATGCCCAACGCCCTCGGGACCCCATTGGGACCTCTTCGGGACCCCCTTTGGACCCCCTTTTTCCAAAACCATGAATCATTATTCGAAACGTAAGTTCTTTAACCGGAGTTAGTTATGTCACGAATCTCGAATACAACCAATCGTCAAAGCAAGTTCCTTCGTCTCCTCAGCCGCGATCCCCTGGGCTTGCCCACCGATCAGTGGCCTTCGGTTCCCCTCCTGCGGAAATGGATGCGCCGGCCCGGTTTCGTCGCGGCCCTGGAGTCGATCCGCAGGACGCTCCTGACGCAGTCCGATCTTCACCTGGCCGCGGCCACGGCGCAGATCGCGCATTGGATGCGTCTAACACCTCTGGGCAGCCAGCAGGCCGAAGACGCGCCAAGCCTGCACACGCTCTTGCAGGTCTTTCGGCTCGCCCACGCCCGGGCCAAACAGGCCCCGCTCACTTCCTTGCTCACAGGCCCGGCCGGCCAGCCGCTCAAAACCCCCCAGCCCAGCGAGCACGCGCGGCGGTTGCTCCACACCATCCTCACCGGCCAGGCCCCGCCGGAATGATGCGTCGTCGCGGGTGCCTGTGTTTGAAATCGGACCTCGAGAATCGAAGGAGACGACCATGGAAATGTTCACTGCCACAACGGCGCTTAAAGGCCTGACCGATCCCTGCCCCACACCGGGCGCGCTGTTTTCCTGGGCCTCGCTGTACTGCAAGATCAAAATCCCCACCGTCAGTGTCTGCCCGCACCACCAGGCGCCGTTCGAATACCTGCGCAGCGCTTATTTCGAGCCGGCCACCGACGTGGTGGTGTGGGCACCGAGAGGCGGGGGCAAAACCCGGCTGGCCGCAATGGCCACGTTGCTCGATCTGCTGCACAAGCGTAACACCAGCGTGCGAATCCTGGGCGGATCGCTCGACCAATCCCTGCGCACCTGGGAACACCTTCTGCCCGATGTTTTTAGTCTGGCCAAGGAATTGATCGTGGGCAATCCCACCGGGCGCACGCTCAAGCTCATCAACGGATCGGCCTGCGCGGTTTTGCCGCAAAGCCAGCGGGCCGTGCGCGGGCTGCGCGTGCAGAAGCTCCGTTGCGACGAGGTGGAACTTTTCGACCCGGCGATCTGGGAAGCGGCACAAATGGTCACCCGATCGCGCGACGGCGTGCATGGCTCGATCGACGCCATTTCCACTTTTCACAAGCCCTGGGGCCTGATGGCCAAGGTGGTGGACAAGGCCCGCGCCGAGGGAAAAAGGGTGTTGCAGTGGTGCCTGCTGGACGTGATGCAGCGATGCCCCCCGGACCGAGCCTGCAGAGTCTGCCCACTCTGGGACGACTGCCGCGGAATCGCCAAAACGCGGTGCGACGGGTTTGTGTCGATCGACGACGCCATCCGCATGAAACAGCGGGTGAGCCTGGAAACCTGGGAGGCCGAGATGCTCTGTCGCAGGCCGGTGACGCTCGGGCGGGTCTTCCCCACCTTCGACGAGCGCCTGCACGTGACGCCGCGCCGGCCAACGGACGGATTTTCCACCGGCGTGCAACTGGCGATGGATTTCGGCTTCGCCAATGCCTTTGCCTGCCTGTGGATCGACCGATCCGACACCGGCGTGATCTATATCATTGACGAGTATATACAACCAGGTCGGACCATGGATCAGCATCTGGAGGTGATCGAACACCGGCCCTGGCCAAAAGCGCGGCGAATCTGCTGCGATCCTGCCGGCAGCGGGCCGAACGACCAGACCGCGATATCCAATGTGCAACTGCTGCGTGCCCGCGGGTATGCCGTGCGCTACCGCGCCAGCCGCATCGCCGATGGCCTGGAGCTGATTCGACGGGCTCTAAAGCCGGCGACCGGACCGGTCACGCTGTTCATCCACCCGCGTTGTGTAAAGCTGCGCTTGGCGCTGGCGGGGTATCACTATGCCGAAGGACAGGGAGAAATCCCCGAAAAGGACGGGCAGTTCGATCACCCCATCGACGCACTGAGGTATTTCTTCGTCAACAACACTGCGGGGCGCGTTATCACCCGGCGGTATTGAAGCGCGCGGCCAAAATCAGGTGGACCGCGACGATGGACCGATTACTGCAAATTCACCGGCATGATGACGTAGAGGAAATTGGGTCCGCCTTTGAGCAGGCCCGGACGATTGGGGGCGGTCAGATCGAGCGTCACGTCGTCGATATGGACGACCTTGAGGGCATCGACAAGAAACGCGGCGTTGAAGCCGATCTCGACGTCGGCGCCCTCGTACTTGCACGGGAAATTCACCCGGGCCTCGCCGGCCTCGGGATTGCGGCTGGTCAGCACCAGGCCCTGCTTGGAAAATTGCAGGCGAACGCCTTTGCTATCCTCGGAGGTCAGCAGGCTGGACCGCTTGATGGCCGAAAGAAAATCGCCCGTCGCCGCGGTCATTTGCTTGTCGCAGTCCTTGGGGATGACTTCTTCAAAGGGCGGGAATTGCCCCTCAACGAGGTTGCTGGTGAGTGTGGCCGAAGCGGTGTGGAAGATGATCTGGTTTTCGCGGACCTGGAATTTGACGGCTTCTTCGGGATCGCTGATGAGCTTATCGAGGATGCCCAGGGCCTTGGCGGGAATGATGGCCCGGTGTTCGTCGGCAGTACTGCCGGCGGGCAGGTCGCCATTGGCCTGGGCCAGCCGCCGGCCGTCGGTGGCGACGAAGCTGATCTTCTTGCCCTTGGTGACCAGCAGCACGCCATTGACGGCGTAGCGCGTGGATTCACGAGCGACGGCGAACAAGGTCTGCGCGATGAGCTGCTTGAGCGTTCCGCCGGGCAGTTCAAAATCGGCCTTGCCTTCAAAATCGGGCACGGGCGGAAATTCACTGGCGTTCTGCGTGAAAATCTTGAACTGGCTGTCCTGCCCCTTGATGATGCAACTGTCGCCGGTGATTTCCAGCGAGAGGGTGTCGTCAACGCTCTCCCGAACGATATCCCGGAGCTTGTCGGCCGGCACGAGCGTTTCGCCGGGCGCTTCGATCTGCACCTGGGCATCGGAATAGCGAATGGCGACTTCCAGATCGGTCGCGGCGATGGTCAGGCGATCGTCGCCGGCGGTCAGCTTCAAACATTGCAGCACGGGCTTGGGCGTCCGCGCCGCTACGGCATTTCCGGTGACGTTGAGGGCTTCAAGAAGGGAACCACGATTGCAGATCACTTTCATGTCCGGCACCTTTCAATTTCTGTCAGCAAGCACCCCAGAAAAACTGGGTTGGGTAGTCTATCGTCTTCTTACTTATATCTAAAGTATCTCTATAACAGTAGTGATGATGTAGCCTGGCGCATTGTGGATAACAACCGAAGCAATATCGTAAACCGTTATTCGTACAGATGCTTACAAGCGTATTTATTGGACATTGAAAGTGGACGAACTGTTGACTTCCTGACGAAAGCCCAACGGTGGATCGGGCCGGTCGCGCCAGCCCGAGACCCCGCGGGGGCCGGGGGTGTTGGCAAGAGGCGCGCCCCACAACACGTCCGCGACGGGCTTTGCCAGCTTATCCACGGCCCGTCCCGAAGCCCTGATGCCGGCGCCGTCTCGAACCGGAATTTACCGGTGGGTAGCCGAACCCCGGGGTCGGGGGTTGATCTGATAAACACTCACCGGACGATGCTATCATCCGGCTCGGCCCGGAGTTTAAGCGCTTCTGCATTTCCTGACCGGGGCTGGGGACGGACTGTGGAGAAATGCCCGCCGGATAAAAGCGGGCAATCGCTGGCCGGCGAGGTACACTCTGGGGGGCGTGAACGGGGGAATGAACCAAAAAACGGGATGGAAATATGCCGAGACCACAACTGGGAAAATTCGATGTTTTGGGTCAAACGGTGGACGGAAAATCGTATCGGGGAAGCGCGCGGATTTGGGAGGTGGGGGTATTCCACCGGATCGAACTGGCGATCGACGGACAGGAGACCGTAAGCGGCTTGGGGCGTCGCGCCGGCGACCTGCTGGCCTTCGCCCTGGGACCGAAGCACAAGGTGGAGATCGGCGTTTACCGGATCGACGGGGACAGCCTGCGCGGGCTGTGGGTGCCGCCCGATGCCCAAGGTGAAGATCTGGCCATCTGCGGGCGCGAGTGGTCGGAGCAGACCGCGCCCGGAACCTACACCATCCGCGAGGCGCACGCCATCACCGGCGAGAAATATCAGGGCAAGATCACCGTCACTCCGATTGATGTCGGATCGGCGATCGACGAAACCGATTTTGCCCGGCCCGTGCGGATGCATTGGCTGCTGGACGACGGCACCTTTGACGCGGTGGCCCTGCAAACACCGGCAGCGATTTTCGCGGCTTTCAGCTTCGCGCCGCAAAGCCTGCATGGCGTGGGGGTGTATCAAATCATCGACGAAGGCTATCAAGTCCTGGCCTATCACAACGACGGCAGCCTGAGGAAAGAGGTGCTGAGCAATAAGTAGGAAAATCCATTCGCCCGATTGAAAGAAAGGCACGACGAAGTAGCCCAAATGCCGCGGATTTATCTGCCGAACCTGGGGATTGTGAACGCGATGACGAATTCAGTCACCAGGGTGAGAACGATGATCGGCCCGGTGGGGATGAACGGCCAGCGGTGGTTGACGATCACGCCGGTGAGCGCGCCGATTGCGCCGGTGAAGATGGAGATCGTCATTACCCGACCAAGCCGTTGGCTGAGTTGCAAAGCCGCAGCGCCGGGCAGGACCAGCAGTGCCGTGACCAGCACTCCGCCGGCGATGCGCGTGCCGATGACGATGGTCATGGCGAGCAGGAGCATGAGCAGATAATGCACCAGCCCGCTGGGCACGCCGGAAACCTCGGCCAGGGTCGGGTCGATGCAGTAGGCGAGAATTTCCTTGTTAAGGGCGATGACGACCAGCACGACGGCCAGGCAGACCGCGACCGCGGCCAGGGCATATTGGCCCGAAAAATCGCGCATCTGTCCGAAGATGAGCGTATCCCAGCCGACCGGGGCCGTGCCATGATGGGCCTGCGAATAAACCTGCTGACCGAGAAAGCCCCAGGCCATCGACGCCACAAGAAATATGCCGATCGCGGTGTCGGCGCTGACCCCTCCGGAGCGCATGAGGATGCCGATGAAAAGCGCCGTAAGCAGGCAGGCCACGACGACGGCGGCGTAGGGCACCCAGGGACGATCGAAGAAGGGAAACCACAGCGCCAGCAGCCAGACCGTGCCGGCCCCGCCGACGCCGCTATGGCCGATCCCTTCACCGACGAAGGCCCACCGGCGCAGGACGACGAAGACCGAGAGGATCGCGCCGGCGATGCTCATGGCCAGCGCGACGGCGGTCGGGTTGATCCAGAGAGCTTGGGCAAGAAAGTGAGGCATCATGCGTTGAGCGAAAAAAAATGCGGCGCGCTTGGATAAAAAAGTTTACGGTCCGGCGGGGACGGTCACCGGTTTGGCCCGGGGCAATCCCAACTGCACCGGCTTTTGCAGGCCAATGGCTTCGAGGTCGCAGGCAAACATCTGGTACATCAGTTCCGCCGGCAGGTGCTGCGGGATGTCATGGTAATGCAGGGTGACGTTCAGACAGGCGATGCGGTCAGACATGGCGCTGACGGCGCGGAGGTCGTGGCTGACAAGAACAATCGTCAACTTCAGTTCGGCCTTTAGCGCGACGATCAACTCGATGAACTGCCGCTGGCCCAGCGAATCGATGCCGGTGGTCGGCTCGTCCAGTACCAGCAGGGCCGGGCGAGGTGCCAGCGCCTTGGCGATGAGCGCGCGTTGCAATTGTCCACCCGACAGGTCGCCGATGGGCCGGTCGGCCAGTTCGGCCAGGCCCATGCGCTCCAGCAGGTGTTCGACGAAATGCAGATCGTCGGCCGCGGCGCTGCGCAGCAGTCCCGTTTTGCCGGCCAGCCCCAGGCGCACCAGTTGCCGCGTGCTGATGGGAAATCGCTCGGGGATGCTCGGATTTTGTGGGAGATAGCCGATAACGCTGCCCCGCCTGCGGGCGTCGGTCGGGGTCATTCCGGCGATGGAGATGGACCCCTGAGTCGGTTGCAGCAGTCCGGTGAGGAGGCGCAGGAGCGTGGTTTTTCCGCCGCCGTTTGGGCCGATCACGCCGAGCGTGATGCCGGCAGGCACGTCCAGCCGGATGCCGCGCAGCACCAACTGCTCGCGATAGGCAAAGTCCAGATCGGAAATGGCAACCAGATTCGGCATCGGAACAACATTGTAGGAGGGGGAAATTCAAATGCAAAAAGGTTGCATTTGACAGAGTTGAAGAACGGCCTGCGCCACCGGGGTGAAGACGGGATCGCGCCGGGCAGCGTCGATCTGGCCGATAGCGACGGCCCGCACGCCGGCGTGTTCGGCCGGGTCGAGGCGCTTGGTGATGTCGGACAGAGAGCGCCGCGATCGAACGGCAAAGACCAGTTCAGGCTGACGCAAAGATCGGTCCTGTACCAGCCCGATCAAGCGAATGTCCGACAGATCATCGCGCTGCAAATGCAGTTCTTCTTGAAGCTCGCGCTCCGGGGCGGCGAATGGGTCGTGGGCCTCGGCCGGTTCGAGCGACCCGGCGAACGGGTGGACGCGGTTGGGATGGTAGGCCACGCGGGCGTTACGCCGGCCAAAGAGGAGGAAGCCGTCGCGGCTGAGCAGCGCGGTGCTGACGCCGATGGGGCTGGCCAGCGTGTCGAGCGGCATTGGGGCCGGTGCGTCGGCGATTCGCAGATTCGTTCCGAAAAATACGCGGAAACTCGTCGGCGACCAGTCCATCGATACCGCGTCGGAGGAAAAGTGAAAATGTTCCACGCGGCACATTGGTCCGTCGAAGAGCAGTCGATTGGCGCCAGCGGTGGCTTGTGCCCAGGCGTTCTCGATGGCCGTTTCCACGTTCGGATCGATCCGCCGGGTGCTGCTCACCTGTCGCAGGCGCACTTGGTCGCGCGTCCAAGTCCCCCTGGCCAGGATGGTAAACGGTGGCTCGGGCATGGCGCTTGTCGGGTGCATATCCGTGTGGATCATATCGGCCCGACAAGCGAAAATCCCCGGAGCGCGCCTGGCCTAATGCGCCAAGTCCGCGGCCGATTATTTCCGCAGCGTTGGCATTCCGACGATCGACATCTGCCGATCAAACTGCAACTGGAATTTGTAATCCAGCGTGGCGGCCTGCGGGCCAATGGCCTGCGCCGGCACGGGCAGATCCCAGCGAAGCAGGTTGTTCTTGCGGTCCTGTTTCAGATACGTCGGGTCTTTGCTCAGTTCCAGCGAGGATTCGATCAATTGGCTGGTGACTTCGTTCTCCTTGCTGGTGGGCAGTCGATCGGTGAGGCGCACGGTGGCCGGGGTGGACCCGAAGTTTTCGACGATCAGTTGATACTCGAAGTTCAGTACCTTGTTTCCGCCTTGCGTGGTTTCGGTCTTGGTGCGCATTTCGCGCCTGGCCCGCAGGGCCGAGTCGATACCGAAGCCGACGGTGAAAGTTTCACCGACCGCGACCGTTGGGATCTGCCCGCCGCCAACGAATTGCCCGCCCAGATAAGAGGCCGACGGCCCGGCCAGCAGCACCATCTTGCCGTCGTTGGTCAGCGTCGCCTGGTCGTAGACATAAGTCGTCAACACCGGCGCGGCCAGTTTGAAGAATTCGGCCTTCACCTGACTGGAGGCGACTTGGATGAGCTGCATGTCCTGCCGAGAGGGCAGCGAAGTCCGGTTGGCCAGTTGATAGGTGACGCTCACGGTTTCATCGCCGGTGCGCTTGCTGTCGGACTTTTTCTGAACGTCCTTGGACATGATTTCAAGGACCTGGAGGTCACGGGCGGTGCCATTGATGGCTCTGTCGAGGCCATCGACCTCGTCCCCTGCCGCTTGATTCTGCTCTCCGTTGGGCTGCATCGACTGCTGTGCCTGCTGTTGCATGGGGGCATTATCACGGTTGAACGAGTTGCCCTTGGTGCCGCGCTGATAGTTGAGCGTTTTCTTGGTCTCTTCGAGCTGCGATTTCAGTTCGTAGTATCCGGCCGCCGATGCGTCGGGCTTGCCGGACACTGCCGCCTGGAGCGAGACGCTGAGCGGATCAAGCGCCGGCGCCATGGCCACCATCGAAGGGGTCGCGGTGCTGAGGGTCATCTGCACGTCGGTCCAGTCCTCGCCGGAAAGCTGTTGGATGGAGGCATTGAATTCGAGTCTGACCTGCTTGGCGTCGTGTTCGGCGCGAAGGTTGTAGGAGGGGAACCAGGTGGCCGAATCGACGAGATAGCGCAGGCGCATTTTTCCGCCGGCCTCGGGGATTTGCGCGAAAATCACGGCCTCGCGCACGCTGCGGTTCGATCCGCCGGTCAGTTCGGCGCGCTGCCGCTGAAGAATTTGCAGCTTGTCGGTCAGTTCTCTGCCTTCTTTTTTCAGTTTCAGTTCGTTGACGGCCACGAGGGCCCGCTGATCGAACTGAAACGCGGTGAGCGTCTTGATGGTCTCTGCATTGAGAACGCCTTTGGTGAGTTCCAACTGCGCCGTCGGGGCGACGAAGCCCTCCAGCTTGTTAAGATATTCGCGCTGCTCGGCAAGGGTTTGCAGCCCGCGTTGGTTGGCAACGATTTCGTCCTGCACGCCGCGCAGGGCGTCGTCGAGCTTCCGGGCCTCCTCGCGCACGTCTTTATCCACGGCGCGTTCACGGAACAGGACCGAGCGCACCTCGGCACCGTCAAGGCTTTCGGCAAACACGCTGCTGGCCACCACTCGCGGGGGCAGATCGGTGATAACGATTTCCTTCAGCCCGCCCGGTGCCGGCACTTCAATCACCCGGGCCACCAGCGCCTGCCCGCGATAGACCGTGACCGAATCGATTTTCCCGCGAAGTTCAAGTGGCTTGTCGGCGGCGTTTACGATGACGGCCGAGAGGGTCAGCACGAACAGCGTGACGAAGTGTTTCATAGTCTGGTTCCTTGTAGCCAAAAAGTTTACCCGAGTTGCCCGGCTTATGCTTGGACGCACGGGCCGGCGAAAAGTTCCATGGCACGCAGCGGATGTTGGAAGGTTTTTGGCGATCCTGGGCAGCGGGCGTTTTTTGGCTTTGCCATCGGCGGGCATTGCCCCTACAATGGCCGGCGGCCAAGGCTGGGTTTTCCTGCCTCTGGCCGGTGTGAAAAAGTGAATACAGCCCCTCGGGCCTTGAACCCCCGGGTGTGGCGAAGAGTCTCTTACCTCGCGGTGTTCAACGACGTCTCCTGCCCCGCCCCCGGGCCTTGTCTAAGGTTCGATGGGCCTTGTAAGGGTAAGCCACGTCGCGTTTTGTCGGTGAACCGGCAAGACCCCGCGTGTTGGGCCGAAGCAGCGACGGCAACGTCGGATGCGGCCCCATGGACGGACTACATTATGGCGATCGATCCCCGCTTTCTGGCCTCTTCAGGCCGGGAAATCTTCACTGGCAACGAACTGCTCATCAAAGGTGCGCTGGAAGTGGACGGCGGCGTCCACTTACTAACCGGGTATCCCGGCTCTCCTATCGCTGGATTCTTCGACATCCTTGGTGACATCGCGCCGATTCTGACGAAGAACGGCATCCGGGCTTATCAAGCCAACAACGAGGCCCTGGCCAGCGCCGCGGCCAATGGCTCGCAGATGCTGCCCTGCCGGACCATCGTGGCGATGAAGAACGTGGGCTTGCACGTGGCCGCCGATGCGCTGGCGTTGGCCACGCTCGCAGGCGCCCATCCCGAAGGCGGCGCGATCGTCATCTGCGGCGAGGACCCCTGGTGTGACAGCACGCAGGTGCCCGCCGATTCACGCTTCCTCTGCGAACACCTCCGCATGGTCGTCGTCGAGCCTGGCACCATTCAGGAAGTGAAGGATTGGATCGACCTCTCGCTTAAACTTTCCAAGTCCGCGGGGCTGTATGTCGGGTTTATTGTCACCACCGCGCAGGCCGACGGCGGGGGGACGGTGGACTGCAAGCCCAATCAATTCCCCAAGCTGAACATGCTGAACAAGGTGACGCTGGAAACGCAGGCGATTCCGGTCCAGCGCACGGTGCTGTTGCCCCCGCGCACCTGGCAAAAAGAGCTGGGCGTGCGCGATCGGTTCGAGATCACCATGCAGGCGGCCCGCGAATTGGGCGTCAACAAGATTTACCCCGCGACGGCGAAACTGGCCGGGGCCGATGCTGTCGAGGCGATTGCCCCGGTGGGGTTTATCACCACCGGCATGGCCCGGCCTTATCTGCGCCATGTACTGTCGGACGTCGGCCTGCTGGACGCGTTTCCCATTCTCAACCTGGGCCTGAGCTATCCGGCCGACGTGAAGCTCGTCAAGGAATTCGCCCGGTCGTGCAAGCGGATGATTGTCATCGAAGAGCGGCGGAGCTTTTTGGAGAAGAACATCCGGGACTCGCTGTTCCGGGAGTTTAATCACGAAGAAGCCAACGCGCTTTCGGGGAAGCTTTATGGCAAGGCGTTTCCGGCCCGGGCCGACGGCACGCCGCTGGCGGGCATCCCGGATACACGGGGGTTAAGCCCTTCGGAACTGGCGCGCATCATCATTCCGCTATTGCAGGAAACGACGGAAATCCCCCTCGAGGCGCGCAACGGCCGGCTGGCCGAGGTGATGGGATTGATCCGGGAAGCCTCGCGGCCGAATTTGAAAGTGATTAGCGACCTGATCGTTCCACGGACGCCGACATTTTGCCCGGGCTGTCCGCACAGGGATTCGTCGGCAGCGCTGCTGGAAATCCGCAAGAACCTGGCCGACGAAAAATACATGCAGGACGTTCATGGGATGAAGCCCGTGGACCTGGTCGCCCACGGCGACACCGGCTGCTACACCATGCTCATGTTCGCGCCCACCGAACAGCTCATGCACAACTACAGCGGGATGGGCCTGGGCAGCGGAACGGGATCGGGCATCGATCCGTTCATCACCAATAAACAGATCGTCTTCATGGGTGACGGAACGTTTTTCCATTCCGGGCAGATCGGCATCAGCAATGCCATCAAAGCCGGTCAGGACATCACCTTCATCATCCTGAAGAACGACACGACGGCGATGACCGGGCACCAGGAACACGCCGGCACGGACCACGACGTGCTGGGCAACGACAGCTATCGGCAGGACATCGAAGCGGTCGTGCGCGGAATGGCCAGCCTCGTGGACATGCCCATCGTGCGGCTTTCGCCGGCCGACCGCGGAAAATATCAGACGCTCCTGGAAGGGACGATTCTTAAGCCGGGTGTGAAGGTCATCATCGCCGACAAGGAATGCGGCATCACCTATCATCGGAAGGAACTTAAGGCCGAGCGGAAGGTCATCAAGGAAAAGGGTTATCTGCCTGAAAAAACCCACATGAACATCACGCCGGAGGTTTGCGAGCATTGCCTGGAATGCACGCTCGCCACGGCTTGCCCGGGTTTGACGACCCTGGAGACCGACTACGGCCGCAAGATCGACACCGATCTGACCTGGTGCGTGAACGACGGCGCCTGCGTCCGGGTCACCACCAGTAATTCGTTCGGCAAACAGGTTAAGCCATGCCCGAGCTTTGAGGAAGTGAAGATCGTCCGCTCTAAGCGCCGGCGCTACACGCTTCCGCACATGGGCCTGGATAAACTTCCCGATCCGCAGGTGGTTCATGCCATGGATAAGCCGGGTGACATGTGGCGGGTGCATATGTCGGGCGTGGGCGGGATGGGCATTGGTGTGGTCGGCGCGATCCTGGTGCGGGCCGGCCACAAGCAGGGGTATTCCGTCTTGTTCCAGGACAAGAAAGGCCTGGCCATCCGCAACGGCGGGGTGTTCGGGCAGATGACTTTCATTAACGACGGACAGGCCGATCAAGCGCCCGAGGCCCGGGCGACGGTCACGGCCGTGAGCGCTGGATCGCGCACTGAACGCGAGGACAAAAACGCCAGCGCCGTGCATGGCCTGTCGGGCAACTCGCTCTACGCCACCGCCGATTCGACCACCGGCTCCGCCGACGCATCCGCGGCCGTTCACAAGCATCGGCCCCCGGCACCGCGGGCAAATTATGCAACCACCGGCGCCATTCCTTATGGCCGGGCCAATCTGCTGTTGGGGATTGATATCCTCGAAGCTGCCCGCGCAACCGATCCCCGGGAGTATTTCCGAATCGCCCACAAGGACCGTACCGCCGCCGTGCTAAACCTGCACAAGCAGCCGACGGTTTACACGCTGCTGGGCAAGAGCGATGTGGATCCCGAGGAACTTCGTGACGAAATCCTCAAGCACTGCGACGCTGGGCACAGCTATGCAAAAAACCTCAGCGAGCTGTGCGAGCAGCGGCTGGGATCGAAGCAGTTCGTCAACATCATGATGCTGGGCGTGGCGTTTCAGCTTGGGTTGATTCCCGTCAGCGCCCATGCGATTGCCTGGGCCATCAAGGACAGCATCCGCCGGGATCATCGAAAGAATCTCAAGGCCTTTAACATCGGCCGAAAACTGGCCTTGGAGCCGAACTCGCTGCCGCGTCGCCCGCAGCCCCAAACCTGGGACCAACTGGCCACTAACAAGGTGCGCATCCTCCGCAAGACGAAGTTATTCGGCCGCAAACACGCCGAAGCTTATGAGCGGCTGGTGGAGAGCGCGATGAAGCTGATGCGCCATCTCGGCGACCAGAGCAAGTACGACCTGGCCGTCCGGCTCTATGACCTGATGCAGTATCAGGACGCGCGCCTGGCCAAAAAGTATCTCGACGCCGTGCGCAGCGTCTATAAGAAGGACTTGGCCGCCAATGCTTATGCGGCCACGCACGCGGTAATCTGGAATCTCGCCAAGGTAATGCTGATAAAGGACGAGCCTTACGTCGCTTATCTGCTGACGCGCTATGAAAAAACCCAGCGTGACCTCGAAAAATATGGCGTTGATCTCAGCAATGGAGACAAAATTCTCTACCGCCATTTCACCAGCCCCGAATTTAACATCGGCAAGCGGCGCATCCGTTTGAAAATCACCACCCGCGACTGGCAACTGAAGCTGGTGAGCAGGATGAAATGGTGCCGGAAGCTGCCCCAGTGGCACGCCCGGGACGTGCAATTCCGAGACTGGTATCGCGCGTTGCTGGAAAGAATTTCCCTGTCTGATCCTGCGGCTTATGAGCAGGCTTTAGCGGCATTGAAATGCCCGGAATCCGTCACCGGCTATCGCGAGGTCCGGTATCCAAAGATGGATCGGGCCATGGCCGAAATCGAAACGCTGCTGCAACCGGCGCAAGTGCGCGAGCCTGTTGGAGTGGCCTGATCGACAGCGCCAATGCCCTGGGAATGTGGCAGGCGAGACGACCGGAATGATTCACGCGTTGATCGCCCGTTCGAGGGTCTGGCACATCTCGCTGGCGATGTCCAGCGGGTTGCGCGCTTCCGGCTCGTCTTCCCAGGAATACCAGCCGGTATAATTTAAGCTTTTCAGCGCGCTGATAATTCCCAGAACATCGGCAGCGCCAGTGCCCAGCGGAACCGTCTCGTGCGAGCCGGCCCGGCAGTCCTTCACATGAACGTGCGTCACCCGCTTGCCCAAGGCACGGATCGTCTCCGGCGGATTCAGCCCCTGCGTCACCAGCCAGCCCGTGTCCACCGCCAGCCCCACCCCCGGCCCGGCACCTTCTACCTTCGATAAAATTTCCGCGACCGATTTTTCAGGATGATTTTCGTAGCCGTAGCGAATGCCAGTCGACGCAACCAGCCGATCGACCGAAGCCAGATCAGTCCCCCACAGCCCGCCGGCCACCTGCGGAATGTTCAGCCAGTTGCACACTCGCGCGGTCGCCTCGGTCAGTGTCCCGGCCAACGCGATCGGCGCCAGCCCGTGATCGGCCATGATCCGGCCAAAGGCCCTCGCCTTTGCCTCGTCCATCATCCGCGGATCGACGTGCGCCAGCCACACCTCAACGGCCGTAAATCCCGCATCCGAAATGTCCCGGCAGATGCTCGCCCACTCCCGCTCGTCGGTCGCGACCATCGTGGCATCGTGCTGCTTGCCCCAATCGCTCATTTTAAATCGATACCCCGTCACCCGTCCCACCAGGTTCGCAGTATTAAATGCTACTTTCGCGTTCATCGTGTCGCTCCATTCTTGCCATTGACGCAAGAGCATAGCCGAAACGCGTAACCGATCCGCCGCCGGGTCGACGCGCGTTTGATGGCCTATGGTCGCCTTTGTGGTTCCGCAAGGCAACGATAAAGTGGTGCGCGACTTATCGTCAGTTCGTGCAACAGTCTCCCATATATAGAGGTAGTACGACGGTGGCGAATAATGCGCAAGGTAATGTCGATTGGCGCTTGCGCTTTTTGCGGCGCGCTGGCCCGCCGTCGCCGTCGCCGATCACGGCCCTGCGATCCAAGGCTGCTTGCGGAAGGTGGCGCAGGTGACGCCTACGCGGGATCTGAAAACCCGGCAGAGGTAGTTGGCCCCGGAGAAGCCGGTGTCGCGGGCGACCGTATCGAGTTTATCGTCGGTCTGGCGCATCTGGCGGGCGGCCAGCTTCAGGCGGTGCTGCATGAGATAATCGCCCGGACTGACGCCCATGGTCTCCCGGAATCCCCGGGAGAAGTATTCGCGCGAGCAGTCGAGCTTTTCGGCCAGACGCAGCACATTGAAGCCCGGTTCGTGAGCGTGCATATTGATGAGTTCGATTGCGTGCGCGGTCCGTGGATGGGTTTGCAGTCGCGAGCGGTTTTGCAGACTGTAGAGCGTCATCAACAGGTGATAGATTTGACTCGACAAGAGATACCGATCGGTCAACTTCTTAGGCACCTGGATCAGATCGAGCAGCATCGGCCCGATGCCGGAGCGCGGATCAAAGCGCAGGACGTGGCCGAAGCGGCGGGTCAGTCTGTGATACCACTGCATGGCCAGGTCGCCGGCCAGCGAGACGAAAACCAGTTCCAAGGGACAAGCGGATTCTTTCGCCAAACCGTATTCGAATGGTCCGGGGATCTGCCGGAAGAATGCCGACCCGGCCGGGAGGAGAGACCGGCCGGATTTGTCTCGATAAAAGCTCGTGCCGGCCAGGGTATATTGCAGACAGACGTGCGGGCGGTCCTGACGCCGGCGGCAATCGTAAGCATAGCTGGCCTCGTGGCGCACTTCGTGCCCATACCCCGCCAGCCAGAACAGAGGCTCGCTGGTCCTGACCTGCTGCGGCAGGTCGTGCTGGGATTCCCGATCGGCCATGTCACATTTATACTATTTTTGTCTGCGTCCTGCTATTTCTACGGCGATTCCCAAACGGTAGGATTGTCACGTTCGTTCAATTAACCAACTGGAGATTTTTATGGCAGAAGTCAAAGACGAAGCGAAACTGGGTCACATGTCTCATACAAAGGCGGCGGATTCTCAGGAAGGCCTTAAAGGCAAAATCCATCGGCCGATCAACATCACATTCCTGGGTGCCGGCTCGGGATTTTGTCCGGCGCTGTGCCGCGACGTGCTGCTGATGCCGGGTGCTGATAAAGGCGAGTTCCGCCTGGTAGACGTGGACACCGAGCGCCTGGGGATGATGCTGAAGGTGGTGGAGCAACTGATTAAGGACTCGGGCCGGGCTGACGGCTGGAGCGTGCGCGCCAGCACCAACCGCCGCGAAGTGCTGCCGGGCACGACATACGCGATCTGCTGCGTAGAAGTGAGTGGCGTGGCCTGCGTGGCTTGGGACAACGACATTCCGCTGAAATACGGGATCGACCAGTGCATCGGTGACACGCTCGGCCCGGGCGGGCTGTTCAAGGGCCTGAGGACCGTGCCGGTCTTCCTCGACATCCTTCGCGACATGCGCGAGCTGTGCCCGGGTGCGACCATGCTGAATTACACCAACCCCATGAGCATGTTGGTGCTGGCCGCGGGGCGGGCTGTGCCGGAAGTCCCGGTGGTGGGCCTCTGCCATAGCGTTCAGGGAACCAGCCACCTTCTGGCCGGTTATGCCGGCGTGCCTTTTGAAGAAATGGAATGGGAATGCGCCGGCGTCAACCACCTGGCCTGGTTCACCAAGCTGAAGCACGCCGGGCAGGATTTGTACCAGAAGGTTTTGTATACCAAGTTCGCTAAAGAGATCGAAGAAGCCTTGAAGGAATTTGAGGCCGGGATCACCAGCATGGACGCCCGAGGGCATACCGAGAAGGAAGCCTGGAAGCAGCACGATCTGGTCCGCAAGGACATGTGCGTGCAGTTCGGGGCATTCATCACCGAATCGTCGGGGCACCTCTCGGAATACCTGCCCTACTATCGCAAGAATGAGGAAGGTAAGAAGCTGCTTCGCACGGGGTATCATGGCGGAAGCCGGTTTTATGCCACCAACTGGCCCAACTGGCGCAAGAATGCTGACGAGCATCGCCGAAAACTGGTGTCCGGCGAGGCCAAGACCGAACTGAAGCGAAGCTGGGAATACGCCAGTTGGATCATCGAAGCCCGGGAGAAGGACGCGCCGTTCCGCATCCATGGCAATGTGATGAATAACAGTGAAAAGCCCGGCCAGCGGGGCAGCGGCGAAGGCGGCAAGCTGATTACCAACCTGCCCGGTGATGGCGCGGTGGAAGTGGCCTGCATGGTCGACCGCAACGGGATCAACCCGACACGCTATGGTGCGCTGCCGGCGCAGATGGGTCACATCTGCCGCAGCCAGATGGCCTACTTCGATCTGGCCGCCAAGGCGTGCATCGAAAGAAATATCGAAGCGGGCATCCACGCGCTGTTCCTCGACCCGCTCACGCAGGCAGTGCTAAGCCCGCGTGAAATCCGGAAGATGGGCCTGGAAATGTTCGCCGCAGAGAAGGAATTTTTGCCGGGATATAAATAAACCCGGCAGCGGGCCCTTGGCGTCATGCGCGCACCAGCGCGCATGACGCGGCCGGGCTTCATCCGCCGCGCCGTCGCACCATCTCGAAATTGCAGTGCCGAATCGAAAATTTCCGGGTTACATCCCGCTGGAAATCTCCACCGGGGATGAACGTGAGCAGCACATGATCCGGCCCGAGGTTTAGGTCCTCAAATCCCGCCGCGTGCAGGTGCTGGGCGTGGCGATCGAGCAGATCGGCCAGTTCCGCGTTGGTAATCAATCCCTTCTGATTGGCCTGCCCGGCGCCGATGGGGCTCCAATTGATTTCCGCAGTCGGCGCTTGCGCGTCCTCGTAGCCGCGCCAATAGCCCCAGATGGTGACGAAATCATGCCCGGGCGCCAGCACCGGCGAGCCGTCGGGAGCAAGGTGCTCTCGATACTGCCGGAAGCGTCGGTCGTCCGGTTCATCGCTGGCTGAATCCTGCTGCCCGGTGATGTAAATGGCCCGCGGATGGACGGTGGGCACGCCGGCACGCTCAAGCTCCAGGGCCATGGCGAATTTTTCAAACGGCGTGTTGTATCCGTGTTCAAGCCTTTTGCGATATCGTTCGTCATTGATATCGCCCACGGGCAGATCGCCCACCCGGGCAACCTTCCAGACCAGATGCACCATGTCCTTGGTGCGCACATACCACGTGCGGCCCGATGCCGACAACGCGGTTTGCTTGCTTCGCCATCGCTCGGGAAGAAAGAATTCGAAAAGCCTGGGGTCTTTGCCCACCACCCACAGTTGCCCGCCGGTGCTTTCGGCCCGGCCGAAAATGTAATCCGCCCCCAGCATTTTGATCGGCCGCAGGTGGGGGGGCATTTGTAGATCGGCCGGCGGATTAAATCGATCGCGCTGAAGCGTCAGGTATAAACTTCGCCCGGCGTCGCCGACGGCCCGCTCGTGTTCGGGAGTGCGCGCCAGCAGTTCGTAGTCGACGATCGCGTAGCGCACCTTCCCCGATCTTCGTCGCACCAGCCCGTCGTGCCGGACGCGCAGGATCGCGTGCGTCGGCTTGTGATCGGCCACCGTGAAACCCTTGGCGTTCAGCTCGTCCATAACCCAAAGCGTCAGCGACTTCATTGCTTCGGTCTGGTCCGAACCCCGTAGCAGGCCCATCTTGGCCGCGTCGACCGCGTCGCTGCCCTTAATCCACCCGAAGAGCATGATGTACGAGCGCAGGATGTCGATCTCGACGCTCGAATGCCGCGCCAGCTTGCTCGTGATTTTCGACCGCGAGCGGCCCGTCTGCCACAACTGCATGCGCTCGGGCGGGGCGTAAATCGCCAGCGGTTTTTGCGTGAGTATCCGCAGGTCCTTCGGGCCGTAGTGGCCGGCGCGCAGTTCTTCGAGCAGCGAAAATTCCTCGAACGGTGTGTTGAAATCGGCGTTGATGGCCTTATTCATCGTGAACGTGTCCAGCGGCACGTCCTGCCCCACCCGCGACCACTTCACCACCAGCTCGATCTGCCGCGGACGCGATCCCTCCAGCCGCCGGGTCGGCAACCGATACACCGTGCCCGTTCCATGCAAAGCCACACGATTGGCCTTAAACCATTGTGGCTCATACCAGTTTTCCGGCCGAATATGTTCGATAAATGGCAGGCCGTGCTCGGTTACATACATGTCCCCGCCGTCGCCGGTGGTTACATGGACGTAGTTCACCCCCATCAGGCGCAGGAAGGTCATTCCCGGTGCCAGGCCCGCGGGCGCAAGCTGCGAAGAATTCGATGACTCGGGCATAGTTACTCCCGAAAAATGACAACTGACGAAATCCTACACGCTCGGCTGAATCCGAAATTTGCCGTTGACTAACAGGGGCGGGCCAATGCCCATTGCCCGCGCGGTTATCCGGCAAACAGAATTTCTGCGCTGCGCACCGTATTCTTCATCAGCATAGCGACCGTCATCGGCCCCACGCCACCGGGCACGGGCGTGATGTGCGACGCTTTGGCCCGAACGGCGTCAAACGCCACGTCGCCCACCGTGCGGGTTGTGCCGTCGGCCTGCTTCAGCCGGTTAATCCCCACGTCGATCACCACCGCGCCGGGCTTGATATGATCGGCCGTAATCAGCCCGGGCTTGCCCACCGCCACCACCAGAATATCCGCCCGCGAGGTGTGCGCCGTCAAATCCCGCGTGGCGATGTGGCAGGTGGTCACCGTGGCCATTTGTTCGGTCAGCAGCAGCGATACGGGCTTGCCCACGATCTGGCTGGCACCGACCACCACGGCCTCGGCCCCGCGGAGTTCAATCCCCGTGCTCTTTATCAATTCCACCACCGCCAGCGCCGTGCTCGGGGCAATCAGCGTGTGACCGTAAACGACATATCCGATGTTCGCCGGGTTGACGCCTTCGACGTCTTTCACCACGTCGATCTCGAATTGCAGGCGCGGGGCGTCCAGATGCTCTGGAAGCGGCAGGTGCATCATGATGCCGGTCACCGTCGCATCCTCATTGAGCCGCCGAATCGCCGACTTCACGTCGCGCATTGATGCGTCGGCGGGCAGTTTCAACAGGGTATAGCCGATGCCCAGCGCGTTGCACGCCTCGCCTTGCCGCTGGGCATATAACTCCGCCGACGGCGTTGCCCCCATCAGTATCGCCGTCAAGTGAACTTGCCGGCCCTGAGCGCGCAACCGAGACACCGACACCTTCACCTCAGCCTTGATCGCCGCCGCAAGGGCAACGCCATCAATGAGCCGGGCTGTCGCCCATGATTGAACCGATTGCAACGCCATCTCTCTGCTCCCAACTCTCGGTGCTCTCTATTCCATGCCCACCGGATTAGATCAACCCCGGCGGAAGGCCCAAATCCTTGGTGATCTTTTCCATCTGGGTTTTCATCTCGGTCGCGGCCTGCGCCTGCGCGGCATTCACCGCCAGCACGATCATGTCTTCGAGCATGTCGGTGTTAGACAAATCCAACCGATCCTTGTCCAGGCGCAGCTCCTCCAGCTGCATTTTGCCGTTCACCCGCGCCACCACACGCCCGTCGCCGGCATCGGCCTCAAACGCCTTGCTGGCCAATTCTTCCTGCATTTGCTGCATTTGTGCTTTTAGCGCACCGGCGTTCTTCATCATCTCAAACATATTGCCCATGTTCTTCAGTCCATCAAACATCTGCTTTCTCCACTTTAATAATTGTCCCGCCCAGCCGCTCCATCACGGCCTTCACCAGCGGGTCATGCGACAGTTCTTCACGCAACTCAGCCGTCACTACGATGTCGTTTGACGCTTCGATTCTCGCTGGAGCCGTGGTTTCGGGTGCCCTGGTCATGGGCGGCGCTCGATTCGGCCGAATCGCCGGTGCCGCTTCAGCCGGGGCTTCTGTCGGCGTCGCCTCGGCCGACCGCGCCGCCACCTCAAAACTCACGCCTACCGGCCGGCCCATCACTTCCGATACCAGCGCGCTCAATTTCTCTCGCCGTCCATTGGCCTCGAAATATTTCGGTGCCGACGGATTAGGAAATCGCACCTTCACCTGCGCGTCATCCACGCTCACCAGCTCACTACCGGTTAAAAAGCCGGCCATGGGCGGGGCCTCGGCGCGCACCCGGCCAAGTAAGCGCGACCAAACCCCTGCGTACTCGCCGTCGCCCACGGCGGCGATGTTCGATGCCACGGCCGGTTCGGCGCGAGCCGGTTCGACCCGGCTCGGTTCAGTCCGCTTGAAAATCTCGCTCAACGACCGCTTCTTCCCCTCGTCCCAAACTCTCCCCACCGCCGGCAGGGCGTCGTCAGCGCTCTCGGCGGGTTCGGCTGAAGGCTCGGGCATCACTGGTTCTTCAGCAGATTCCCCTACCTGGTCCGATTCCGTGGATTCGGCAGATTCATCCCGGAGGCCCGTATGAACTGCCCCGATGCTGGTCAGTTCAGGCTTTTTTTTTTCGGAGGGGCCTTCGCCAGGCAAGGCTCCCACCCGGGCCGCCAGCGCTCCGATGGAACTGAATTGATCTGCCATCGCCAGGCGCACCAGCGTCGCATCCAGCAGCGCCTGTCCGGCCTGGCTGGCCCGCACCTGCCGCCGAACTTCCGACAAAATAGCGATATCCTGCACCAGTGCCGCAGGGTCAAACTTCTGCGCCTGTGCCTGCAAATCACGCGGGCTTAATCCCGGCACCTCCACCAGGCGCGATTCGGCCCCGCAGGCACGCAGGATCATCACGTTCCGCAGGTGGTCGATCAGCGCCGCCAGCAGCGCATCGGCAGACAATCCGCCGGAGATCATCTTCTCTGCCCGCTCCAGCGTGGCTTTCACGTCGCCGTCACCGATGGCTTCGGCCAGCTCAAACACCAACTGGCTCTTGGGCAGCCCCAGTAATTGTTCGATCATCCCGACATTCAGTTCCTTCTCGCCAATGCTCAAGAGCCGATCGAGCAGCGACAGGGCGTCGCGCATCGAACCAGCACCGGCCTTGGCCACCAGGAAGATCGCGTCCTCGCTGGCTGCGATCGACTCCTTTTTGCAGATTTCCTGCAAGTGCCCGGCAATTTCCCGCGTGGGAATGTTGCGGAAATCATACCGCTGGCACCGCGATAGAATCGTGGGCAGCACTTTTTCCGGCTCGGTCGTAGCCAGGATGAATTTCACATGCTCCGGCGGTTCTTCCAGCGTCTTCAGCAGCGCGTTAAACGCGTTTTTGCTGAGCATGTGCACTTCGTCGATGATGTAGATTTTGAACCGCGAGCGCGCGGGCCGAAACTGCGCGTTGGAGATGATGTCGCGCACGTCGTCCACACCGGTATTGCTTGCGGCGTCGATCTCGATCACGTCCAAATCCTGCCCGCTGGCGACCGCCTGGCATGAAGTGCATTTCCCACACGGCTGAGTGGTGGGCGCGTCGTTGGCGCTGCAATTCAGACACTTGGCCAGGATGCGCGCCATCGAAGTCTTGCCCGTGCCGCGCGTCCCACAAAACAAATAGGCATGGGCCAGCCGGCCGGTTTCGATTGCCCGCTTAAGTGTCTGCGCAATGTGTTCCTGCCCGATGAGTTCATCGAACGTGCTTGAGCGGTATCTGCGAGCAAGAACGGTGTAAGCCATGGCGCCTCTGACCAGGCACGAGTGTACGAACCGCAGGTGCGATTCACAACGCCAACTCCGGCGCATCCACGTGCTGAAAAATGCCGTGCCGCATGGACCCGGTTTCCCCCATGTACGAAAATCTGAATTTGCTACACTTATGCGCTGTGCGACTTTTCATAAGTGATGATAATGTCTTCGGTTATCAGAAATATTACCACATCAGGAATCATCGCGAATTGGCGTCCATTGGCGCACTACTTTGGCTGTCGCGCAGACGTCACCCCTATTTTGATTATGCGCCTCCTCGGGGGCGGTCTGATACCGTTCCCGGGGCGGAGTCTCTATAATCCTGGAAATTGCTGACCTTGAAGGAGTAGTGATCTTGGCCAAGAAATCGCCCCTGGCGGAAAAACTCGACGACGTGATGCTGCGGATCGCTGGTGCCTGCGCCAAGGCCCGGCGCGAGCCTGCGGAGGTGATGCTGGTGGCCGTCACCAAGACCGCCGCACCGGAGCAGATCCGTGAACTGCTGCAACTGGGTGTCGGCGACGTGGGGGAGAACCGGGTGCAGCAGCTTACCCAGCGGGCGGCACAGTTGAACGAGTTTCACTCCCGGCGTCTGGCCGCCGGCGACGCCGCCGTCGCCAAGCACCTCCGTTGGCATTTGGTCGGGCATCTTCAGCGGAACAAGATCAAGGCTCTTTTGCCGCTGGTCAGCCTGATTCACAGCGTCGATAGCCTGCGTCTGGGTGAAGAACTGGACGCGCATGGGGCCAAGCTGGGCCGAAAAATCCCCGTGCTGATGCAACTCAATGCCAGTGAAGAGGGACAGAAATCCGGCGTGGCGGTCGGGGCGGCGGTGCATTTGGCCGAACAGATCGTCTCCATGCCCAACGTGCAACTGACCGGCCTGATGACCATGGCCGCGTATGGCGCGCCAGAAGCCGAAATTCGTCATACGTTCGCCCGCACCCGCGAAGTTTTTGAAGAAATGAAGTGGCAGAAGATGGGCGGGGCGGGATTTCGCCATCTGAGCATGGGAATGAGCGATGATTTTGAACTGGCCATTGCCGAAGGAAGCACGATGGTGCGCATCGGCACGGCGTTGTTTGGGGGCAAGGCGCTGGACCACGAAGAGGCCGAGGAAGAGTGATTGCCGCGGATCGATCTGTTTAACTTCTTTCGCTACACCCTGGCCTGGGTCGCCACGATCTATGCCACGGTCATTACCGTGCAATCGTTGTGGGGCTGGTATGTGTGGCTGATGGGCCGCGACAAATACATCGGGATGCTGAGGCGTTATGTGATCGTTCAGGGTTTGCGGCTGAAGTTCAGTACCTTCTGGGGCGACGTGCTGGTGTGTTTGCTGCTGAGTGTCACGTTTTGCATTCTTTGGCGGGCACATCATCTGATGTGGGATATTGGCGAGGCGCTCAATGGCTGGTGAAGCGAGACAATCGGGGAGGGAACTGGCCAGGGTGGAATCCGGGCCGTCGGCCGCGCTACCAAGTCAGATGGCGGATTTGCCGAAGGATGAACTCGAGGCGCTGGCCGAAACCTTTGGGATCGATCCCACCTGCCACCGCACGCGCCAAGCGTTGGTGGCGGCCATTCACGACCGCAGGCAGATGATCGCCGGGCTTGACCGCGAGGCCATGCTGGACGTGGTGCGCTGGGCCAGAAGGCCGGTGTCGATCAGCGCCACCCGCGAGGCCCTGGCCCACGAAATCGCCCTGGTGCGCTCGATGCGTTTTGCCGGGCTTTCGCAGCGGGGATTGATCGTGCTGGCCCGGATGCGCGGTTTGCGCGTGACCGACGACGAGCAGGTCCCCATCCTTATCAAGCAACTGAAAAAACAGGAGGGGGTCTTCACCAAGCTGAACCGCAAGCGGCGGGCGCTGTTGGGGTCGATCGTGTCGAACATGATCGGCGAGGACGAGGAGACGTATCAATACGTCCCACCGGGGCCTGGCGCTGCCGGGCAGGCATCCGGCCCAAGCGCCACCCATCCGCCCCGGGAGGCCAGCATCAAGGAAGACATCGAGGAAAGCGGGATATTCGGAGGAATCGCCGGGCGAATTAAAAAATCCGCCGATCAGTATCTGAATCGAAAGCTGGACGAGATTGAATCCCGGATCGATCGCAAGCTCGATGAGATCGACCACCGGCTGGCCGAGTGGCGCGACAAGGAAATCGCCAACCGCATCCGCATTTTGAAGATCACCCTATGGGCCAGCGTGATCGTGTCGCTCATGTCTCTGATTTATCTGTATTTGAAGCAGACGTTTGGCTGGTGAGCCGGTGCAGCGTGGTTTCCAGGCGATGGAAATCGACCGGCTTGGTGAGGTGTTCGGAAAATCCGGCCGCGAGGCTTTTGCGCACGTCTTCCTCCATGCCATATCCACTGAGCGCGATGCCGGGAATCTGATGTCGCGCCTTTAGCTGTTGCATCAGTTCATATCCGCTGCCGTCGGGCAGGCCCAGGTCGGAAACGACCAGGTCAAATTGCTGTTCTTCGGCGAGGCGGAGGGCTTCGGCAATGTCGTGGGCGGGGTGGACTTCATATCCATAGCCCTTGAGCAGGCGGCACATCATGCGCGCCGTGTCGCGGTGGTCTTCGACGAGGAGCAATCGCCCGGAGCCTTTGTTGGAAGCCGGGGCGGCGTGGTTTGCCAGTTCGAGGGTTTTAAGTTCCTCCAGCCTGGGCGCCGGGAGACGCAAGGTGAAGGTGCTGCCGGTGCTCAGGCCCTGGCTTTGCACGGTCAGTGTTCCGCCATGCATACGCACGATGGTCTGACTGATGGCCAGGCCCAGGCCCAGCCCGCCGAACTGCCGGGTGACATGGGGCGCGGCCTGTTCGAACGCCTCGAAGATGCGCCCGATCGCCGACGCCTCGATGCCGATGCCCGTATCCTGCATCTCCAGTTCGACCATCGAATCATCGGAACTGCGCCGCGTGCGGATATAAATGGTGCCCTCTGCGGGCGTGAATTTCACCGCGTTCTTCAGCAGGTTCCACAAGACCTGCTGGATGCGCGCGCCGTCGCCGCGGAGGCGTGCGTCGTCGGCGCCCAGTTCCATCTTGATGTGCTGGTGTTTGGCCAGAATGTCCGGCGCACAGATTTCCAGCACGTGATGGAGTTTGGTATGCAGGTTGATCGTGGCCATGTCCAGCACCAGCTTGCCTCGTTCCACGCGCGTCAGGTCGAGCATGTCGTCGATTAACTTCACCTCGAGCATGACATTTCGTCGGACCATCGCCAGCAGTTCGCGTTGCTCGCGGGTGAGGGCCGGGTCGGATTCCATGAGGTGGACAGCGGAGACGACCGGCGTCAACGGGGTCCGCAGCTCGTGGGACAGGACGGCCAGGAAGTGGTCCTTGGATGCACTGGCGGCCTCGGCCTCGGCCCGGGCCGTGCGGGCGCGCTCCAGGCTTTGGTTGCGCTCGTCTTCACGGAGGGCCAGCAGTTCCGCGGCGCGGGTGAGGGCTTCGTGCAATTGAGCCACCTCGGTGACGCCCGACGGCTCGGGGTGGGGCATCTGTCCGTGCGCCAGCACTTCGGCCGCAGTGACGCCCGAGCGAATCCCGGTTTCCACCCGCCGCGATAGCAGCACCGCGCCCAGCGCGCTCAACAGGGTGGCACCGATCCCACCGATCGCCAGTTGCATAAAAGAGACGCGCGCCGGTGCATCCAGCACGGCTCGCGGAACGATGATACCCGTTGCCCAGCCCCCGAGATTGCTTTTGCTAAAAATGACGTAGGCCGGCTCGTCGTCTAGTGAGGCATCGAGAAAAACACCTTCGAAACGATCGCGGATGCCGGCCAGGAAGCTGGGCGGGGCCGTCTGGCCGACGAATTGCTCGGCCCCGCGCGTTTGCGCCACCACCGTTCCGGCGGCGTCCACCACCACGCGTATCCATTCATCCCCGGCCCTTGAGCTTCTGGAGAGCAGGTCGGACATGCTCTCGGAGCGCACGATCATCGTCAGGACGTATTTGACCTTCTCGCTTTTCAGGACGGGAACGCGCAGGGGGATAGCCAGGGCATTATCCGGGCCGGCGCGAAGCATCCGCCCGACCGCCGGGCCTTGGGTCTTAATCACACGATCGAAACTTTCGGTCTCGACCACCCGCGGAAGCTGGCTCCCCTCGGGCAAGGCGGTGTCCATCAACATCTGGCCGTCGGGTGAGAAAACGATCGCCGAAGCCCAACTGGGATTGACTTTGACGGTTCGATCGACTTCCTCGCGGAAGGTATGCAGGTCGCCATTTTCAAGGGCTTCGGACCGGGCCAATGCCGTCAGGGCGCGCAGCGTACCAGTCAGTTCCCGGTCTACGGCAACGGACAAATCGGTGGCCGAGCGAAGTAACCTTCGTTCAACCACCGCCCGATTTTCGTTGGCTAGCTGCCAGACGGCGAAAGTGGAGAACACCACCACTGGGAACAGCACGCCGATGACCAGCAGCAGAAAATAGTGACGCACGGGAACGGTGCGTCGGGGCTTTTGGTTCATAAGCATCGAACTCCGCAACGGATCACAAGCAAACAATCATACGATGAGATTGCCGACATATAATTGGGGATTTTACCCGATAGGCTCCAGGCCTCGCCAGAGATACCAGGTAGCAATAGTGCGCCAGGGCTGCCAGGCTTTGGCCCGGCGGAGCATACGCGTGGTCGAAGGATAGTCGCGGGATAGAATCAGTCCCTTCATCGCCCGCCGCAAGCCCAGGTCATCGACGGGAAAGACATCGGGCCGATTCAGGGAGAAGATGAGAAACATTTCGGCGGTCCAGCGGCCGATGCCCTTGACGCTCATCAGCGCTTCTGCCACTTCGTCGTCGGTCATGCCGCGCAGCTTGCGGGTGTTGATCTTGCCGGACAGGAAATGCCCCGCAAGGTCGAGAATATAGGCGCGTTTCTGTCGTGACAGCCCACAATGGCGCAGCGTGGCTTCGTCGGCGGAATTGATATAGGCCACAACCGATGCCGGCGTCGGCCGTCGGGACGGAAAATTCGCCGAGAACCTCTTGAAAAGCGTCTCGGCGGTCTTCAGGGCGATCTGCTGGTTGAAAATTGCCAGGCAGAGAACGACAAAATAATCCTTGCGCGCCTGTAGCACGCACGGCCCGACCCGCTCGATGACTTTCGCCAGATCGGCATCCATCTCTAGATGCGTGATGGCCTCGATCCAAGCCGATTTGCTCGCGTCCCGATACCACATATCCCTAAAATAACCGATCGGCTTACCAAAAATACCACAAATGTTATGCGGAATTCTTCTTCCCTGCCCGTAGCCAGCGACGCGGGTTGCCATTACAATCCATACCTTATTCAGGAGCCACGCATGAGACTGCCGGTGAAACTTAGCTCGATCGACCAGGAACACCTTCAGGAACTTTACGACGCCGCCGGGGTTGCCCGCGACGAATTGCCCTATTCCGAAGCCTTCGAAACGCTTTGGCAGGGATTCCAGGATCGAACCTTCAAAAACGCCGAGCGCGAACAGGTCTTTGCCGCCCTCCTGAAATACACCCGAAGTGGTGGCAACGCCGCGACCGAAGCCCCGGCCACCAAGCTCACCGAAGAACAGCTGAAAACCCTCAAAGCGCTTCTCCCCCGCTTCGCCAAGGGCACCAAAGTGCTGCCCTATAGCGACGAATTTGACGCAGCGATGAAAGAGTTTACCAAGGCGACCGGTGTTGTGCTCACCGGCGCCGAATTCTGGCAGGCAATGATGCGCTCTTCCGGCCCCAAGCGCCGGCCACCGAAGCGCGCCAAGGCCCCGGCGGTGGAAAAAGACGACGATTCCGACGACGAATAGCCGCACGGGCTTCGGCCCGCTGCCTACAATCCCGGCATGGCCGAAACGGCAAGAATCCCCCGGGTGATTATTGTCGGCGCAGGCTTCGGGGGACTGGCCGCGGCGCGGCGACTGGCCAAGGCCAACGTCGAAATCATCATCGCCGACAAGCACAACTATCACCTGTTTCAGCCGCTGCTCTACCAGGTGGCGACCGCGGGCCTTTCACCGGCCGACATCGCCTATCCTATTCGCCGAATCTTCCGCAAGCAGAAGAATGTCATCGTCGCCATGGCCGAAGTGGAACACTTCGATCTGCCCAACCGCATCGTCGGCTCGCGACGCGTCAGGGTGCATTATGACTACCTCATTGTCGCCTGCGGGGCGACGCATTCCTATTTCGGTAATGAGCAGTGGCAGGAACTGGCCCCGGGGCTGAAGACGGTGGACGACGCGTTGTCCATCCGCAAGCGCATCCTGCTGGCCTATGAAGCCGCGGAATATGAAGCCGACGAGGCGGCGCGGCGGGCACACCTCACCTTCGTCGTGGTGGGCGGCGGGCCAACCGGTGTGGAAATGGCCGGCGCGATAAGAGAAATCGCCGTCGAGGAAATCCAGCGCGACTTCCGCTTCATCGACACCAGCACGGCGAAGGTCATTTTAGTGCAGGGCGCCGATCGGCTGTTGCCCACGTTCCCCGAATCGCTCAGCGACAAGGCTAAGGCCGACCTCGAAGGCATGGGCGTGGAAGTGCGACTGAATTGCCGGGTGACCAATATCGACAAGCAGGGCGTCTGGGTCGGCGATCAATTGACCGAAGCGCAAAACATCATCTGGGCCGCGGGGGTCGAAGCATCGCCGGTGCTGAAGGAACTGGGCGTGCCCCAGGAGCGAAGCGGCCGCGTGGTCGTGCAGCCGGATTTGTCGATCCCCGGATTCCCCCGTGTGTTCGTCATCGGCGACGCCGCCGCGGCCAAGGACGCAAAAACCGGCCAAACCGTGCCCGGCCTGGCCCCTGCGGCCATGCAGATGGGCAAATTCGTCGCACAAATCATCGCCGATGAAGTTTCCGGGAAGCTTAAATCCGGCGATCGTCCGGTGTTTGAGTATCGGGACAAGGGGACGATGGCGACGATCGGCACCAGCCGCGCCGTCGCCGAGATCAAAGGCTGGAAATTCTCGGGTTTCTTCGCCTGGCTGCTTTGGAGCCTCGTGCATCTGTCATTCCTCATCAGTTTCCGCAGCAAGCTGTTTGTGATGATGGGATGGATTTATGATTATTTATTCCACAACCTCGAGGCCCGCCTGATCACCGGCAAGCAGGAACTGGACATCCACCAACCCCGCCTGCCCACCGACGCCACCCTCGAACCAAAAAGGTGAAAACCCATTTCGCGCCGCAAGAACCGGGACACCTCCACTCCTGCAACCGCCAGCCATAAAATCCCCGTTAAGACGGGCCTTTAGTCGACGGAAACGCGCAAATGTTCTGGAAACCGGACCTGCCCCCGGTTTCTGCGCCTGCTCCTGATCTGGAATCGGAAAAAGCGGCGTCGCCCCAGCCCGACCACCTCCGATAGAGAATGCGTCCACTTCATATATAACAGGAACTGCCTGACTTCCGGTTCCGGTAAGTCTTCCTAAATAACGTATAAAGGATGATTTTCAGTATTTCATCTCGAAATGCAGTTTTTTCTTGCAGGAAACAGAGAAAAGGGTATACTATTATGTCGTCGGCGTCAAATTGGCACCGACGACACTAGAGAACTGGATGAAAAGCATGGCACTTGCCATCGAAACCTTGGTTAAACAAGTTGCCACTGAAACGGGTGTTTCAGTGCGCACGGTCCAGCGGGTTTTGGCCGGCGATGGGAAAATGGTTTGGAAAAGTGCCACCCGCCGGGCGGATGAAATTCGCAGGGTCGCTGCGAAATTGAAATACCGTCCCAACGGGGCGGCCGCGGCGATGAGCACCGGCCGGTTCGGAACCGTGTCGCTTCTTCTTAGCGCGGTGGGATCGCGGAGCTATCTGCCTTCTCAGTTGCTCGATGGAATCCAGGATGAACTGGCCACGCGTGACCTGACCCTGCAGATTGCCAAACTCCCCGACGAAAAACTTTCCAGCGATGGGTTCGTCCCGAAACTTCTCCGCACGAGCAACAGCGATGGTCTGCTCATCGACTACACCGACCATATCCCATCGGCCATGCTCGAGCTAGTCCGTAGATACCGATTGCCTTCAGTCTGGATTAACTCCAGGCAAGATGCCGACTGCGTCCGTCCCGACGACGAAGGCGCGGGCCGGGCCGCCACCCAGCATCTGCTGAACCTCGGCCATCGCCATATCGCTTTTGCCGACTTCGCCCATGGTGGTCGGGCCGTCACCGCCGAGGCCGCCGAGCCGCACTATAGCGCCGACGCCCGCCGTTCCGGTTACGAGCAGGCCATGCGTGCCGCCGGCCTCCAGCCCCGCGCGATGCAACAGGCCACCCTTTACGCCGACCGGCTCGTCGCCGCCCGCCAGTGGCTCTCGTCATCCGACCGCCCCTCTGCGGTCGTCGCCTACAGCCGCGCTACCGGCGGCCCCCTTATCTTTGCCGCTGCCACCCTTGGCCTTTCCGTTCCCCGTGATCTTTCCGTCGTCATTTTCGACGATGCCAAGGACACGACGCCCGGCATCGTGGTTACTACCCTGGTGGTCCCCCACTACGAGTTGGGACGGCTGGCCGCAGCCATGCTTACTGAAAAGATTAAAAACCCATCACGTCAATTGCCCCCGCGTGAGGTCCACTTCCAAATGGAAGCGGGGCAAAGTTGCGCGCCGCCCGCCTCGGCGGGGACGCCTGTCTGATTGGAGGAGCTTATGTTCAAGTCAACTCTCATTCTCAGTGGAGCGGCGTTGTCACTTGGTGCCGCATCATTAGCCCAAGCCGCGATCCTGGCGCAGTACCCTTTCACCGGAAATTCAGCGGCGTCCACGGATGCCGACACTAACTCGACGGCAAACAGCGTCACCGGCAATGGTCTGGCCGTAAGCTATCGAGCCGCGGGCGGAGGCGTGCTCCTTGGCGGGAATTCCGCACCTGGCATCGGTGACACATATGGAAATGTGACCAACAGGAACACGACGGGTGGGGCGTCTACCGGAAACTTTTTCGGCGAAAATTTCGCCGCTACTGAAGCGGATTCGGTTACCAATAACGACTACTACGCGTTTAGCATCACACCTGCTGGCGGATATAAGCTCAATTTGTCCAACCTCAGTTTCGACTTCGCCATCGGAACCACGGGTAGCTCCAACGGCATCGCCTTCTTCGTCCGTAGTGACGCGGAGGCGACTGATTTCACCACCACTCTTGGACGCGCTGGTACGACAGCAAATAGTTTCTCCTCGGCGACTGTTTCGCTGGCTGGCACGGATTTTCAAAACGTCACCGCTGCCATCACTTTCCGGATTTACGCCTACGATCGAGGGTCCACTTCCAACACAATTAGCGCCAGCGCCTATGCAGGTTTCTACTTCGATAATTTGGCGCTTACCGGCCAAGCCGTTCTGATTCCTGAACCAGCGACACTCGCTCTTCTTAGTTTGAGTCTGATGCCCCTGGCGCTTCGCCGTCCCCGGCGACTTTGAGACCGCTCGGCCTCAGCCGTCTGGCGCCCTCAGAAAGGAGCAATCTATGCGACGCTTTCGCGGATTTACCATTGTCGAACTCCTGGTTGTGATCGGGATCATCGCCGTTCTTATTTCCATCCTGCTTCCGGCCTTGAATAAGGCCCGGGCAACGGCGCAATCAGTTGTTTGTGCCAGTAATCTGCGCCAGGCGGGCATCCTTTTCTTGATGTATACCCAGCAGTATAAGGTCTATCCCAAATGCCGGCGGACCGGCGATGTGCAGCAGTCGTGGTTTACACAACTTCAAGACGCCAGGCTCATAAACGATTCGGACAACATCGGACGAAGTCTTGGACCCAACGCCCGGCTCTATTGTCCGACGATGATTCCCAGGGTAGGTGCGGCGGAACACTATTGTTATTCCATGGCCTACACCGATTCCAGCCCCATGGGCATCGGCGGAGATTACAACTCTGATCGCTATGTCAAGCCGAATAAAGTGAAAAGGTCGGCTGAAAAATTGATTTTGTTCGAGTCCCGTAGCGACAGTTCCCGGAGAGCCGGTGTGTCAAGTACGTTCTGGCCAAGTTGGTATAATTTACAGGTCCATAGCAAGGGATCGAATTATCTGTTCGCCGACGGGCATGTCACCTGGGAATCGGGCCTGTTTCTTAATCCTGGTGTTCCATCCAAATGGCAGAGCAAGATTGATGTTAGTTACTAACCTGTAATTTCATTTCTGTCAGGAAGCATCCAACGATTCGCTGGTCTGCGTTGGTTGCCGGCACTTTCTGAGTGCTGTTGGTAAATTCCGGATGTGTCCCGGGGCGCTTTCCGCCATGCCGCGGCGGGTATCGGCTTCCGAGCGCGAAGCGAAGAGGCGAAAGGTTATGAAGAGCCAGGTGCTTTCAATCTTCCCCTTTTGAGCAGCTTCGTCTTCAGGTAATGAAAAACTAACACCAGAGGTGAAACGAATGTTGAACCGCTTCCCCTGTCTTACCCTTTGTCTCGTCTTTTCCCTCAGCTTGAGTCCGATCCTCCCTGGCACCGCATTTTCGGCATCACCGGCCGCCACGCAAGAGCCTTATCCCGTGGTTTTTCCTGAGAAGGCCGGGGTTGTCGATGTCACGAAAGCCCCCTACAACGCCGACCCCACGGGAAAGACCGACTCAACCGGGGCGCTGCAGGCGGCGCTGAGCGCTTTCCCCAACGGGTGGAAGATCGTCTACCTCCCCAAGGGAACCTATCGGATCTCGAAGCGCCTCAAATGGCCCACCGGCGGAGCCAGCATGAAGAGGACCACCCTACAGGGGGAAAGTCGGGAGGGAACCATTCTGAAACTGCAGGACCAGTGCCCCGATTTTGGCGATCCGGCGAAGAGCCAGGGCATGATTCTGACGGGAATGCCGCCGGCCCAGCGGTTTGGAAATGAAGTCCGAAACCTGACCTTCGACACCGGCAAAGGGAATCCGGGAGCGGTCGGCGTCCAGTTTATGGCCAACAACCAAGGGTGCATGCGGCACCTGCTCATCCGCTCCGGGGACGGACAGGGCGTCTGTGGGATTGACTTCGCGTATGCCGATGAGATCGGGCCGCTGCTCGTCAAGGATGTCACGGTCGAAGGATTCGACTACGGCGTCCGGGTCGCGCGATCCGTTAACAGCGAGACAGTCGAGCATCTGACAGTGAGAGGGCAGAAAAAGGCCGGACTCCTCATCGCGGGGCAGGTGTTTAGCATCAGAGGCCTCCATTCGGAGAACGCGGTCACAGCGGTGTCCGTGGGGCCCGGGGCCATGGTGACCCTGATCGACTCGGAGCTGAAGGGCACCGAAGCGGCGACGGATTTGCCCGCGATCGAGATCAAGGAAGGCGGCACTTTTTACGGTCGCAATATCGCCGTCACCGGATACAAAGAATCCGTCAGGAATGATTCCGGGAACAAGAAAGGACTCGAAAGCGGCCCGATCAATGAGTTTATTTCGCACGACCCACTCTCCGTTTTCCCCTCGCCCCCAAAAGCGCTGGGCCTCGAGATCAGAGAGACGCCCGAGGTGCCTTGGGATGATCCGAAAACGTGGGCGGTGATCACCGATTTTGGCGCCGTGGCAAGCGACCGGAAAGCCAAGAAGGATGTGACGGCGGCGATCCAGAAAGCCATCGACTCCGGGGCGACGACGGTGTGTATTCCGAACGGGTGGTTTTTCATGGGTGGAAAGGTGATCATCCGGAACAACGTCCGCCGAATCATCGGTGCAAAGGGCCGTCTCACAAGTCTTACCCAAGGCGGGGACGCGGGTTGGATTCTGGAGGACGGCAAAGCCCCGGTCGTTGTTTTTGAGCGGATCGATTCGCCCGGCATCGAGCAGGCGTCCTCACGCACCCTCGTCGTCAAAAGCGGCCAGGTCCGGGTGACCGGGAAGCCCGGCGCGAAGGGCGACGTTTTTCTCGAAGACGTGGTGAGTGGAGGATACGAATTCCACGGACAGAACGTCTGGGCGCGCCAGATCAACCCGGAAAACCTCGGGGTCAAGATCCTCAACGACGGGGGAAATCTCTGGATCCTCGGTCTCAAGACCGAGCGCGGAGGCTCGTTGATCCACACAAAAAACGGCGGCAAGACCCAGGTTGACGGCGGCTTCAACTACTCGACCACTAAGGAAAAAATGGACCCAATGTTCGTCAACGAGGACTCGTCGGTTTCGCTCGTGATGGGGGAAACCAACAACAACAAACACCCCTACCAGACAATCATCAAGGAAACACGCAAGGGAGAGACCCGGTATCTGAACAAGCCGGACGCCCCTTCGCGGGCTACTGGCGCGATGCTGCCGCTCTATGTCGGCTATCAAAAGTCGGGGACAGATGCCCCGCAGAAGCCGTTTTCCAAATTCTCCGCCACGCCGCTCCTGCCTACGACTTTACCCTCAGCAACGGCACCCGACGAGAAGCCGCCGGAGGATTAGGCTAGAAAGGAAAATATTGTATGACAGCGACTGGCCCTTATCTTTGAATCCTGATGCTGCTGCCGGCAGCACGGTCCTCACTGCCGGCCGAGCGAAGTGGCAGATCGTTTCTGCGAATCAGCACCTTCCCCGCCTCGTCTGTCAGCAATCTTTCATACGCAATCGGCGAGCCGGGTTGCTCCCCGAGGAATGCCGAAAGATGCCCTTCATTCGATAGCTTAAACATCGGTTCCTTCGGCCGCCACGAGCGCGCAACCGCCAAGCCGCCGACGATCTCTATCGTGCTTCCCATTTCTCCTTGCACCAGCGTTTGCCATCGGCTTGAACAGAAGCCCAGTGCCCAGAAACTGCCCCCCTTGTCCGTAACCAGCGTCTCCCGCGAACTGATCATGTTCAGGCTTCGCGCCCAGCAGGACTGTTTCTCGGCTAGAACCAGCGACTCCGGCGAGCAGTCAACTAAGAACAGCGTCCCCGCGCCCGGTTTGGCCACGTATTTGAATCCGCTGACACGTCGCAGCACCAGGGCACGCTTACCGGTGTGCAGAATCGTCACATTGGCCAGATCGAATCGGAAGTCCCTGATTTCAAGGGGCGCACCGTCGTCGGCGATCTCAATGCTCGCCGTGTACATCGGTCCACTGCCGTGATAGACCTGATGGGCCATGCCGCGCATACCGTCCAGCAAGCGCAGGCTGCCGGGCAATTTCAACTGGCCAAAAAGTGGATGAGCGGCGGCCGATGGAAGATAAATCGCCGGTTTTCCCGTGCCGGCAATCTGCTGGATCGCTGGAATCTCATTGTTCATGATCCCCGGCTTGCCCCAGCCCATGACGGTGAACTCTTCGGTCTTCCCGGAAGCTCCATTTGCCCAATCCTGATCCGAAGGCACAAACGCATCAGGCACGTCGGCCACTTCCAGTGGCGCCGCCGAGACAGGCGCCTTCGGCCGAGGCGCGTCAAAACGAGCCAACTCCGGGCCGGCGGGGCCTCCGGTCACACCAGAGGCAAATCCGATCGCTTTCAAGTTGCGGATCTGCACCGCGCCTTCGTTAACGATCGCCGGACGGGTGGTTGGCGCAGCGCCGGAATTGCATGTTGCTGAATCGATGGCCACGACGCCGCCGGGTCGGATATCCACAGCGGCCGATCCCGTCACGGACAGCTTGCGCAGCGCGCCGCAGGCGCCGTTGAACTCCGCCCCGACGTTTTTCTGACCTGACAGCGAGAGACGTTCGGCCGTCAGAATACACGCCGAACCGCTGGCACCAATGCCCACATTAAATCCCTCAATCTGCACGTCCTGGATATAGGCGCGAACATGCGTGGGGGCTTCGTCCTCGTCGGAAGCGCCTTCCGACACCCTCACGCCGACGTCGAGATCAGTTCCGCCTTTAACCTCGCTATCAATGAGCGATGAACCATTGCCGAGAGAAACCCCAGTGGCGTTTTCGGCGGGGCCTGTTATTTCCAGCGTCACTCCCTCAAGCCGCGCGCCGGGCTGCAGACGAATACCATATTTTGGTGATCCGGGCAGGGCTTTCTTGGCCATTCCAGGGGTAATGCGAAGAATGGTCTTGCCGCGTCCCTGGCCGACCAGCGCATCGGCAATATCAATCGGGCCGGACAACGTGATGGTGCCGGCGGGCAGGACAATGACAGAGACGTTGCGACCATTTAAAGCCGTGGCCAGCGATTTGCCGTCCACTTTCTGGTGTCGCAAATCAGCCACGCCCGCCACACCTTCGGGATAGGCCTCGGCCCGGACCAACGTCCCGGCAGTTAAGGTCATCCATCCCAACACAATCGCCGCACAAAGCAGTCTGCTGAATTTCATTTCTGGCCTCCATCTTGCGCGCCGACCATCAGCGGCACATTGAAACTGGTACCGTATCCGCCCAGCGGCTTGCCGTTGGGTTTGTCCCCGCGGGTGGGGGCCTGGTCATAACGAAGGGTCTTAACCTGATCCCCCTTTTGCTCGACAAGGATATCCTCGAATCGCTGGCTGCGCAGCACCCACTCGCCAAGCGACGCCGTGAACGACGAGGGTGCAAAGTTGATAAACAGCGCCTCGGCGTCGTGTCCCTGATTGGCGTAGGCCATCCCACCAATGATCTCGGTCCGCCCACCGTCGCGGGTGACGATCATCGTGCTGTAACCTTCGGTCTTGATGCCGAGAATCCACAAGTCCGCCCCGCTATTGATGATCTTGGGCTTGTCACCATATTCAGGATTGAATTGCCGCATCCACACGTGCTGGCCTTTGACTAGTTCAATTCCGCTCTGGCAACAGTCTTCAAAATAGACATCACCGGCGCCGGGTTCGGGTAGATAGTGACTTCCCAGCGTGTTGGCAATCACCACGGGACGCTTGCCTTTGTGCTGGATCCTCACGTGGGAATAGTTCCAATCCCAGCGGTCGAAATGCAGAGGCAACGAGCCTTCCTCGACGACAAAAGTCACACGGCCGCGGTCGCGCTCAAATGAGCTTCCCAGCCCGATGATCCGTTGCACGTGTGCCGGAACATTGATCGTGCCGTCGACGATATAGCTGCCTTTGGGGAAGTAAACCGTGCTTTTCCCCGCCGCCATTGCCTGCCGAATGCTATCGGTCCAGTCCTCATACGTCACTGCTTTCCCGCGGATAACCCGGCCGGTATCGACCGTCTTGGCTCCGGCACTTCTGGCCGAAACCCAATTTTCCAGCGGTCCCCAGGGCAAAACCGGAGCTTGCTTGATCGGCAGGCGGAGCGACTGTGCCGGCGTGTCCGGCCAGAGCTGCAGCACCGGATGACTGGTCCATTCCGCCGGAAGCGACGCCAGCTCCTTGGTTTCACCTGCGGTCTTGCTCTGGACCGCCAGCTTATATCCTTCCACCTTCACGTCACGAAGAAACATCGCTCCTTCGTTCACGATGGCGGCCGGTGCCGCATCTCCCAGGCCGACGATGGTCGAATCAATCAATGCGGTATACGCCGCCGAATCACGTGCGATAAACGCCGGACAGCGGTTCCGGCTGTTCAGCCCGCTCATGGCCACGCAATGCATGTCATTCAGGAAGCCGGCGGTTTTCTGTCCCTCAACGCTGATGTTTTCCAACGTGGTGACCGTTGTTTGCCGCGCACAGCGCACGCCGATGTCAAAGCCCTCGACGCGGATATTGCGCGCCAGCATCGGACCTTGATCGCTGTCGAAACCCAGATCCAAGCCATAGAGGCCCGCGCCATCGCCGGATTGGATACGCACGTCTTCGATCGAGCCTTGGTTGTTGGCATAGAACTGGACGCCGATGGCGCCGGGATTCCCCTCGCCGGTGTGTACGGTGAGATTGCGCACGTGAATTTGAAAAGCCTGCGGCGGAAAATGACTCGTCCACACCACCGCCAGCGGAGTGCCCGGGTCGGTGAAATCCGGCGTTCGGTCGCGGAGTTTGATGAACGTGCCCTTGACGCTCTGGCCCTGAAGCGTGGTGCGCGACGGAACGCGTGCGCCGCTGGTGTAGTGCAGTTGGTCACTGACAAGATAAACGCCGTTGGGAAGGTAGACGATCCCGCCGCGGCTGATGGCCTTTTGAATGGCCACCGTGTCGTCGGTCATGCCGTCGCCTTTTGCGCCCATTTCCTTGACGTTGATGATATTGGCGTCGGCGGGGAACTCGATCTGTTCGCCTTCAACAACGACGCGCGGGGATTTGTCGTCCTTGCTCGGGGGCAGCGGCAATGCAGGCCGGACGCCATTGCTGAACTCCGCCGGTGCCGCACCTGCAGGTGCAAAGTTGATCAGCAACTGGCTGAATGTAAATGTGGCCTTGGTATTGTCGGGCAGACGCGGGACCAGCGCCAAGTGCTGTCCGGCATCAAGGAAAATCGCCTCGTTCATAGCAGTTGGCTCGGGGGCAGGCCGTCGGAAACGGTAGTCGCGGGCTTGATGCCCCTTTTCCGTGGCATCGAAGATCATCAGCGCCACCGAGCAGGGATGCCCGCCGGCCGGTCGCTGGGCAACGACATTCCCGGTTAATGTGTAGACGCCCTTTTGTGGAGCGGTGAAGACCAGGGCCGCCAGCTTCTGCCCGGGATTCCCGCCCCAGTTCCCCTCCGAGATCAGGCGCAGAGAACCATTTTCAAGCCACGCCGATGGTGCCTCGCCGTGCCCGTTCTGATTGGCTCGCCAACGCTTCTCCCCCCAGACCAGAGGCTGAAAATTGGCAAAAGCGTCAATCTTGTCCGGCCAGATCTGATAAACGGCCCACGGCCCTGACTGATATCCATCCGCTGCGCCGACTTTTGCGCCCGCCCACGCCTGCGGGAGCGCATACTCCTCGGCCCGCGCGGCGGTTCCGCCCAGCAACAGGCAAAGCCCGCCAAGGCAAACAAGAAAGATTTTCCGGGCAAAAGCACACGCGTAAATGGGGTGATGCATAATAATCCCTGACAGGTAACAGACCTCCCCCGATATTACCGCGCGCTTCGGCCGCTTACGACTTTTTGCAAGCACCGGCAGCGACCCCCGCGGAAAGTCGAACCCGCGCCGCCGCCATGAAAGGGCAGCGTCCTGAGCCTATAGACGATGGGCCGAGATACAGATACCGGCCGCTCGCCCAGGAAGAATGACGATGATGCAAGGTTTTGCGCGTAAAACAAGGGCCAACGGGGTTGCCCAGACCCCACAGGCGCAGCGCGCCAATGCGGCCCAATCGGCTCCGCACGGCCGAGAGGCGCAGAAACCGGAGTGGGTCCAATATTGGCAACTGCCGAGGATAAAACCTCCGTTGCGACGAACCCCAGAAGGGCGACATCGCAGCTTGTCCGCCATCGATCAGCTGCAATGATCCCCGTATGCGCTCGTCGGCCGAGAGGAAAACACGGGCTTGGTGGTGGCTTAAGGGATAAATGGAGCCTATTATCCCGAAATTGTATTGTGCTCTTTTTCGTGGAGATCAAATTATGCGCCAGTTTTTTGAAGCCCTCGAATCGCGGGAACTCCTGTCGGCAACGGTAGTGGAGGCGACCGTGGGACCGCTAAGCGCGGCACCCGCCGCGGTGATGGTCCCGCTGGTGACGGCCACCCCGGTACTCGGGCGCACGTATGCCGGAACCTATAAGATCGGCGTCGTAAAGAAGGCCCTGTCCTTTGAAGTCGTCAAGGCCTATACGGGCGGACTCTACGCCGTCACGCTCACCGATGCCGGGGTGAAATATGACGCCAACCTCGTGGTCTCGGGGACGGCGATCGTGCTCAACTGGTTTACCTATGATGCGGCGATGGCCCAGGTACCGGTCGGAACGCTCCCAGGCACGCTGAGCGCCGACGGGGCAACGCTCACGGGGACGGTGACCAAGGGCACCACCACGGGCGCAGCGACGCTGACGCAGAAGGCCGCACCGTTGGCCGATCAGAACTTCACTTGGGTGGGGACCTACACGATCAACGGCCTGACCAAAAAGATCGGCGTACAGTTGATCAAAGGGTACGGTCGCGGGATGTATTTCATCAACGTGACCGATGGCGGGAAAGTGTTCGACGGGAACATGTACACAGGCACCAACGGCGTGACCTATATCAACTGGTTCACGTACGATGCCAACTATAATCAGGTGCCCAAAGGTGGCATTGTGGTGACGGGCATAAGCGCAGACGGAAATACGATCGCGGGTACCATCACCAAAGGTAAGACGACCGGTACGGTTATCATGACCCGCCCGGGCTTGGCCCCATCGCCGGTGAATTAACACTTCGAGCGCAACGCCATGCCGCCGAAACTTTAGACTCCCGTGTGAACCCGGAAAAGGTAACGCACATCGCATCTACGAATCGGGATATTCAAACGGGAACAGCCCCCGATTTCCCGCGAGGCTTTCTCGGCCGGCCGGGACGGCCTGGCTCGGTCCAGCCCAGCGGTGTCATCGTTCGCTTCAGCCACCGCTCATCGCCGTACGGCCGGCTCTGGCTGATGCAGCGGCGGATCGCCGCCTCTTCGGCTTGCGTCTGCGGGCGG
>JBBQSU010000008.1:0-47981 GCA_038234815.1 Tepidisphaerales bacterium | reverse complement strand
CAGCTCCTGGGCGCGCTGCGATCTGCACATGAAGGGCGTATTCGAGCATTTCGCCCGCATTCGACCACTGGTTTCGGCCGAACACTTCATGCAGTTGCTCCAGTTGTGGGTCTTTTCACCAACGCACTTCAATGAACATATAGCCGACATGCTCGCCGGCCGTGGCGAGGCCGCATTCAACCCCATGCCTAATCACGCCTTCGCCGCCCAGTGTGCAGCGTGCATCAACCACGATATCCATGACCGGCTGAATCAGATCTCTGCACCCTCTCTCCTGACTGCGGGCGATGCCGACATCTTTACTCCCCTGCGCTGCAGTGAGGCAATGCACCAGCGCATGCCACACGCCCAACTCGCTACCTTCAAAGGCTTAGGGCACGGGCATCATTGGGAGGACCTGACGCGGTTCAACCGGGTGACAATCGAGTTTCTCCTCGCGAAATAACCAGCCTAAAACGGAGTCCGTTGTGATGCAGATTAAGTTCGGTTGCCAGACTTACACCTGGCAGATGTCTATTGAGCCGGACGCCGACAAGCTCGATAAAATCATTGGCGTGGTCCGCGGCTCGGGATTTGCCGGAATCGAACCGGAGGTCTGTATGCTGGGGCGGTACCGGCATGATGCGGCGCAACTCGCGGCCTCCCTTCAAGCGGCCGGCATTGAATTAGGCTCGTTGTGCCTCGTCTGCGACTGGCTCCTCGAGAAGGAAACGTCGGCCGAGCGCGCTGAAGCTGATCGCGCCATCGGGCTGCTGGCCAGCCATTTTCCCAACGCCGTTCTGACGCTCTGCCAGATGCCCCAGAAGGATCGGCAAGACTTGGGCATGCGCCAGCGCAACTGCCTGGCATGCTGCAATGAGATTGGCCGGAGGGCCAGGGATCTGGGGGTTGTCACGGCATTCCACCCCAATTCGCCGGCAGGCTCCGTGTTCAGGATCGCCCAGGATTACGCGATGATGATGGATGGACTCGATGGCCGATTTGTCGGCTATGCGCCTGATGCCGGCCATATTGCCAAGGGCGGTATGGATCCCCTTGCCATCTTCACGAAATACGCGCCGGCTATCCGCCATGTTCATTTTAAAGATATGGACACTCACGGCGGTTGGACGGAAATGGGCCAGGGCTCAATCGATTTCCCAGGGCTCGTCGGGGCGCTCATCGCTCACGACTATCGCGGCTGGGTCATGGTCGAGGATGAGTCGCCCAGGGCGAGGATGGATCCCGATGGTGTTACCCGCTCGAACGGGCGATACCTCCAGGTCCTCCGGAATTCGGGGCCTCTTGGCTGACGTGGCCAGAGATGCGTCTTGCGCAAAACCATCTGTTACGCAGTGGGTCAATCAACGGACTTCCCGACAAGATGGGTACCACGATCCAGGAATCACCTCCTCGAACCGACCAAACCCTTCCAATCCACTGACGCAAGCTTGCCCGTCGCGGGTTCGGAAGAGGGTCGTTTGCCAGTCTGTTGGCTGCCTTTGAGCCGTAAAAGTGGGGATTTCGTCGGTAGCGGGGGGAGAAGCAGCGGTTCGGGGCAGTTATCGGACGAGACGCACCTCGGGTCTCCCCTGAATGTTCTGGGCCGACTCAGAACCTGTCGCGTGCCATTAAGAGCCATTCGCCCGCTGACGCAACTACGGAAGGCTTTGGCGCAAAATTGCCTACCTGTCCGGCAAGCATGATGTATATTCTCCTCAGCAGATAAGAGGTCGCGGACGTGGTTCCCCGTGTGTGGAACCGTCGCTGCCCCTGATTCTCAACAGGAAGCGGAGTTGAAACATGTCTAACGCATCGCGTCGGAATCGGAAGAGTCAATTCATTCAAGCCCCGCCCACCGCGGCGGGCATACTGGGAGAAGCAATGAGGAAAGCCAAGCGTCCTGCAAAACGTACGAATACAACTCTCGCCCTGCTGAGCGCCGCGGCGGGAATTGTCGGGTTGAGCCGGAGTGCTCAGGCGGACAACTTTGTCATGAATGCTTCGAACGCCGCGTTTACCAGCAGCTTCAATGCCGGGACGAACTGGCTCGGTGGGGCGGCACCGGCGGCCGGCAACACCTACCAGACGGGGGCATTCCGGATGCGCACCCCGACTGACAACAATCCGTACACATTTCTTGGTACTTCTCTTGAGCTTCAGGCCGGGTTCGGCATGCGGAACAAGAACAGTAACACCATCACCGTTAATAATCTGATCATGGCCAACGGCACGCATCTGGAATTGTCACAGCCAAACGGCCAGAATGGTGCTGGTTCCGTGGGAACTTTTGCAGGCAATATTTCTCTGACGAGTGGGACGGCCACAATTCTAGCCGGTAATTCAACTGACAGTGTCCTGCATACCTTCACGATTAGCTCAACCATCACCGGGGCGGGCGGATTGAATACGGGCGACAATTTCGATATTTCAGGAAACGCCAGTGCTTTCGCAAACTCAGTCGGAACCCTTATCTTGACTGGTAACAATTCCTTCACTGGCGGCGCGGCAAGCAGCGGCGCGGCCTCCAGCACGTTGCGGCTCGGCAACGCCAATGCCGTTAAGAACAGCACGGTCACCGTGAGCGTCGGCACGGGCGGTGGCCTTTCGTTCAGTCCGAGCATCGGCACGTTCAACCTCGGTGGGCTTGCTGGCGCGAATAACGTCGTGCTCGTCGACAGCGCGGCCGCTGCGGTGACGTTGAACGTGGGTGGCGGCGTCAACAACAACAGCTCGACCTACAGCGGCGTCCTTAGTGGCACAAACGGTGCCCTGACCAAGTCTGGCTTAGGCACGCTGACCCTCACCAACGCTAACAATTACACCGGCGCAACGACGGTCAAGAACGGCACACTGACTTTGACTTCTCCCGGAGCGATCAGCAGCACCCTTGTGCTGGGCGACAGCGGAGGCACAACCGGCATCCTGGACGTGACCGCCAAGTCATCGTTCTCAGAGGCCAATGTTTCCGGCAAGGGCACGATGAACATCGGCACGGGCAAGACCATCACGGTGACGGGTGCGCTAGCGCCGGGCTTCAGCATCGGCACCATCGACATCACGGGCGACTTGGCTCTCGGCACTTCGACGGCGATGGAACTGGCTGGAAATGGTGGTGTGGCCGGTACGGATTCTGACTTCGTGAACATTACCGGTGGAATGAACTATGCCGGAGCACTGACGGTGAGCAGCTTTGGTGGTTATAACCTGGCCCAGAACGCCAGTTACAACCTGTTTGATTTCACGGGAAGCGACGCGGGGCAGTTTGCGTCGGTCACCGTGGGTGGCACCGGACTCAGCTTCAGCAGCAATGTCTGGACCGGCAGTTCCGGTGGCATGACGTACAGCTTCAATGAAAGCACGGGCGTTTTGAACATCACCATCCCCGAACCTGGCACGTTCGGTCTGATCGGCGTGGGCGTGATGGGTCTGATGGCGGGCCGTCGTCGCCGCACCGTTTGAGCAAGGCTGATGCTGTCGCAATAACCAACGCCGGGCTGGAAGGGCTGAGATTCTTTCGCCCGTTCAGCCCGGCGTTTTCGATGTCTGCGCCGGTTCCCAGGCCTTGCGTCCGCATCGTGCTATCGCCCACGCCGCCAACCTTGTTTCCATCAGCCTTGTTTAAGGCGTTCTTCTTCTATCGCGAGGTTTCCCAATATGAAATCACTGATTCTCAGTTCTCTGGCTCTGACAGCGTCGTTTGCCTTGTCGCCCCTGTCCATTTGCGCGGAAGCGCCGGCGGAGCGCCCGAAGTTGGACTTGAGCAAGTTCACGATGACGTTCAACGACGAGTTTGACGGGGACAAGTTGGACACAACGAAGTGGGAGGCTCCGGAGATGCCGCGGCAGGGGGCGTCGCGCTGGGTGGCGTCACTGGTGAGCGTGCGTGATGGGATGCTTCATCTGGGCGTTCGCAAGACGGATGACCCGGTGCTGCGCTATGACTGCGGGGCCGTGCGGACGCAGAGAAACTATGACCCGAATCAGACGATGTTCCAGCAACGCTACGGCTACTTCGAGGCCCGCTGCAAACAGCCGAAGAACTTGAAGGCCGATTACTGGGCGTCGTTCTGGATGATGTGCGGCAAAGTAGGCGACGAAACGCCCGACACCCGGGAAGGCTTGGAAGTGGACATTTTTGAAAGCTTCCACCTGGCGACGAAGAAGGCGATGAGCATGTCGTTCCATTGGAACGGGTATGGGGCGAAGCACAACGCCACCGGTGTGGCCGGCAAGGAAACGCCGCAATTGCTGGACGGGGAGTTCCACACGTACGGAATGTACTGGGACGAAAAAGTCTATGTGCTGTTTATCGACGGTGAAGAAGTGGTGCGAACTGATCTGATCGGCTTGGGAAAGGATGACAACGGAAAGACCAAATCCAAAGGCCCCTGTCAGAAGCCCGGCTATGTGAAGCTGTGCGTCGAGGCGGCCGCATGGGCGGGCGCGACCAACGGCTGGGAGAAGGAACAGCCGGAGCAGGACGATTTTGTGGTGGATTATGTGCGGGCCTATACGGGGACCTTGCCAGCACAGGCGGCGAAGAACGAAAGTGCGAGGAAATAAGCCGCGGGCTCGTTGCCCGGCATCCGCTTGAGCGACTGTCTGTCGGATTATGCCGGCGGACGGTCGCTTGAATGTAGAGACGCCAATGCCGTATCTGCACCCCGTGAGTCTGAGTCCGGACCCGACCTACGGGCGTCAGGTTGATGCGTTGGGCAGTCAACAGCAGACCGCCATGCTCTATCCGCACAAACTGGTGCGGGCGTGGCCCGATGCGGCCACAAGCCGGCGGTGGGGTGACGAACTGGATCTGTTTCGTTCGGCAGCGCCGCTCGATCTGCCGATAGGCGCCGGGCGACGGGCCGAACTCTTCGTCGACTTTCACACCGAGCTTGACGCGGAGTTGGTGCTGGAGATCGACGCGCCTTGCCGGATGAACATTTTGGTTTGGCGGGGTGAATCGATTCCCGAAGCCGAGGGGTTGTTTCGTTCAGAACATCCACACGCGCTGACCAATCGGCACTTGCCGGGTCAGGGGACGCACCGGCTGGTCTTCCCGCTTCTCGGCTTCCGCTTCGTCCGGATTGAGTTTCACGACGTCGTCGGTCCGCTGTGTCTTCGGGAGATCGGTGCCAAGGCCGTGTGGACCTTCCAGCAGCGCGACGGCGATTTCATTTGTTCCGACCAGCGCTTTCAGCGGGTGTGGCAGACCTCGGCTTACACCGCCAGGTTGTGCACGCGGTCCGATACGTACTGGGATGGGATCAAGCGCGACCGGTGGGGATGGTTCGGCGATGGTCGGATCATCAAGGAAGCGACCGACCAGGTATTCTTCGATCCCCGCCCGGCCGAGGCGATGCTTCTCTCGCTGCCGACCGACAAGTGGGCCAACGGAATCCCGAATTACTCCTTCGATGCCATTGCCATGCTGCGGGCGCACGTGCTGCGCTACGGATTACTCCGCGAGTGCGTCCGTCCCGCGTTTGAGAAAATCGTGGCGATGCTGAAGTGGGCCCGGGTGACGCAGTGCAACGACGATGGGTTCATCATTCGCAGCGAAGGCCAGAGTTACGCGTTTGACACCGGCTTTGTTGATTGGTCGGAGTTTTCGCTGGGCGGCCGACACGAGGAACTTGGCTGGCTTCAGGCGAGCTATCTGGCAGGTCTGAGAAATGCGATTCCACTGGCCCGCTGGCTTGACCAAGATGGGCAGGCTGCCGATTGGAGCCTTCAGGCGACGGCGCTGGCGAAGAAGATCGAATCTTCCTTCTGGCGTGAGGGTTTAGGTTTCATTCATACGCTGAATCATGTCGGTCAGCCGGCAAACCCATGCCACCCGTCCGCGTATCGTGACTGGCACACCCCGCGGACGTACAAGGAGAAGATTCGGCTCGGTCCCAGCGGGCCGAGCCGGCAAGTGAACGCGCTGGCGGTTCTGGCCGGGCTGGGCAATGCCGACCAGCGGCGGACGATTCTTGAGAAAGTATTTGACAATCCTGCTATTTCGCCAGTCATCACGCCCTACTTCGCCTGGTATGAGCAGAGCGCCCGCGCACAATGCGGAGATCGAACCGGGCCGCTTGAATTCTTCCGCGATTACGTCGGCAACATGCTTGAAACCGAGGATGCGGCAACGGTGTGGGAGTACTACGACCCCTCGGTCCGCGACCTGCGCCGTTATGTCAGCCATCTGGATATCGATTTCGATTGGCCGACGAGTCTGTGTCATGGCTGGGGCGCTGGCGCGGTGCCCCTGACGACCGAGTTGCTGCTGGGCATCCGGCCGACCAAGCCGGGCTTCGCTGAAGTGGCACTGGAGCCAACACTCGATATTCCATGGGATTTCGAGGCGAGGGTTCCGACTCCCTTGGGGTCGATAAGCGTTCACTGCGAAAACGGCCAACTTCCCCGTTACACCATGCCGGAAGGAATCGCCATCTCCACCAACGGGGGCGGCCCAAAGCACTCACTGCTTGAACGTGTGGCCCGCGAATAGGAGAGTGTATTCCCGTGTCGACTGTACGAACCAGCCAAGATGATCGCTATCGCGTGGGGTCTCTCGTCTATACGAAGAGGGGCTTGCTTGTCTTGTTCTTCTGGCTCCTTTGGGGTGATTTCATCTTTATCATCATGGAGTCAGTCGGCAGGATACTGCCGGTGATGCTGAAGCGTCTCAATGCAAGCGATTGGATGATCGGGTTGGTTCTGGTTTCACTCCCCAGATTAATCGAATTCGTCGTTAATCCGATCGTCAGCTATGCCAGCGATCGAACGCGCACACGCTGGGGACGACGCAGGCCATACCTTCTTGCTGCCACGCCGGTGGTTTTTCTGACCCTGGTGATGGTCGGCTATTCCAGCGAGATTACGGCATGGATCGGACGCTTGCTGGGGCAGCAGGAGCCTAGTTCGTCGCTGGCCATCACGGTTCTTGCCATTCTGTTGTCGATGTTCTCGATCGCCAACTCCTTCATCACCAGCACCTACTACTACGTTTTCAATGACGTCGTCCCGGCAGCATTCTTGTCACGGTTTATGTCGTGGGCGAGAGTGGTCGGGGCGTTGGCGGGGGCAATCTACAGCTATTTCATCTTCGGTTTAAGTGAGACGTATTCAAAAGAAATATTCGCTTATATCGCGCTGGCATACCTGATTATCTTTGGCCTGCAGTGCATCTTCATTAAGGAAAGTGACTACCCGCCGCCACCGGAAAATGTCGATGGCAAGACGGGGCTGTTTTCCGGCGTGAAGACCTTTTTTGTCGAATGCTTCTCCCTTCGTTATTACTGGTACTTCTTTCTTGCCAATACCTTCTGGGCGGTCGGTTTTTTCGGCATGGGAGCGTACATGATTTTCTACGCCCGCACGTTGGGTGTCTCACTTGATGCGCTGGGCAAAGCCACCGCGGTATTCGGCTTGATTAGCGCTGCTCTGGGAATCCCGGCGGGAATCCTGGCTGACAGGAAGCATCCGCTGTTCGTCAACGTTGTTGGCGCGGCCATTCTCGTCTTGCTGCTGCCTTTCAACCTGGTGTTTCTGGTTCCAGGCTTTCCAATGCAGTGGGCACCCACGGTGTTTTATGTGCTGCTAGGCGCTGCGACCGTCACCGGCACACTTTACTACGCCAGCGAAATGCCGATGTACATGCGAATTCTGCCCAAGGACCGCTTCGGACAATTCTGCTCTGCCAACGCCATGCTTCGTGCCGTGGCCATGATTGTGGCGGGGTCATTGGGCGGCGCATTCCTCAGCTTTACAAAGCGGTTTGAGAAGGTTGAAGGAGAACACTACCTGTGGATGCCGCTCTGGTCGCTCTTCTTCAGCAGCTTCGCGCTCCTCTTTCTCGTCCTGCTTCGCCGCGACTGGAAGAAGCTCGGCGGGATGGACAACTACGTCGCGCCGATCAAATCCCGAGCGCCCGCGACGGCTGAAGTGCCGGTCGCGGTGGAAGCGTGAAGAATGCGGGTTCTACTTGAGGAGAATATGAACCACGAATCTACGGGTATCTACAAATGGATACGAGGACGAGAGTACCTAGATTGAAAAATGTGGTGGGTGTACTCGCTCGCTATTCTTCGCCAAACAACAAGCGTTGGGCGATCACACCCACCCTCTGAAAGTTTCTGTTTAGCGCGCTTGAGGCACACTTCAATGACCCTTCCGACACTTGCCATTCCATCAACGGATCTTCGCGTTTCTGCGTTCTGCTACGGCACATCTTCCTGGGGCGAACGGCCCGAGGAGGAGATCGCCCGGCTTTATGATCAGTTCCGCGAAGCAGGCGGGAATTTTTTCGACTCGGCCCACATCTACGCCTTCTGGGCTAACGCGCTCGGCGAGCCTGAGCGCGTGCTGGGCCGACGCATGCGGAACGAACGACGCAGCGACATTGTCGTTGGCACGAAGGGCGGGCATCCTGCGTTGCCCGGGTACGATCGCCCGGCCAACGCAACTTGGCCGGAGGTGATCCGCACCGATATCCGCGACAGCCTCGATCGGCTCAAGCTCGATTACATCGACCTGTACTATCTGCATCGCGATAACCTGAGCGTGCCGGTGGGAGAGATTATCGACTGTCTTGCCGCCGAGGTGGATGCCGGGCGGATTCGCTATTTCGCCGGCAGCAACTGGTCGCGCCAGCGCTTCACGGCCGCCAATGCGTATGCGAAGAAGAACGGGAAGCCCGGTTTTGTCGCGTCGCAACCGCTGTGGAACCTGGCCGGTTTCACCGCGCCGGTGAACTGGGATCCCACCCATCAGGTGCTAAACGACGATTCTGCCGAGATCGCGTGGTACGCCGAGAACCAATTCCCAGCCATTCCGTTCACCCCCACCGCCAACGGCGTCTTTGCGCCGGGGACGAAAATTCGATCGCAATACAACGCGCCGACCACCCATCGCCGTATCGCAACGACCATTGCGATCGCGATGGAACTCAGCGCGACGCCAACGCAGATCGCCCTCGCGTGGCTGCGCCAACACCCCTTCCCGGTCATCCCGATCCTGGGCACATTGAACGCGGTCCATCTGGCCGATGCATTGGCGTCGGTCAACATGAATCTGACAGCGGACCAACTCGCCCGGCTGGTGTGACCCGCCGGTGGAAATGGTGAGGTGAGGTTGAGCCGGATTCAATCCGCCCTGCAGAACTTTCTTGGGGCCGATGGGAACAGTTGTTGTAGGATCATCCGCCTATGAATCTCCCCCGCGTAACGATTCCGTCGACGAACCTTGTCGTGTCCGCGTTCTGCTATGGAACCGCGAGGTGGCGGTTGGCGCGGGAGGAGAACGTGCGCGCGATATACGCGCAGTTCCGCGAAGCGGGCGGGGATGTTTTGGACTCGGCCCACAATTACGCATTTTGGGACAACGCGACCGGAGAGCCGGAGCGGTTGATTGGAAAGCTGCTTGAAGGCGAGAAACGGTCGGACGTCGTCGTCTTGACCAAAGGCGGACATTACGGAGGAGCCGGCTATGTGCGGCCGGCGCGGTATTGTTCGCCGGAGATGATCCGGTCAGACATCCGCGACAGCCTAGAGCGGATGCAGATCGATTGTATCGACCTTTTTCTTCTTCACCGCGACGACACGCGCGTCTCGGTGACGGAGTACATCGACGCGCTGGCCGAGGAAGTGTCGGCGGGGCGCATCCGGTACTTCGGCGGGAGCAACTGGACTCGCGAGCGATTCTCCGCCGCCAACCGGTACGCGAAGCGGGTGGGCAAGCCGGGATTCGTCGCCTCGCAGCCGCTTTGGAATCTGGCGCATCTCATCCCGCCCGACAACTGGGACCACACGCGCCTAATTCTGAGCGACGACCAAGCGGAGATCGCGTGGTACGAAGAGAACCGGTTTCCCGCCCTCCCCTTTTCTCCGACCGCCGAGGGCCTGTTCGGCGAGTCACCGCGCGTCAGGCCGGAATATGACAACGACACGACGCACCGACGGATGAGGGCGTGCAAGGAACTCGCCAAGGAGGTCGGCGCGACGCCGAACCAAGTCGCCCTCGCGTGGCTGCGCCAACACTCCTTCCCGGTCATTCCGATCCTGGGCACGTTAAACCCGGACCACCTGACCGATGCGCTCGCGTCCATCAACGTGACGCTGACCGCAGATCAACTCGTCCGGCTGGTGTAATTCGTCAGTGGAAGCGAAAGCATAAGGTCGACATCCCATCGCGCAGTGCGCAGCGTGCGCAGAGTGTCCTGGGTCTCGTCTGTCGCTCGTATTCGCTGCTCGTCGCCCGATGCGTAACATCAGATGTCCAACGCCGTTGATTTGGCTGCGGTGATTACTTCATCCACCGAGACCTCGCGGCCGATCTGGCTGGAGAGATAAATGCCTTCGCTAATGAGCATGGTTTGCAGGGCGATTTGGGCGGTGGGGAGCAGGGGGACTCGCCCTTGTAGGACAGCCGACCAATGGTGCTGGGAACTGTCATAGACCATGAGCGCGGGTTCAAGCTGGTGGAATCGCCAGTCGCTATGATCGGCTTCAAACGTGGTGTTGGCTTCCATGTCTTTGATGTTGCTGTAGGACGAAAGGGCACTCCGCGTTGGCTGCCGGCGATGAAACTGCCTCCGAAGGGGTTCATGTGAATGGCCCAGGATTCGATGATGTCCATCGTGAGTCCGCCTTTGAAGCGCACGAGTCCTAAGCCTAGTTCCTCGACGCAGTATCCGCTGCTGGCGCGGTGCTTATCGTCGTTGGGGGTCTCCTGGCAAATCTTTTCGCTGATGCGCTGCGGGGTGGGCGTATTGAGCATATAGAGTAATCGCGAGATGTGGTAGACGCCCATGTCGCAGAGCGCGCCGCCGCCGGATGTTGTCTTGTCGACGAATTTCTCCGTGCCGTACCCGTCGACGAACGGCCGATTGCGCCGGCGAAAGCCGGTGGAGCGGGCGTGATAGATGTGACCGAGCCGACCGGCGTCGATGAGGCGCTTGGCCAGGCGCGTCTCGCGGTTGTAGAGAAACGAGAGCTGGCTGTGCAGCATTGCACCCGTGGCAGCGGCGACATCGAGCATGCGCTTTCCATTCGCATACGACCCGGCGATTAATTTGTCGCAGTAACAATGCTTGCCCGACTGCATCACCGCGATGCAGCGGGGCAGTGCGTGTTGTTGTGCAGGCAGACATCGACGGCATCGAGGTCATCGCGCTTCAGCAGATCCCGGAAGGCGAAGTATTTGTGAGGGATGTTGTATTTGGCTGCGACGCGATCGAGCTCGGGGGTGTCAATGTCGCAGGCAGCGACGACCCGGACATCATCCATTTGCGCCCAGTTGTCCAGGTGTTGCTTGCCGATCTGGCCCACGCCGATGATGCCGATGCGAACTTTGCGATCCATGATTAGTGAACTCCACTACTCTGTTCTGGGTTTCAGGGATGAATTCTACTTCCATTCAATGACGATCGTTTCTTCGGGTTGAATCCGCACAGATTGCTTGGCGACGGTTCCGCCTTTGTCGGCGAAGAGAAGGGTTGGCTTACGCGCGTTGTGGGGTTGCACAAGAAGTAGAAGTTGGGTTTCGTCTGACTTGTTGACGAGAATGGTAAGATAGCCGGAGCGTGTCTTCATGGTTCGCATCAATACACTCGGCTGCCAGGTCTTGAAACGAATGGGCCAGTTGGCTAGGTCGTCGGCCAATTCTTTCATCAACCATTTGGATAATGCTGCGTTGCTCGCGTGTCGGGCGCCCAGGCCGATCATAGAAGGGATCCACACCGTCCTGCCCTGGCCATAGGTATTGCTCGCGGCGAGCACGTTGCCATCTTCCGTCGCCGTTGACTTGGCAGAGGTCACGTGCAGGCTGCCTTTGAAAAGATGCGCCGGTAGCTGTGATCCGTTCTTCATTGTCACGGAAAAATCGCCACGTTTTGTGAAGACTTCCGCCAGCGAGGCACCCATGACATCCTCGAGCGGGAAGCCGGTTTGCATGACTGCGAAATGGTGTTCATCGAAAAAGAAGGTTAAGCCATCGGCAATCAATCGCCCACCGGTCTTGACGAAATGGCGCAGTTTCTCCCAGCAATGTGAGGGGACGCACAATTGATGGGACAAGATGATTGTTTCGCCGGCATGGTCGGGATTGTCCCAATGGAACTCCTGCATTTCTGCGACATGGCAATTGATGCCGTTCTCCAGCAGGGTCTCATACCACGCAGCCACTGATTTGATCATGGCCCCAGGCAACCGCCCCTCTGACTCAATCGGGTCTCCGGCGCGGTCCTGCTTGGCTTGTTCCATCCAGAATGACTCTTTGGAATAGAGAAGATGGATTGGTGCCACGAGCGGCTTGGCCGTGGCATAGATATCCTGGTGTTTCATCAGCTCGCGAGACGCGATACTGGCGGAGATCATTCGGTCGGAGGGTTTGTGTTGGAAATCAAGCAGCGCCCACTCCCCAGCTTCCCAACCAACGGCCCGGGGATTCAGGCACCAGAAGATTACACCTTTGGCCCCGGTGCCGACGGATGTCCATATCCACTGGGTGATTTCCTCTTTTGTCGGACAGAGTTCATTGATACCGCTATAGGTGACGTCTCCACCTTGAAGCTCTGTCACGATAAACGGCAGATGTCCAGCTCCGGACCGTGTGATGTCGCAACTGAGCGAAAGGGCCATGGGAAACTGCGATCGTCTAAAGGAGGCGTAGTGATGACTGGGATGACAGGACTCGCCCAGTGACGTGAAGGACTTTCGCCAGGCGACGAAATCGTATTCCGGCAGGTTCTCAAAGAGCGAGTGCGTGTTGACGTGAAGTTCGTGAGTCGAGTCGTAAAGCCGAACCTGCCCGGATATCCAATGCAGATACCAACTCTCGAAATCACGTTGGAATCTCTGTTTTTCAAAGCGTTGAAGCCCCGTGTAATTCTTGCTGTTGTAATCTGGCTGGGGGTGTTCGTCGCGCCAGGCGTTCAACAGTTCTTCGGATAAATCGCTCGTGGGATACAACCCGAAAGAGCCGGGTTCGTTCTGCAACACCCAGGCATACATTGACGAATGCTTTTGAAAACGAGTTACGATCTGTTTGATGTAATTGGCCCATTCCTGCAGATGGGCTTTGCTCTGTGGAAACTTGGCGAGCCGCCAGTCGACGGTTTCCTTGGGATACAGATCCGCAAAAACCCTGATGTCATATTTGTCGGCCATTTCAAAGGCGGTGTCGTACAGTGTGAAATCCCATGTGCCATCGGGCTTGTGTAGGTCTACTTCGTCAAGACGCAGGCGACAATATGGCATGTCGCAGTCTTTGAGAGTTCGGAACCACCCTTCAATTTCGTCACGCGTGTTCCCCGGCTGAGTGAATACATGAGCGCCGATATACGGAGTGTCCTCACCCTTGTTCAATTCACCTAGGGGCTTTGGCCGCTCTGCGGTTCGAGGGGTTTGGGGTTTCGTCAACTTCGGCATGCTTCATTCTCGATGATCGACATTACATGTTGGGTGTTGAGTGTCATCCGGAGATCAAACTGGGATCAGGTGATTCATCCCCGATCGGTTAGTTGCGCCTGCGCTCTGCATTGAAAATCGTGAGACGGCGCGTTTCACGGCTGCCAGTTGCACGGAGGCCTCGGCGTATTCGTTTTTGCCGGTGTGATGTTCGACGCCCCAGCAGCCCGAGTAGCCGGTATCAAGCAGGATCTTCATCGACGATTCAAGGCGCGTTTCGGTCGTCCGTTGATCGACATGCGTGTGCATCGCCCACCTGGCCAGGCGACGATCCCCTTCTTCAATCGGCGCCTTCTCCCAGTGGCCGATGTGCAGCAGAATGCCGAACGATGGGACATCCACCGCGCGGGCGACGGCCTCCATGTTGTCGGGAACCAGTTCAGGTCCCCAATGGCTCTCGGGGCCAACTCGGAAACCTAGGTCATTGGCGATACGCGCGTAGTCTCTGAACGCCGATACGATGGTATCGAATTGTTCGGTGGTCCAATCGGTTCCCTTGCCGCCGGCGTCGATGCGCACCGTCTTGGCGCCCAGTTTTGCAGCGGCGTGCAGTTGTCGCACGGCGAGCGCGCGGTGTCTGGCCCGGACGGTCGGGTCATCATCCCAAACGTGGCAGCCGTCCACGGCATAGTTAGTCAGTGTCAACTCTCGTTCGTTCAACGCGCTCTTGAGTTTCTCAAGGAAGCTGTCGTTCAGATAGGATTCGGCATCATCGCTGATCGTGCCGTTCCAAATGTCCGCCGTCGATAAGTCATAGCGGTGGCGGCAGGTTTCCAGGTATCCGAAGACATCCATCATGCCGGCGGCCCTCAGGCCATGGAACGTGTAGGAAGCAATTGAGATGTTCATAGTGTGCCTTGGTTGATGTTGCTATCAGCGGTATCGGAAACGGCGTTGCGCACACTGCTGACGATTGCAGGTAGCTTGCGCCGCGAGGTGTTCCCGGCCATATCACATTCTCGTAGAATCGCGAAAACCGCCGCGTCGCGTCTGCCTGTTATACTGGACATTGCCGAAAATGGCGTGGCTGTCGCAATGTCGGAAAGGATTGACGTGAAACCCCGCAGCATTGGGCAGGCAAGTGAGATACTCTTAATTCTGGAAATGGAGACACACATGACCAGCATTCGAATCAGTTGCTTTTTGAAAGTTATGTTCTTCGCAGGGCTGCTGCTTGCATCGCCCACCTTCGCCGCCGACGAGAACGTCAAGTCGCTCTTGGATGTGTCGGCCGATGGTGTAGAGAAGACTCTAACCTCTCCTACGAAAGATCAGGTCACAATATCTCGTAGTCAGGATGTTCCTGGCGTCATATTCGCCATCGCCGCCGGTCCGGCCGATTATCCTGGGGTTTCTCTCAAACTGCGGGGTGCGGCTGTTTGGGATTTGTCTGCCTTTGATCATATTGAAATTGCCGTGACCAATATGGGGCCGAATGCGGCTCCGTTCGGCGTGAATGTGGAGAATTCCGGCAAGTGGCAGGATGCCCCTTGGAATACGGAAGAGATGATCGTCGAACCTGGAAAGACCCAAACGCTATCCGTCTATTTCGGATTCTCGTTTGGACGCGAACCTGGGTATAAGTTGAAGACCGATGCGGTGTCGTGCCTCAGAATCTATACCAAGAAAGCAGACGCTGCGTTGTCATTCCGCATCGAATCAATCAAGGCAGCCGGTACTGCGAAGAAATAGGCCACGGCCCGTCATCAGATGCAGTTAAAGCAAGAAGAGCAGTATTCCGAGGCATGGTCTCGAGTCACACTTCCGGGAGAACGGCCAGTGCTCTGAGCCGCTTGGAGTACGAGATATGAACAACGCAAGATTCGCAATCCTCTTTTTGTTGATCGCCGCCGGAACTGCAGCGGCTCAGTCAAGCTATCATCTCACCTTTGACGACGAGTTCAACGCGTTCAATGGTGACCGGTGGCAAACCGCTGATTTCTGGGGAATGCGGCACAACGGTGGAGACTTCCAGGGTCAGTGGTTCGCAGATCCCAAATACGTCCCGGAAAAATCGGACCAGAAGCCTTATAATGCGTTCATTCCAGGCAACGGAACACTTGCCATTCGAGCCCAGCCCACACCGATCGGAATCTACAGTGGCCTGACTTCCTATTCCAAGTCGCAGCCGCATGTGTCTGGTCAGTTGACCAGTGCCCATAAATTCACCCAGCGCTACGGCTATTACGAGTTGCGAGCAAAGCTACCACCGGGAAAGGGCCTTTGGTCGCGGTTCTGGCTCTTGACCGATGATGGCATTTGGCCTGGTGAGTACGACGTATTTGAAGTCGTCGGCAGGGAGAATCCCAGCCCGGTCCACCAGACGACGCATTATCGGAATGCCGTTACCGAGCATGGGATGGATGGGGTGACGTACGCCGGGATCAATGCCGCCGACGGCAAGTTTCACACCTATGGTTTCCTCTGGGAGCCCAAGACGGTCAGCTGGTATGTGGATGGCGTTCGCACGGCGATTCAGGAAAACCGCATCAACACGCCCATGTATGTCCTGATCGACCTGGCAGTGGGAAATGATCCGCCGACCACGTGGCCTGGAAGCCCCGACAAGACCACGCCCTGGCCGGCAGATATGGAATTGGATTACTACCGCGTCTATTCCAACGATCCGTCTCTGCCCAGCGTCACGCCCGACGCTGGATACACTCCCTCGGTACTGCCGGAAGGGCTTCAGGTTAAAGAAACGGCGAAAGCCGCGCAGTTGCCGTCAGGCTGGTCGGCCGCCGACCTCGCTCCCACCCCGACATTCCCGGGTTCCAGCACTTGGAACTCCGCTACGGGCGAATGGATGCTCAAGGCCACCAGTTACGCCGATGGCAATTTGCAGTTTGCCAGCACTCCGCTGGTCGGCGAGGGTGCAATCGTCGCCACAGTCTTGTCACAGACATCAATCAATCAAGACACTATCAGGTCGGGCGTAATGATTCGCGACGGAAGCAGAGGCAGTGTCTCCCTGCTCCAAACCCACCTGGCATTTGACAAGACGACGACGAATGGCCTCATTTTCCAGGCATCCGGTTCGATCAATGCGACTACGGTGACGGTTCCAAACATCAGCCTGCCGGTGACACTGCGACTGATCCGCAGCGGTAACACGCTCACAGGGGCCTACTCCACCGATGACGGACTGACATGGACGGACGTTGGGTCCGCCACAGGCACGAAGATGGGCGAACTGCAGGCCGGCATCGTGCAAGGTGGCGACCACGGTACCCGGAAGCTGGCGCGCAGCACCATCTGCAATGTTTCGGTCGGCGAGAGCGTCCTCGCATTGGCCCCCTCCAGCCGTAGTCTAATTACGGGAGAAGCAACGACGTTCAGTGCGAGGCTCACCAACCCGTTGACCGGTGCGACAATTCCTGCGGGCCCGGTGAAGTGGTCGGTGGTCAGCGGTGGCGGCACGATCGACGAAAATGGGAAATACACAGCCCCACCGCTGGTCGGTACAGGAACGGCCACAATAAAGGCCGTGATCGACACCTATTCGGTGACCCGCTCTCTGCCAGTCACGCTGCCCGATGCTTGGACGATACCCACCCTCGTAAACACACCACCTGGCGACGCGGGGCGAGTATCAGGAATCTGGACAGTCGTTGGCGGGGGAGCGGGCATCTCGACCGACGGTGGACGAGATTCCTTTCGCTTTGTCTCATCTGTGGTCAACGGAAACCATACCGTAAACGTGAAGGTCAATGATTCGGATGTTAAAGGAATGCAAGCGGGCCTGGTGATTCGCGACGCCACCCGCAGGGAAGACGCATTTGCTGGCGCGGGTGGCCGCTATGCAGGCATTTGGCTCACTGGGACAGGCCTGCAATGGGCCACGCGCGAATCCGCCGGTGGGAAAGCAGAGTCGATCGCACAGCTTCCTACCCCGCCGACACCAGTTTGGCTCCGGCACATCCGTTCTGGCGCTGCATGCGACGTGTTCGCCGCATACTACTCAACTGATGGCAAGATCTGGACCCAACTTGGAAACTCGCGGAAGTTCACGATGACTGTTGATGCACAGGTGGGCCTTGCGGTTGCCAGCGGTACTCGCCTGACGACCGCCCTTGCCACGTTCTCGGATCTCAGAGTCAGTAGCGACCAGACCGCGTCGGCGTCAAGCCGGCCTTAAGCGTTCTTGGAGAGGCGATAGGCGGACTTGCCGCAAATCCACTCCCCAATGACGCAATATCGGAAAGCATTCATGTACATTGGACGTACAATGTCATTTGAAGTTCGGACAGGTGGCCCTGCGTTTTACACGGAGTGACTCATGTCAAATTGCATCGTATCCCGAAGAACGGCTTTTACACTTGTGGAGTTGCTCGTCGTCATCGGCATCATTGCATTGCTGATTTCAGTTCTGCTGCCGGCGCTCCAAAAAGCCCGCCAGGCGGCCTATGCAGTCCAGTGCCAAAGCAATATGCGGCAGGTCGGGATGGCCATGTTCATGTACGCCAACGATAACGGCGGCGTGATTGTCCCGGCCGGAATTAAGTATAAAAACGTCACGGGCGCCCCTGAGAATGACGCGAATCCTGCGACCGGCGCGACATTCGATACGCTCCTGAAGCGTTACACCAGGCCAGCAGCGCCTGGGTCGTATATCTTTCCAAGAGACTATACCCGGACCCCGATACTTCAATGCTCGGGGGACATTTACAACCGTGGCTTCGTGTCCGCCGCCCAGCAGGATTTCAAGCGCAGTTATGCGATGATCCAGTCTCGTAGGTATGGCCTTGCCTCCCCGACATTGGGAACGGGAATGGTGACCGACGTGTCGGGTACAGGTGGTGTATTCCCCGGGACCAATCCGTCCTTCAAGTTCCTTAAGTTCGCTCAGGTCCGCCACTCCTCTGAGGTGCTGCTGCTTGCCGAGTTCTTCGACAGCGGCAATGTTTTCGGCAATACGAATGTGGATGCCGGAGGGTGGAACAACGTCACGTTTTCTGCCATCAACTGTCCGTACGATCAGTTCAGACCCATCTCACAAGTCTACGGAATCCATGCAAAGAAATGGAACTATTTGATGTGTGATGGCAGTGTTCAGGCGATGAATCCGGGCGAAACGCTTAACGGTGGTGCCGCTAACCCAGGTGTGTGGAAAAGGCTTGACGATTTTCAATACACGTGGGGCCCTTGGGTGAACCACATGTGGGTTGTTCACTAGACCAGTAGTGATGCCCGAACAAGTCTCCGTCGGACGATGTAGCCGTCCAAAAAGAGCGGTGATGAAGAAGCGAAGAGCACGAGGTTGGGCGTGTTTCAACGCCCGAGTACCCCGTACCTTTCAACAACTAATTCAGATATTCGTATATCCCGCCCCCCATTCCGCGCCGGAGCGCCAACGGAGCCTCTTTCTCTTCCTTAACTATGCCGAAGACCGGGTCGGTCGTCACCAGCAGCCTGTTGCCGGACGCAAGAGGATACGGCTCTGTCGTCCAGATGGACTATCCAAACAGTGGTTCACAATGAGTGGTATCCTCAAGTGGCACGCGATAGTTGCTCTGCGGCAAATCAATGGCCGTCAATCGCAAAGGGAGTTGAGTTACAATGAAATGTCAACGCTTCGAAAGATTGGTTTCGGATTTTTCTGCGATCTCCCTTGGTGACAGGGCGCGGGGTCGAAGGAAATGCGATGATCAACGGGACGAAGATTCCGACGCAGCACGAAAGCTAGCCGTAGAAATTGGCCTGAATCTGGCGGATACCGCCGCCAAGCCGCTGGACGAGATTGCAGTTGAAGTCAGCGTCACGGGTTTGGCCAAGGGCAGGGGTGTGACTGTGCGCGTGATTGATGCGGACGGCAAAGAATACGTCGCTGTAAAAGCGTCGCTAAAAGACGGAAAAGCCCGCGTGCGATTTTCAGCGGGCGGGGCATTGGGGACACAGGCGATCCAAGTCTTTCTGGAAAAACGGTGCGTCGCGAAGAAGACTTTCACGCTCGACGCATCCACCGCGATCACCACAGGCAACGACGACCTGAGCTATCTATTCGAGAAAGAGTCCCAAGTCATGAAACACCCTCGCGTGCATGACTTGGACGGGAAAGAAGTCGAATACATCGGAGGAAGCTGGCTCCGCGACCATGTGCATATCCTCAAAGCCTCCAAGTACTGGGCAAAGAACATCCGGGCGATGGTTGACTACTACCTCAAACACCAGTGCAAGGACGGGAGTTTTTCTGACTTCTTCTACCAGGCTGCCGACGGCTCGCGCTCCACTCTATGGAGAATGGATGCCGAGGCCGATCTGGAATACATCATGGTGGAAGCCGTGTACACTCTCTGGCAGGTGACCGGCGATGACAGATGGATGATTTCCGTGATCAAGAAATTGGAAAAAGGGCTGAATTACATTTTCACTGATCCGCAGCGATGGTCCACCGAGCATGGCTTGATTAAGAGGCCGTTTACCATCGACACATGGGATTTTGAATACGTTGGCGAGGGCTCCGACAAAGGCCGCGATGGCTGCCCGTGGAACTGGAAAACGCGTGAAGAGATTCAGCGACGCGTCGAAAACGGGACGGTTCGACGAATCGATGATAAGCGGTACATTCTGCGAGTGATTGATGGAAGAACCAAGTTCTGCATCATGCATGGCGACAATTCCGGGCTGTACAAGGCCTGCAAGCTCCTGTCTGGAATGAATGCCTATCGGAAGGACAAGGCTAAGACGCGGCACTGGAATAAGCTCGCCAACGAGATCCGCACCAGGACGAACAAGGTCTGTTGGAACGGCCGGTTCTACACACATCAGGTCCATCTGGATCCGGTGAAGATTCCCGGTGAAAACGCCCGACAGTTAAGTCTGAGCAACACCTACGATATGAACCGCGGGCTACCGACGCATCAACAGGCCGTCAGCATCATCAAGGAATACCAGAAACGAAAAAAGAGCACCGCTTCCTTTGCCGAATGGTTTTCGATCGATCCCCCTTATCCCGACGGTGTTTTCCGAGATGGCGCCAACAACGAACAGGGCGTTTACACTGAAGGCGCCTATGGCGGGGCCAACGAATACATTAACGGAACAGTCATGCCGCTGGTGGCCGGTGAACTGGCCATGGCTTGCTTTGGCCATGGATTTGAGAACTACGGCGTCGATATTCTCCAGCGTTTTACGGAACTGCTCAGAAGGCATAACGGTAAGGAATACTTCATGTACCGCCGGGATGGAAACCCCTGGTTCGTCAACGGCAAAACCGATCAGGGCGGTCCGTCACCATGGGGAACCGCCGCGGTGCTGTATGCACTGATGGAAGGCCTGGCGGGTATTCAGGACACATCGAAGCTCTATCAGCAAGTCAGCATTGCTCCACGATGGGCCGCGACGGATGAAAAGGATGTGTGCGTGACCGCGCGGTACGGACCGACAGCCGCATACGTCACATATCGCTACAAACTGGATCGCAAAAAGTCGCAGATCGAGATCGGCTTGACGGGCAGCGGCATTTCCGCAGAGTTCCATTTGCTCTTGCCGGCTGGGAAGAAGGCCCGGTCCGTGCAGGTCAATGGGAAGAAAATCGTCTTCAGGAATACGCGTCTTGAGTCGAGCAACTATGTGGATTTCGGTGCTCCGGTGACCTCCGTCGATGTGCGCATTAAATGGTGAAGTTTCGGAAAGCCCTCCAGCGGGATGCAATGAGGAAGTCGTTCGAGTAGCCGGAAACATCGAAATCCTCAGAAAAATGCTGCGGGGAGCAGCATCTTCAAGAACGCCCGGCTCCGGTGCATTTCGACGGAACTTGTTTTAGGTTACGCAGCCTATCGCTCGGTGGACCGGCGCCGACGCAGGCCGAACACCAAGCAGGCGCCCGACAGGGACGCGATCGAGAGTGGCTCTGGAATGCCCGTCACGTTTAGTGTGAAAACGCCAGGCGGATCGATCGGCGTCTCGAAAAAGTCGCTGGCGTTCAGCATGTCCAGAAATACTGGTCGAAAGTCGATGCTTTGGCCGGGCTGGAGCTGGGACACGTCAAAAGTGTATTGCGCCAGAGGCGCATTGAAGGGGTCGTAGTCAACTGCGGCGCCGTTTTCGGGGGAATAGTTCCTGATCCATCCGCTCGTGGCGTCGCTGGTGAGCGTGGTTCCCGCTGGCGGGGCATAAGCGAGCTCGGATTGAATGAAGGGACTGCCGCCAGTTTGCGAGACGGTCGGGTACGCGGCGTAGGTGACAGACACTCCGGGGGTGGTTTCGAGATAATATTCCAGCGCGCCGACTCGATTTCCGTCGGAATTGAAATATAGGTCGAGTGTAATCGGGAGTGAGTCCCGTGTGATGGTGAGCGACGTCGACCCGTCGGGGGCCATGAGCGACATTTGCATGGCTGCAATCGCGGGCGTGGCAGAGAAGGTCGCCAGGCACATCGACAGTGCGATGTTGGATGGCCAGGTGCGCGGGGATGTCATTTGACTTTCAAAGAGTGTGTGATTCCGCATAGAAGCTCCCGGTGTTGGCAGTCGTCGAAGGGGAATATGATTAACTTAGCAGCTTGAGCTGATTGTTGGTGACGTACTGCTGGTCAATGACGCTGATCGTCCCGCCGCTCGCGTTGACGTCAAAGAGGTAGTTGTAGAGCGAAACGTTCAGAAGCAAGCTGGTTTTCACGGCGGTAAGGTCGGACATGTCGACGCCGCCATTCTGGTTCACGTCACAAAACAGGTTTCCGACCGTTAGATTCGCCGGTCCGCTCAGTATGTTGCCGGACAAATCGCTCATCCCGGCCAAGGCGATGCTGCAGTACTTCTGGTTGAAGACGCTGGTCAGATTCAGCGTCAACTGATTTCCGCTGATTGTCGCGCTGGCGAAGGTGGCGTTGGTGATCGTGAACTCATTGGCACTGAGCGTGCCGTCGACCGCCTGAATCGGTTCGCTGAAATTGAAGATGATCTTGTTCGCACCATAGATTCTTGGCTCGATGGTCTTGCTTACTCCGCCGATCGCGAGGTTGAGATTGAACGTTCCGGTCGTGCCATGGACCTTGGAACTGACAGCGCTTGTAAGGGTCGGCTGGCTCAGATCGAGGGTCCAGATCGTCGCGGAAGCACTGGTGACGCCGGCGCTTGAAGCCGTGATCGTCGCGACGCCGGGGGTTGTGGGCGCGCTGTATAGGCCTGCCGAACTGATCGACCCCGGACCGCTGGCGACGGCCCAGGTGAACGCCGGGGGGGTCACCATATTGACGCCGAACTGATCGATCCCGGTGGCGGTAAACGGGCGTGTCCTCCCCAGGTCGACCTGCGTGCTGCTTGGTGAGACGACAATGCCGGTCAATGTCTGGCTGACCGTCACATTGACGTTGCTGATAACGGTGGCGTTGGCGTCGTCGCTGATCGTGACGCGAAGTTGATAGGCGCCTGCCCGATAGAATGTCGCGATAGTCTGCCTGGCCGAGTCGGTGGCGTTGTCGGAGAACGTCGGGGCCGGCGCCGACGCGGGAGCCGAAACAAGCGACCACGTGTAACGCAGGTTAGCGGCGCCATCGTCATCGGAACCCAAAACGCTTAGCGTGGTCGTCTTGCCGGTGACGGTCGAGGGGCTGGCGGCTGCGGCCGCAGCGACGGTAGGGGCGGCATTTCTGACTGCTACGTTAGTGAAAGTTGCAGTTGAAGTGGTCGTGCTGGAGGCGTTTGCCACCACCAGTCCCGCGACGGCGCTGGTGGCCATTGTGAAGCTGCGTTTGCTCGTGGTCGCCGTGCCGATGAGCGTCCACAACGCCCCATCGGTCGAATAATACGCGGTGACGATGGTGCCTACGCGGTCCAGCTTAAGCCACTCGGGCACGGTCGTGAAGGTTGACGTGACGCGGAGGCCGGCGTTGCCGTTGCTTGTTTCGCGTGTTGCAAATTGCAGTCCACTGGAGGTGCGCCAGAGGCCCGCGTAACGAGCGTTCGGTGCCGTCGATTCCCGGATCATGATCCCCGCCTGGGTAGTCGTGCCGCGACTGGTGACTCTGGCGATGACGGTTCCGGTTCCGTCGGCGCTTAGCACTTGATTGATGAAGCGAAACGAGTCTGTTTTGTTGGAAGTCGAGACGTTGCTGCCACCACCAACGACGGTCCAGTTTCCATAGACGGATCCGGAATCACCTGCGGGCGTCGTGCCGATATTGGTTGCTGTCCACGGGCTGGGGAGGGTAACGGTAACGGCTTTGGTCTGGGAGATTGAACCGAAAGTCGCTCGGACGGTGGCGGTGCCCGTGCCGACCAGCGAGGCCGCGGTATATGTTCCGTCGGCTGCGATGCCGCCCGATCCACTGGACACTGCCCAGGTGAAAGGCGTCGAGCCGGTTTCGATCGGATCACCGAACTGGTCGGCCATGCTCGCACTGAACTTGACGGACCGCCCGGTAAGCACGCTGGCGGCCGACGAGGTGATGGTGATCGCTCCGGTCTGACTGACGATCACGTTGACGGTGCTCGTGACCGTCACGTTGATGGTATTCTTGACCGTCACCAGGAAGCTGTAGCCCCCGGCCTTGGAGAAGGTCGCAGTGGTGGTCCGCGCGGCGTTCGTCCCGTTCTCGCTGAACGTCACGCCCGCCGGCGGAGTGCCGAGCAAGGACCACGTGTAGATCAGGCTTGCCGTCGTGCCGTCGTAGTCCGCGGCCGAAATGGACAACGTGGTCGTCCTTGCCGTCACGGGGGTCGGGGACGCCGATGCGGGCGTGGTGATCGTGGGGGACTGAATAATGATCGTGATAGACGCCGTCGGACTGACGACGGCACCGACCGACGCGACTACCGTCGCGCTTCCTGCGGTCGCCGGTGCGGTGTAGAGGCCGGTCGTGCTGATCGACCCGCCACCGGTCGGCTTCGACCAGGTGAACGTCGGCTGCGTCGCCATCAGCAGGCCGAACTGGTCCCGCGCGACGGCAGAGAATTGCGTCGTCGTTGTAGTTGGAAGGGTCGCCGTCGTCGGGGAGACCGCGATCGCGCTCAACGTCTGGTTCACTACGACATCGACGGTGCTGGTCGTGGAAAGGCCCTGCGCGTCGGTGATCGTGACCAGGAAGCTGTACGTTCCGGATTGAACGAAGATAGCGGTGGTGCTTTTTGCGGCGTTCGTACCATTGGCGCTAAACGAGACGCTCGCCGGGGGCGTGCCCGCGAGCGACCAGGTGTACGTCAGACTTGCCTCACCGCCATCGTCGGCACCGAGAACCGCCAACGTTACGGTCGTCCCGGCGGCGGGGGTCGGCGTCGCGCCGGCCGGTGTGGCGACGGTGGGGGAGGTGTCGGTCAGGCTGAAGTTTGAGAATGTCGCGGTCGAGGTCGTGGCATTGCTGCCACTGGCGACGGCGAGACCGCCGCGGGCGAAGGCGTTCATCGCAAATGTCCGTGAGCCGATCGTGGTCCAACTGGTTCCGTCGGTGGAGTAGGACGCCGTGAAGGTGCTGGCGGCCCGGACGATGCGGAGCCAGACCGGGAGGGTGGTGAAGTTGCTCCGGATCGCTTGAAGCCAGGCTCCGCCGGTGGCGGCCTCACGCGTGCCCCAGCAGATAGAGTCTGCGGTGCGCCACAGTCCGGCGTAACGGTCGCCGGCACCCGTGCCGTCACGGATGACGATGCCCGCCTGAGTGCCGGAGCTAGAGTCGACACGGACGATGAGCGTGCCGTCGCCGCCCATCGGGCGGTTGATGAAGCGGAAGGAGTCGATGTTGTCGGGCCACGAGCTGTTGAGCGCGATGCCCGTGCCCGCGCCGGTCACCGTCCAGTTATTCCCGGTGACGCCGGCGTCACCGGGTGTGGTGGTCGTGATGTTGTTCGCGGTCCACGGGCTCGGGAGGGTGATGGTGATGCTCTTGTTGCCGACGTACTGGCCGAACGTCGCCTGGACCAGCGCCGCCGCCGCCGTACCGAGCATTGCCGGCGCGGCGTAAAGGCCGGTGCTCGAGATGGTCCCGCCGCCTTCGAGGACGGACCAGACGATGGGCGTCCCGGTCGTATCGATCGGGAGGCCGGCCTGATCGGTCACGGACGCGGTGAACTGGACGGTTTGTCCGGTGACGACGCTTGTGGCGGCCGAATTGACGGTGACGATGGGCGTGTTGGGGACGGTCACCGTGACGTTATTGAACGTCGCCCGGGAAAGTCTGAAGTAGTTGTTCTGGTTTCCGCAGATGGCGAGTCCGGCCAGGGCGGTGGTGGCCATGGCGATGGTCTGAGGCGTGCCGACGGTGGTCCATGTGGCGCCGCTGTCGGTTGAGTAGCTGGCGGTAAAGACGTTTCCGATGCGTGACAGGCGAAGGGTTGCTGACTTGGGGACTCCAGTGACCGTGGCCAAGGTGGTGGTGTTTCCAGCGGTGGCGGTGCGGGTCTGGAGAACGAGGCTGTACGCGACGGGGGAGGGATTAACCGAGGTGACGTGAAGCAGGGTGATCTCGCGGGCATTGGCGGCGGTGGAATCGCGCATCATCACGCCGGTTTTGACGTTGTTACTGTTGATGGCGGTGACGCTCGACACTGTCGCGGTGATCGTCCCGTCCCCATTCAGAGACCGGCCAGCGAAGTGACCTTGATCGCTATAGCCGCCGATGCCATAGCCGGCGCCTTTGAGCATCCACTCGCCGGCGGTGGAGTTCCAGGTGGCGCTGCCTTTGAGGTCGGGCGTGCCCAGGTCACCAGCAGCCCAGCCGGTGGGCAGCTGGGCGACGGTGGAAGTCTGCACGACGGTGTTATTGCCTGGCAGGGCGGTCGGATAGGTGATGCCGACTTCGGGGGTGACGCTGGGCAGGGACGTATCGGCGGAGTAAACGCGGAAGTAGTCCACCTGCAGGCTCGCCGGAAAAGACGTCGAGGCGTCTGGGCTGCCGGGCCACAGGTTGTTGGGATCGTTGCCGACAGCGAGGTCGATCAGGACGTACATCGGCGAAGTGACGCGGTTGACCTGGGTCGTGGTGGCGACGCCGTCGACGTACCAGGTCACGCCGGTGGATTCCCAGAGCAGGCCGTAGGTGTGGAATCCGTCGGTGGGGGTAATGACGGTGTAGGTGTAACCTTGGGCCGCGTGGTTGCCGTTGGCGTCGGCGTAGTGGGTGGTCTGGTGGACCTGATTGGTCTCTTTGCCCAAAATTTCGAACGCGTCGTATTCCCCACCGGAAGGCCAGTTGCCGTCGTCGCCGAGCATCCAAAAACGGGACCACAGGCCCTTGCCCGGAGGGGTTTTGGCGCGCAGTTCGTAATAGCCGTAACGCTGCGTGAATTTATGCGCCGTGGTGAGCTGACCTGAAACGTAGGGGAGCCCTTGGCTGTTGATGCCCGAGGGGGTGGGTTGGGCGGTAATGCTTAAGATTCCATTGTTGGTGGTGAACGGGTTATAGCCGTTGTTGGCGGTGTCGGAGAACCACTGGGCTTGGTAGTCCCCGCCGTTGTTGCGCATGCCCCAGAAGTCGCTGGTCTGCCAGTGTGAGGCGTCGAAGGTGGTAAATTCGTCCTTAAATGTAAGGTGGTAGGCAGTGAGAAGTGTCCGTGACTCTAATGTCTCAACAAACGCTCGGCGGGACTTCGATTTCATACACCTTCTCCGTCTGGGTGAGAATCAAGCAATGTTGCGGGCAGCGTTTTCTCACTCATGAGGAAACACTATCCGTAGGCGATAGGATACTCGCGCGTCTGTTTTCGGAAAGGCGATCTTGCGCCAATGCCTTCCGAAGTTGCGTCAGGCCGGCGAGCCGTGAAATGCTGCCAAATGTGTTCGGGTGCATGAGTTGATCAGGCGCGTTTGCGAGGGCGTCCGTCCAGCGACGAATGCTCCGGCGAGGCGACCACTTCTCTACTGGCGACGTCAACTTGGCGACGGTAGGCCGTGGGAGTGATGCCCATCGTTTGATGAAATACGGTGGAAAGCTGCTTGGCGTTGGAGAAGCCGGACTTCCGGGCCACTTCGGGCATTTTCAAATCGGTGCCCTCCAGGAGCGACTTGGCGCGTCTCAACCGCAGCCGCTGGATTTCCTCGGTCGGGCTGTGTCCCAGCACGGCGCGAAACTTCCGTTCCAGCGACCGTCTCGATATTGCGATGCTGTCGACGATGTCTGTGACGGACAAGGACTCCCAGGCATGCTCGCGGATGTAACGAACTGCCGCCGCGAGGTCGGGGTCGTCGACCGACACAACATCCGACGACTGACGGGCGACTACACCCAGGGGGGGTAATAGCGTGGGTTCGTTCGGCGGTTCGCCACCGGCCATCAGGCTGTCCAGCAACGCCGCCGCCTGATAGCCGACCTGTTGCGCCGGAATCGCAACACTCGACAGCGACGGCTGCGCCAACTCACAGAGCAGTTCATCGTTGTCTACGCCGATAATCGCAATGTCGTCGGGAATACGCACGCCTTCCAGCCGGCAAACATCTGAAAGCATCAGTGCCCAAATGTCATTGGTTGTAAAAACACCGGCAGGTTTCGGTAAGTCCCGGATCCATTTGCGAATTTCCTCCAGAGAGGCGGACATCTTACCGCTGGGATTAAAATGCGAATGCTCGGCGTGATGCGTTGAAACAGTTAGCGCGTGCTTTCCAAGTGCCTGGAAGAAACCACTCTCCCGACCCGAGTCGGCAACATAGCGAGAGGATCCAAAATAGCCAAAGTTTCGCAAACCACATTCCAGCAGATGCTCGGCGGCCATCGCTCCGATTCGCTCTTCCTCCACATTCACGCGAGGAAACGGCAAACCCTTATCAGCACGACTGACGTTTATCACCGGTCGACCAATGTTGCGCATCGCATCACAAACACCATCTTCAAACGCATACGTGATAATCCCGGCAGGTTGGAGCTGTTTAATGATCTTCTTTAAATCCGGTTGATAGGTAATCGGATAGAGCATCCAGTCCTTGGTGCGAGCATACTGGCGGACACCGCGTAACACCTGACGTGAATAGGACGAGCCAAGATTCAAGACTGCTGCGACTGGGGTTTGCGTCATTTTAGCACTCTTTTCTAGCTGCAAAGGACTGCCCCAAAACGAGGAACCGATACGTGCATTGTATTGATTGTATCGGATTTGCACTCCCAAAATCGTGTTTAAGTGGATTGGCGTCAATCAGGAAACATTTGGCGCAAAACCGCCTGTTTCGTCGGGTTGGTGACATTAGACTGCCAGTTACTATTTAGGTGCTCCAATCAAATCCTCTACTGCGCTTGTGGCGGTGGGAGTCTGAATCATGGCCGTGAGTACACTCGCTCTTGGTGAACAAAACGCTGGCCCTGTTTACCTGGACACCCATGCGTCGATTGACGCGCGCGCAGCGGATTTAGTTTCGCGCATGACGCTGGAGGAGAAAGCGATCGCCCTGAACCACGCCGGGCCGGACTTGGAGCGGTTTCTTCTTCCTTCTGATAAATGGAATCAATGTCTCAATGGCGTTCAGTGGAATCAGGTGACGACTTTGTTCCCAACCTGCATTGCGATGTCGGCCACTTGGGATACGCCGCTGATCCGTGAGGTCGCCGGCGCACTAGCCGACGAGGCCCGCGCAATCTACAACGGCTGGCATCAAGATCCTCATTTCAAGGGTACCCGTAAGGGGCTGATCTACCGCGCGCCGGTCATCAACATTGGCCGGAACCCTTACTGGGGACGCAATCACGAGGCTTACGGTGAAGATCCGTTCCTGACCGGCCGGATGGCCGTGGCGTATGTGCAGGGGCTGCAGGGAAACGACTCCAGATATCTGAAGACTGCCTCGACGTTGAAGCATTTTGCCGTGAACAATGTCGAGGTCGACCGCCTTAAGCTGAATGCGATTGTTCCAGAGCGATGGTTACGCGAGTACTGGCTTCCCCATTTCCGCGACGCGGTGGTGGAGGGTAAGGCCCAGTCGCTGATGGCTTCGTATAACGCCATCAACGGCACACCGAATAACATCAACCACTGGCTGCTGACGGATTTACTCAAGAGCGAATGGAAGCACGAGGGGTTTGTGGTATCGGACCTGGGCGGGGTGCAGACGATGGTGGACGGGCACGCGGCCAAAGAAATGGCATATGTCGACGCCGTGGCGAAATCCGTGATGGCGGGTTGCGATTTCTCCGACAAGGAATACCAGCAGTACATTCCCGAAGCGGTTCGCCAGGGCAAACTGAGTGAAGCCCGGCTGAATGATGCGGTTACACGCGTCATGAAAGTGCGCATGCGACTTGGCGAGTTTGATCCGCACGAGATGAATCCGTACAGCAGAATCCCCGTAAGCGAGATTCATTCACCGGAACACCGCGATCTATCACTCAAGGTGGCACAGGAGTCAATCGTGCTGCTGCAGAACAAAGGGGACTTCCTTCCGCTGGACAGGACAAAGCTCAAACGAATCGCAGTAATCGGGCCGGTGGCCGACTGCATACTCACGAATTATTACAGCGGCCTAGTCATCGAAGATGCAGTGACGCCAGTGCAAGGGATTCGCAATCGGGTGATTCCGGGCACACTGGTCAAATACACTCCCGGTGCCGCACACGGGGGACGCCCGCCGGGGAAGAAACCGGTGGTGCCCTTGGATGTCGCATCAGAGCTCGAGACCGCTTTGGACATCGCACGCACAGCCGACGTGGTGGTGCTGTGCATCGGCACGTCGAAGGGCGTCGAACAGGAAGACCTCGATCGTACATCCCTGGGTCTCTCCGGCAACCAGCAGCAGTTGGTCGAAGCCGTCATGGCGGTGAACCCGAAGACTGTCGTGGTACTGATGAGCGCCGGACCGTTGACCACTCCGTGGATCAAGGAAAATGTTCCCGCCCTTTTGCAGGCGTGGTGGCCAGGAGAACAAGGTGGCAATGCCATCGCCGATGTTCTGTTTGGTAACGTCAACCCTGCGGGCCGACTGCCACACACTGTCTATGCATCGGACGCGCAGGTTCCCCCACTAAGCGAATACGACGTCTCCAAGGGCTTCACCTACATGTACCTGAAAGGCGATCCGCTCTACGCCTTCGGCCATGGCTTGACCTATACGCGATTTGCTTACTCGAATCTGGATTTATTGCCGAGGCAAATCGATGTCAGTGGACTGGTTACTGTCAGCGTGGACGTGAAGAACGTGGGTGATCGTGATGGCGATGAAGTCGTTCAACTCTACGTTCATGCCGCGCAGAGCAATGTCGTTCGTGCCGCCAAAGAGCTTCGTGGTTTCTCACGCAGCTCCCTGAAGGCAGGCGAGAGCAGGCGTGTTCGTTTCCAGTTGCCTGCCGAGAGAATGGCGTATTGGGACGAGAATACCCATCAGTTCGTCGTCGAACCTGGAGCGTATGACATCCTTGTGGGCAGTTCTTCCCAGGACATCCGAGAAATGGACGTTCTTAATGTGATCCCTGAAGCGGATCACTGTTGAAAGGTTCTGATGAAGTTGGGCTGTTGTGGCAGCATGATTTCTCCGGAAGCCGACCCTCTCGGTATCGGCATCGTCGAAGCCCTGGCTGCGATGGGCTTCGACTACATCGAGCTCTCCCTGGCCGCAATCGCCGAGTTGTCGGAGGCTGGTTTTGCCGAACTGGCTCGCCGCGTTAGGCGCTCCGGCATTCCATGCGAAGTCTGCAACAACTTCTTCCCGGCTCGCGTCCGGTTGACCGGTCCCGAGGCGTATCTTCCCGCCACACTCCAATACGCTACCGCCGCAATGGACCGTGCCGCCTGCCTCGGCGTCAGTCTCATCGTTTTCGGCAGCTCCGCCGCCAAAATTGTTCCCCCCGGTACTGACGTCGGCGTAGCTTGGAATCAACTCGCGGAATTCCTGCAGAACCTTGGCCCGATTGCCCATCGCCGCGGCCTCACCATCGTCATCGAGCCGCTCAATCGGCTGGAATCCAACATCGTAAACTCCGCCGCCGAAGGCCTGCAACTCGTCCGAGAAGTGAATCATCCGCAGATAAAACTCCTGGTGGATTACTACCACTTGATGCTCGAGCGCGAGTCCCCGGAGATCGTCCTTGAAGCCGGAGACTCCCTGCGACACCTGCACACCGCCCGTATGGAGGGCCGAGCCTTTCCCCTCGAACCCGACGATTCTTACCGCCGCTTCTTCGACCTCGTCCCCCAGATTCGCTATGCCGGTCGCTGCAGTCTCGAGGCCTACACCAGCAATTTCATGGCTGAAGCGCCCCGCCTGACCCACACAAAGGTGCCCGTCTACAACAGCGGCCGCACCGCGTTCAACCGCGTGCGTGAGATTCTCGAAGGTCTTGAGACGAAAGGTTAAGCGATATGAACGAAGTAGAAAGAATCCAGCGTGCCGCACGACTTCTGCGTCGCAATATCCTGACCATGGTTGGCGTGGGACAAAAGGGCCACTTCGGTGGATCCTGCTCCAGCGCCGATGTCGTAGCGACTTTGTATTTCTCTCGCATGCGGCATGATCCCAAAAATCCGCATTGGGCTGGGCGCGATCGCTTTCTGCTCAGCAAGGGCCACGCCGCACTCGTCCAGTATGCCGTCGGCGGACTGGCAAGCCTGATCAGCTACGTCTTTCGCGGATCGGGCCTACCCATGGAGTGCATCGGTGTTAAGGACGACTACGGCCAGTCTGCGGAGAATTTCCAATTGCTATTGGAAGAATACGAACTAATCCCGAGGCATATCGCCGCGGCAGTTCGCAAAGTCGCCACGGAGAACGCATGAAAACCATCGGCTTCATCGGTCTGGGCATCATGGGCAAACCCATGGCCAAGAACCTGCGCAAAGCGGGCTATGAATTGATCGTCTGCGACGTGCGGCCTGAGCCCGTCGCCGAACTCGCTGCCGCCGGCGCCAAGGCTGCCTCATCGCCCGCAGATGTTGCCCGCCAGTCCGACATCCTGATCACCATGCTCCCTAATTCCCCAGAGGTCAAAGCCACCATCCTCGGCCGTGGCGGTGTCATCGAGACCGTACGGCCTGGCACCATCGTTGTAGATATGAGTTCGATCGCCCCCCAGGCCAGTCAGGAAATCTCCGCGGAACTTTGCAGGAAAAGCGTTGTCATGCTCGATGCCCCCGTCAGTGGCGGCGAGCCCAAGGCCATCGAAGGCACTCTGGCCATCATGGTCGGGGGCCCCGAGGGGGCCTTCAACGCCGTCAAGGATATCCTCGCCAAAATGGGCTCGTCAGTCACCCTCGTCGGTGCCATCGGCAGCGGCAACGTCACTAAGCTCGCCAACCAGATGATCGTGGCGCTCAACATCGCCGCCGTCTCCGAAGCGCGCGTCCTGGCCACCAAGGCCGGCGTCGATCCACAGAGAGTTTACCAGGCCATTCGCGGCGGACTCGCCGGTAGCACCGTCATGGATGCCAAAGCCCCCATGATGCTGGCGGGCGATTTTAGGCCCGGCTTCCGCATCGAACTGCACATCAAGGACCTCGCCAACGCCTTGGATACAGCCAACAACCTGGGCGTTCCCGTTCCACTCACCAGCCAGATGATGGAAATCATGCAGGCTCTCAAAGCTGACGGGAAAGCCGCCCAAGACTATAGTGGCATCGTGCAGGTCTACGAGGATCTCGCGAAGATCACCGTGCGACGTTGAGCCGGAATCGGACCATGGGATCGAAGACGATCTGAAGGTATCGAAGGAAAGCATCATGCCAAGCAAATGGATTCTGATTGCCCTGGTTGTCTGCTGCTCGGTTTGTAAGCTGCAAGCGGCGGATGTCAAAAAGGAGGACGGCATCCTCCGTAAGACGGTCGTGAGTATTGAAGGGGAGAAGTTCAAGATCAATGAGCAGTCCACATATCCCGGGCGCGTCTATATGGGCATACGAGTCGAGGGCCTGCTGATGAACAGCCGCATGGTGCAGGCCACTTTTGACGATGCCAATCCGGAAACCCAAACCCTGTGGCGCTATTCGGATGGCCCATGGGATGCAGAGCGAAATGTGCGTGAATTCATCGCCGCCATGCCGGAGTGGAAGCGACATGGATTACTTGCCATTACGGTGAATTTCCAAGGCGGCAGCCCGCAAGGGTATAGCGCGGCACAGCGGTGGCAGAATTCCGGTTTCACATGGGATGGCGAACTTAAGCCCGAATACGTCACCAGAATGAAGCGCGTCATCGATGCGGCAGACGACTTGGGCATGGTCGTCATTCTGGGCTACTTCTATTTCGGCCAGGAGCCGCGCATGCACGGCGAGCAAGCCATTATTGCTGCAACCGACGCCGCCACGGATTGGGTACTTGATCAGCATTACACGAACGTGGTCATTGAGATCGCTAATGAGTCGGACATCATCTACAAGCATGCGATCATCAAAAGTGGCCGTGGGAATGAACTCATCGAACGTGTTCAAAAACGCTCGGCCGGCAAAGTGAATAATCCGGTCGGTCGGCTGCTCGTCAGTACCAGCTTTGGTGGTGGACATATCCCCGGGTCCGAAGTCGCCAAGGTGGCAGACTTCATGCTCATTCACGGCAACGGCGTGGCCGAGCCGAAGGGCATCGAGGACTTGATCGTCAAAACCCGCGCGATCAAAACCTATCACGGCCAGCCGATCGTCATCAATGAAGATGACCACTTTGATTTCGACAAGTCCGACAACAACCTTCTCGCGGCCCTTCGACAGAACGTAAGCTGGGGCTACTTCGACTTCCGGAAGAACGCCGAAGGGTTTGATGAAGGCTACCAAAGTGTCCCGGTCAATTGGCAAATCAGTTCAAACCGAAAAAAGGGGTTCTTCAATTTGCTGAAGCAAATCACCGCGACGACTGAAGCCCTCCCCGGAGGGGGACCAATGACACATGTGCGCTATGCGGGAACCGCCACGATCGTGCGTGTAAAGAAGACGGATGCCTCCAACGCTAACAGGGGTATTGCCGCTGAGGGGTACGAGGTCTGGTTTACGTTTGCCCCCACAAGGCAGGTGGAAGAGCAGTTAGGCAAGAATTATCTCGCGCGTTTCAAAGAACACCCGTTCGTTCTGTGCAACGGTTGGAATCCCGGCCCCAAGTATCTCAAGAAGTACGGCATCGACAAGGGCAAGGAGTTCGCTTGTACGCTGATAGTCCAAACCCAAGGCACGGGAACGCCGGTCATGCTGCAACTGGATGACGTTCCCAACACCGACTACTTCGAGGCCGCAGGTGGAGAAAAGAAGCCCTAATACGTTGGCCGCCGTTCGGGTAGGCCCAACCAGCCAACGATCCGATTGCCCGAACAAAGTATTCTCAGAGGAATCACGTAGGTGAATTATCGGCCCGGCTAAAAGGAACTCCCTGGGGTTTACTGTTGCGATGGCAGTTGCCGGCGTTGGTAGTGACGGCCGCGGCCGTGGAATTGAGAAAATGAACTCTTCAGCGGGACCATTGGCTTCGCCGCTTACCGCAAGCACGCGGCCAGTTGCGCCGGCGATACTTCCGGGTAAGGGCTTGTTGCAGCACGATTTCTTCTACGCCGGGGAAGACATGGTGCACAACATGTACATCGTGCGGAAGGGGCAGATTGTATGGCATTACCACGCTGCCAACAGCCGTGGCGAGATCAGCGATGCCATGCTCTTATCCAACGGCAACGTCCTGTTTGCTCATCAATTCGGTGTCACGCTGATCGCGGCTGACAAGACCGTGCTGTGGCATCGCGATGCTCCCCCCGGCACCGAGATTCATACGGCCCAGATGATCGGCAAGCAGCATGTGCTCTATGTTCAGAATGGGAATCCCGCGCAGGTGTTCGTGGTGAACATTGTTACCGGCGTAACGGTCCGGCAGTTTGGGTTGCCGGTAAAGTATCCTGAAAGCACACACACCCAGTTTCGTCGCGCGCGATTGACGGATGCTGGCACGCTGCAGGTGGCCCACTGGGATCTTGGGAAGGTTTGCGAATACGACGAGAGCGGGAAACAGTTGATATCGACGGATGCACCGGCCGTTTGGTCGGCATCGCAATTAAAAAGTGGCAATATGCTGTTTTGTTCGAAAGACCTGGCCTGCGAGGTGAGTCCGAAAGGCCAGACTGTTTGGCAATTCACGCCGGATGATGTGCCGGGTTACCGGGTCGCCGAGTTTCAAATCGCCGCCCGCCTGCCCAACGGAAACACGCTTGTGAACAACTGGGTTAATCCGTGGAGCGAGCAGATTGTTCCCGAAAACGCTCCCGTGCAGGCATGGGAAGTGACCCCGGACAAGAAGATTGTCTGGGTTCTGCGGTCGTGGTCCAATTCGACAAACCTGGGACCGGCGACCGTGATTCAATTGCTGGATGAGCCGGCTATTCCCGAAGAGGTGCATTTCGGATCGATTCGCTGAATGGGGCGTAACAGCGGAAGTGTTTCCGCAAAACAGTCGGTATCGCATTGAGCAACGGTAGAACTTCGCCAATTTCGCTTACGAGGAGACAAGTAAAGTGCCAGCCGCTTGGCGGAGCGACGCTGGCGGGGTCTTGGACTGCCGCTTAAGGAAAACCATGAAAACCACTCTGCATCTTCACACACAGTTCAACGTTGGTACGGTCGATCCGCGCATCTTCGGCGGGTTTCTGGAACACATGGGACGGGCTGTCTATGAAGGAGTGTACGATCCTGTCAGCAAACTGGCAGATGAGTTCGGCTGCCGAAAGGATGTGCTGGCGGCGCTCAAGCGTCTGCGCTTCAGCGCAATGCGATACCCCGGCGGGAATTTCGTCAGCGGGTATCACTGGCAGGACGCGGTCGGACCGCGAAGCCGCCGGCCCACCGTGCGCGATCTGGCCTGGCAGAGCCTAGAGACCAATCAGTTCGGCCCGAACGAGTTTCTGGGCCTTTCCCGCCGAATGAATTGGACGCCCATGATGGCCGTGAATCTCGGAACCGGCACTCCCGAAGAGGCGCGCAACTGGGTGGAATATTGCAACATCGAATCGGGTTCAAAGTGGTCCGATCTTCGGATTGAACATGGTTACAGTAAGTCGCACGACATCAAGCTCTGGTGCCTCGGCAACGAAATGGACGGCCCGTGGCAAATTGGTCACGTGCCGGCAGCCGACTACGCCATCAAAGCTCAGCAGACGGCGCGCATGATGAGGATGGTCGATCCATCCCTCGAGCTGGTGGTCTGCGGTTCGTCTTCGAGCGAGACGCCGACCTATCTCGCATGGGATCAAGTCGTGCTCGATCACTGCCGCGATACGGTCGAGTACATCAGCCTGCACCGTTACGTCGGCAACCAGGCGAACGACACCCCCGACTTCCTGGCAGTCACCAATTCGATCGACGAGCAGATCGAAGCGACCGATGCCGTCTGCAGAACCGTCCAGAGCATCCGGCGGCTAAAGCGGCGGGTCTACCTGAGCTTTGATGAGTGGAATGTCTGGTACCGAACATTCAACGCAGCGCACATGGACGGCGGGGGCAAGTTCGCGCCTCATCTGATCGAAGAAGAGTACAACCTGGAAGATGCGCTCGTGGCGGCCGGGTTCCTCAACAGCTTCATTCGCCATGCCGACTGCGTGAAGATTGCGAATCTCGCGCAGATCGTGAATGTGATCGCACCGATTTTGACGCGAGGCCAGCAGATGGTCCTGCAGACAATCTTTTATCCGATCGAGATGATGTCTGCACGACGCACGGGCACGTCGCTGCGTATTGCTGTCGATGGTCCTGCGTATGAATCAAAACGCTATGGCGTGACGAAATACCTCGATGCCAGTGCCATCCTCAACGGCCGGCAACTCAGCGTCTTTGCGTGCAATCGAAGCGTGGAAGAATCGATGGACCTGGAAGTGCAACTCGGCGACGCGCAGATTGCGAAGCTGCTCAACGGCGAAATTGTGACCGGCGCAGATCCCAAGGTTTCCAACACCTTCGAGAAGCCCGATGCGGTCGTCGCCCAGACGTTCAAGGATGCGACGATTCGCGACGGTACGGCCATCCTTAAACTTCCGCCGCTCTCGATGGTGGCGGCGACGATGGAATTGGCATGAAGCAACCCATTCTTCGCGAGTGCGGGCTGTCGCAATGTCGGAAAGGATTGGCGTGAAAGGCTGCCACCAAGCACAGGGAGGAACCATTTATAATCGGGCAAGAGTGAAAGGAAATTCGCCATGGGCCTTGGAAGCAATCGTTGTAGCGGAATGATCGTCGACCTGCTGCCGCTGCGTTCAATGACGACCTGCCGGCAATCGCTGGAAAACCTGCTGAAAGCGTTCCTCGCATTGATTATGTTCACTCCCATGATCGGCCACAGCGCAGACTCTCTTCCCAATCCGCCGGTGCCGCGCCATATGATTGCGGTGAAGGGAACAGGTTTCACACTGGATGACAAGCCTTTTGCGTACACCGGCCTGAGCTTCTTCAACGCCATTTACAACTCGTCCTTCAACGCCAACACCGATTCTTGTCTCGCGTGGATGAGGAACTTTCAGGCCCACGGTATCAATGTCCTGCGCGTCTGGTGCCAGTGGGATTCCGCTTGCGGTTTCGTCGATTCTTCGCCGACGTGTTCGATGTACGAGCCCGATGGTTCGCTACGACCGGTCCCGCTGGGCGCGCTCAAATCGATCCTCGCCGATGCCGACTCGCTCGGCCTGTGCGTGGAGGTCGTCCTCTTTTCCCAGGAAAGTGACGAAGACAAACGCCAAATCAGCGAACCTGCCGATGAACGCGCCGTCGCCGCGCTCACACGAGAATGGGCACTATTCCGCAATGCCACGTTTCAGATCTGGAACGAACACTCCGACGATCGCGTCCTGCCGCTCATTGGCGTGATCAGGTCGATCGATCCGCGTCGCCTCGTCACCAACTCCGCCGGCTACGCCAAGCTTCTCGGCAACGATGCGGAGAACGCCGCCCTCGACTATCTCACCCCGCACACTATGCGCAAAGGCAAGCATTGGGACTGTGCCCCGCAAGAGGTGGATGCGCTCTTAAAAAAGTTTCACAAACCCGTCGTGGACGACGAACCCGCCCGCAACGGCACCAAACAGTTCGGCGGGCCCGAAAGCGAAACATCCCCGTTCGATCATATCGTCCACATTCTCAACGTTGAGCGAGCCGGGGCCTATTCGATGTATCACCACGACATGTTCCAAACAGGCTACGGCTCGCCAGCTACTCCGCCCAGCGGAATTCCTGACCCAGATTTCAATCCGTATCATCACACGGTATTCGATTGTCTAGCCCGCCACGAACAGTTCTCGCAGTCGGCGGACGGTCGGCGCGGTGGTAACTTCAACCAGCCGGCCACCGCGCCTTCGGATGCGGTGAAATAGGCGAGTAAAGAGGACGATTTCCCGGTGCGGCCAGACGAGGGTGAAAAAAGAATTGCTAAAAATCAGTAACAACAACCGATTTATCGTGGAATGCACCGGGCGGCCGTTTTTCTATCTCGCCGACACAGCCTGGGAGTTGTTTCATCGCTTGGATCGAGAAGAATCGAATTTCTATCTCGCAAATCGCGCCGCTAAGGGGTTCAACGCGATACAAGCAGTCGCGCTGGCCGAATTGAATGGGCTCAACGCCCCCAACCGTTATGGTGACTGCCCGCTTCTAGAAAATGATCCGACACAACCCAATGAGAAGTACTGGCAGCACGTCGATTACGTCGTGCATAAGGCCAACGAACTGGGCATGTACATCACGATGCTCCCCACTTGGGGCGACAAGTACAACAAGCTTTGGGGCATCGGGCCGGAAGTATTCACAAGCAAGAACGCACGAGTCTATGGACAATGGATCGCGCAACGCTATGCGAAATGTGACATCATCTGGATGCTCGGCGGTGATCGGCCTTTGCTTCCAAAGCACCTGTCGATCATCCGCGCAATGGCCGAAGGAATTCGCAGCTCCGTCGGCGACACGCAACTTTTTACTTTCCATCCCCACGGTGGCGAAGCTTCCTCGACCTATGTAGGCGCCGAAGGGTGGCTGGATTTTAATACCATCCAATCGGGACACGTTCGCGACTGCGAAAATTACAGGTCGATTGCCGTCGACTATCGACGACTGCCATTGCGACCAGTGATTGATGCCGAACCCGGATACGAAAACCATCCCAATTCCTTTAATCCAGAAAAAGGCTGGCTGGATCATCACGACATTCGCAGGAGTCTCTACTGGAGTGTGTTTGCCGGCGCCTGCGGATACACCTACGGCTGTAACGACATTTGGCAGATGCGCACGAACAGATTCCCGCCGGTCGGCTGGGCGAGATCGAATTGGAAAGACTCACTTGATCTCCCCGGTGCTGGGCAAGTGCAGCATTGCCGCGCGATGATGGAAGCGCGACCCTACCTCACTCGCATTCCCGATGTCGCCGAGTTCGGGCGCACGTCCGTCGTATTAAGCGACTTGGGAACCGGCGCGGATCGTATTTGCTCAACGCGCGATTCCGAATCGACCTATGCCATGGTCTACATACCTTCAGGTCAGCGCGTGACGATCGACATGACATGCGTCGCAGGCCCCAAGGTGGCCGCCTCCTGGTTTAATCCTCGCTCCGGAGAATCTCATTCGATCGGGCTATTTGATCCAATCGGCCGAATGGAGTTTGATCCGCCCGCGACGGACCACACCGGTCGCGACTGGGTTCTGACGATCGACGCCCCCACGATTGGATGATGTGGCTCGCAACGACGGCTTTCAATTGAACACCTGTGTTTCAGAAATCGTTGCCGGTGAAAGATTGGTTGCACTGGAAATCAATCGCGAATCGTGAACCGGCGATTAGCAGCGAATGTAAACCAGTCCAAATAGAACAGTCTGCCCTCTGCACCCGTGAAAGCCATGTAGACCGCGTGCACACCGCTTGCGTTGCTGACCGGGCAGTTGTGAATCACGCACGGTTGCGCGTCAGTTGTCGGTGGGATGGGACAGGTTCCAACAAGCGCCCCTGTGGGTGAGTCGAGGCGAATCTCGATGTTACCGCCGGCAGATGCGCCCATGACCTTGGCTGAGAACGCGACTGCGCCAGTTCCGAAGTCGATGTATCGATAGACGGCGGTGTCGCCAGCGTGGATATTGGCAAGGCATTCCTTGTTCATATCGAAGGCCGCGATCCGGACCTTGCCTGTCAGGCCACATGCGGCCTCGGCTTCGATCCGGGTAAAGGCATTGAGAGGCCCGCCGGCGCCCTGGCTCGTCATCTCCACCTCGGGAATCGTCCCGTCCGCGCCGAACTGAATCGGTTCGATGCAGGCTTTTCGCATGGTGTTTGAAGCGTGTGTCGAGCGATGGTAGAGGACGTACCATCTGCCGTTGAACTCTGTTATGCATCCGTGGTTGTTCCAAACCTCCGGATCGCACCCGTAGTTATCCACGATCACCCCCCGATACTTGAAGGGGCCGAGTGGTGAGCTGCTGGTGGCGTACCCGAGGCAGGTGGGGCGGCCACGCCGTCCGATGTGCGCGTATACGAAGTAGTAGATGCCGTTGTGCTTGCGGACTGAACTACCTTCGTGGAAGAAGTGTTCTTTCTCAGTCACAACACCTTCTCGGATCGTCGCTGGATCGATCTCCAGCAAAGTTGGCGTGAGTCTCGCCGCCTTGGCGTTGAACTGCCCCCAATAGAGATATGCCTGCCCGTCATCATCGACGAACACTGCCGGATCGATACCGTGGATCCCCTTGATGGCATGGCCATTGGTGAAAGGGCCGTATGGGGAACGGCTGGTTGCCACTCCCTCATCCTCCTCGCCGCCGGAGAGGCAATAGTAGAGATAATACGTCCCGTTGTTGCATATGCAGTCGGGCGCATAGAGTTTCTTCTCACGCAAATGTGACTGGGCGTTTGCGCCTGCCGAGGTAAAGGAGTTCTCATCTATGTTCCAGTGCACCAGGTCCGATGATGAGAGTACATGGTAGACATTAGAGCAGTAGTATTCCGGGCTGATGTCACGCGACCCATAGACGTACATTCGGCCGTCGGCCCACTGACGGCCCTCGGGATCGGCGATGTACATTCCCGCCGGAACAATTGGATTCTGAGCGAGTACCATTCTCAATTCTTCCTTTCGGACATTGGTGACGATGCCTGCCGCACGAGTGATGCGAGTTGGCAGGGCTTCAAGAAGGCCGAAGATCATCAAGTCGATGCACGGATGCTACCGTCGCTTTCATCGATTTGATCGTTGCGTTATCGCCCTGGTGAACGCCTTGACGCCCAGTTAGCACCCGTCACTTTCCCGCGTGCCAGTTGCCGCGATGCCAGATGTGCTTGTATAGCTTCTCCAACAGTTCTTTCGACATCTCCGGCTTGTCGGAAGCCGCGACATTGGCTTCAACCTGCGTGACATTTCGCATGCCGGGAATCACGGTGCATAGCCCTGGGTTCGCCAAGGCGAATCGAATGGCGGCTTGTGGCATGGTATAAGCCGTGCCAGCGAGATCGGCTTTGACACTTTCAACTCGGGCAACAGTTCGAGGCAACCGATCACCACCAAAGTAGCCTGAGCGAAAATCTCCTTCTGGGAACTTACTCTCGCTGGTGAGTTTACCGGTAAGTGAACCTTCATCAAACACAAGCCGGCCCATGGTGGCGACACCGTTTTCCAACGCCAACGGCAACACTTCGGCAGCGGGTTGTTGTTCGAAGAGATTGTAGACGAGTTGGATGACGTCGAGTTTCCCGCCGGGCAACAGGGAGTTGAGTTGATCCTGATCGTGGTCGGGCGTGGAGAGGCCGAAGGCGCGGATCTTGCCTTCCTGTTTGAACTGTTCCAGCACGCGCAGCGGTTTGGGATCGCGGTTCCACGAGCGCGACCAGATGTGCAGCAGCAGGACATCGATGCAATCGGTATTGAGATTACGCAGGCGGTCTTCCAGATTACGGCGCAAGTGCGATTCGGGATAACAATCGTCCACCGTCTCCGACGGAAGCGGCGGCCAATGACCGGCAGCGGGCGGGGTTTTGGTGACGATGTAGACTTTGTCACGCACACCGGTGAGGGCTTGGGCGATGACCTTCTCGCTGCGACCGTTGCCATAACCGGCGGCGGTGTCGATGAGATTCACGCCGAGTTCGACGGCTCGCTTGAGGGCGGCGATGGAGTCGGCATCGCTCTGATTTCCCCACATTCCGCCTCCCAACGCCCAGCCGCCAAAGGAGATTTCGGAGATGTTCCAGCCCAGCTTGCCGAAGGGTCGGTATTTCATTGCAATCCTCTATTCCGCCGTATTCCGTACCGGCCACTGCCTACTCTTTTCCTTTGCCCGCGGAAGCCGGTGCCTCATCTGTCGCAAGACGAGAAAACACCACCGCCACTCGGCTTACGGTGAACAGCTTACACTACATTACACCTGCCGACGTCGCCTGTCGCATTTCGAGAAAGCTTTTGCGCAAACCCTCCTGTCCCGCTCCCTGGAATGGAGTAGACTTATCCTGGAGTCTGGAACGGCGACTGAGGAGCGTATGCAACCATTGCGTTTTGATCCTGTGAGCTACCTCTCCGGCGGGCGTCGGGTTTTCCTCATCAGCGGCGAAATTCATTACTTCCGCGCTCCGCGCGACGCGTGGCGCGACCGTCTCCAGAAGCTCAAGGATGCCGGAGGAAACTGCGTCGCCACGTATTTGCCATGGCTGATCCACGAGCCCCAGGAAGGTGCTTTCAACTTCAAGGGTCAGTTCGATCCGGAACCCTTCTTTGAACTCTGCAACGAGATTGGCCTGTGGATCATTGCGCGGCCAGGGCCATATCAGTACTCGGAAATGGTCTGCGATGGCCTGCCCGTCTGGCTCTGCGAGAATTATCCGCAGCTTCGGGCCAAACGCGTGGATGGTGCCGATATCCGCTACAGTTCGATCTCCTATATGCACCCGCTGTTCATCGAAAAGGCCAGGCGGTGGTTCAACGCGGTGCTGCCAAAGATCGTTCCCCATCAGGTCACTCGTGGCGGGGCGGTGGCGGCCGTTCAGTTTGATAATGAATTAATGGGTATTCACGATTGGTTTGGCGATCTGGACCACAACCGAGAAACCTTTGGGATTGGTCAGGAAAACGGGCGATGGCCTGACTTTCTCAAACAGCGATACCACACGCCGCAGCAGGCGGCTGTCGCCTATGGCATGAGCGTCGGTGGGTGGTCAGAAATCCTTCCCAAGCGCGACACCGATGGCAAACCGGAAGGGCGCCGATTGGTCAAGGACTATCAAGACTGCTACTTCAAGCAGGTTGCCGAGTACGCGCGGACGCTGGTTGGGTGGATGCGCCAGCAGGAGATCGACGTCCCGGTCGTTCATAACGCCGGCTCACCGAAGATGGACGCCTATTTTCTGGAAACCATCGAAAGTCTTGGCAAGGATTTCGTTCTCGGCTCCGATCACTACTACACGCTGGCCCCGAGTTGGGCCCAGAACAATCCGACGCCGCAGTATGGCGCCAACTGCTTTGCTTCGCTGGAGATGCTCCGCATCCTGGGAATGCCCCCGTCGGTGTTTGAAATGCCCGGCGGAAGCCTGTCCGACTTCCCGCCGTTCTTCGCCCACGACGCCGCCTGCTGCTACCTCATGCACGTGGGTCTAGGCGTAAAGGGCTTCAACTACTACATCTTCTGCGGTGGGGTGAACCCGCCCGACTCTGGAACCACCGGCGATCTCTACGACTACGGCGCTGCCATTGGTCCTTTCGGCGATATCCGCCCAGTCTACGGCGTACAGCAGAACTTGGCCCGCTTCCTTAAGCAGAACGAATGGCTGGCATCAGCCGACGCGGTCTCCGATTGCCTTGTCGGCTTTGACTTCGAAATCACCCGCGCCCAGCGCTACGCCGGCGACTCCGCCGGCCTGCTTTCTAACGCGACGCAGACGTGGGACTTTGTTCGAAGCGGCCTGCTCCTGACCGCATTCGCGGCAGGGATTTCGCCGGCTTTCGTCGACCTTCGTCAGCCGCTCCTGCCCACCGCCAAACCGTTAGTGTTGGCGAGTTGGGATTCAATGTCGCGTCGCTTACAGCAGAACCTCGTCGATTACCTTAGCGCTGGTGGTAGACTCCTCCTCGTGGGCGTTGTGCCAAGGCTTGATGAACAGTTGAACGCCTGCACGTTGCTGGCCGATGCCATCGGTCCCTGTATTCAGTTACCTGACACCGCCCGTCTCCATCGCTTTGATATCTCCGGAACCGGGAACGTCTACACCACCAAGGCACACTGGTCTTTCACCCGACGGCCGGCCGACGCTACGGTGACCGCTCGCCAGGTTCGTGGTGAGGCATCGGAGGTCGGCTGGCGACGAACCCTACCCGGCGGGGGGGTGGTCAGCGTGCTTGGAATTCTCTGGGATTACGCCAGTCGAGATCACGAATCGATGCTTCGCAATGCTTTGGCCGAGCTTGGTTGGGAACGGAATGTCGAATCTTCGAACCAGAACGTCTGGCTCACGATCCGCACCGACGGCCGGCGCAGCATGGTATTTGCCCACAACCTGTTTTCCTCGCCGTTGTTGACGAGCATCCGATACAAGGATCCCGTAACGACCGAGTGGGTCGAGACCGGCGAGCAGCATCTGCCTGGCATGAGCGTGCGCGTTCTGGCCAACGGGAGACTATCCGACCCGCTATCTGGAGGTGCGTAGTACTAAAATGCTACGAAAGCTCAAGCCGTCGCGTCCGTTTGACCGAGGATGCTTCTGGGCTAAATGGCCGGGAAGGAGGCCACCGGCATGGATGCCGACACAATTCTGAAGCTCAAACCCGCACTTATAGAATTTTCGAGTCGTGTTACCTTCTGAACGTTTAACACCGGATCGTGTGCTTCAATTGGGCCGCGTTCGGGTGAACGCGGAAATGCCGCAATCAGGTTCCACGGCAGCGTCATGACCTTGCTTCAATGGGGCCGCGTTCGGGTGAACGCGGAAATGACTTGCTAGCTAACGAACGTCCCGCCAGGGCGTTGCCATGGCGTTTGCGCGGGGTTCGACGAAATCGACTGTGACAACCTCGTCGAATACCCAACAATATTGTCACAACTATTTGATTGCCAAAGAACCCGCGAGGTGTCCGCGAAATGCTTACCACGGAACCTCGCGCCGGCCGATTTGGCTTGAATCCTGCCGATAGTTACTTCGACGATCATATCGTTCACCTGAAATCACACCACCAATGCACGGACGGCAACTGAAAATGGCTTTCCTAAACATTCGATGCCGCCACCGAGTGGATTGTGCGCCGGCCCCAGGTCTACCAGCAGCACCTGGTCTTCCGTGTTGGCGAGGACTGAGGTCAGATCGGCGCGGAGCACGGCCAGTTCTCTTGGGTTCAGTTGGCAGAAGAAGACGGATAAATGGGCGTGATCGCCGCGGCCGACGGTGTGTTCAGCGGGTATCGCGACGCCGCAGATGCGGCCCATTCTTCGTTATTGCACTGACGGGATGTGCCTTACCGTTTTTCAGCATCCCGCGCGTGCCCTGTGCCCAGGGCCAAATCATTTGGACGCCCGCAAAATAACGGCGCACTGCACATTTGCGCTTTTGCTTTGGCCATGCTACATACCCGGTTTGTTCGCGTAGGCCTCGCGTTTGATTCATTTTGTTTTTGTCGCCGAGGTCTTGCATGGATGCACAGCCGACCAGTCTCAACATGCGCATGTTTGAAGAAGTCGAAGCTCCGTGGCAGTAGGCGAGTGAAGTAGGTCCAGACCGGCGGGAAAAACTGGTCCACCCGAGTTGCCAAGAGGATACCCGATTGCCTTCATCAAGGCATCAAAGCTTCCTCGCTCGCGTCAGTTACTTGGTTTCCTTCGTCGCTTTCTTCTCCTTTGCCTGTTTGCTGGATTCGCGGAATCGATAGCTTTCACCGTTCATCTCAAAGATGTGGCAGCGGTGCGTGAAGCGGTCCAGCAACGCCGCGGTCATCCGTTCGCCCTGGAATACCTGGCCCCATTCAGGACCCGCGCCATACCCAGGTGCTTCTCGACGCACTCCAGGCAACTCGGCCGGGTGACAACAGCGCCCGCGCTGGCGCAGGGGTTGTTCGCCGCGCATCGCGCGTGCAGGCGGTCGGCAAGGTTGTGCCGCCAAGGATTATGCCACACCCGCATCTTTCCCGCTGATCTTGTTGCCACTAGCGCTGATCGTGCAATGCACGAATTCTTCGATCGGCTTCTCGCCCGGCTTGGTTGGGGCGTAGATTTTACGAACGAACGGCTTGCCCGCGACCGTCATCGTCGCCGTATTGTTAGTGACAGTAATAGCCCCGACTAAATTTAGTCCCGGCAGCTTGGTCCCGCCGTTGTCGGTCAGGTGGATCGGCGGGGTATCGGTCATCGTCCACGAGTTGTTTTCAACGAGCACGGGACCGACCACGCCGGGTCCGATCTCGTAATGGGCCATGTCAAATTTGCACTCGGCGACGTACACGTCTTGGGCTCGATCATTGACCGTCTGCGGCCCGATGCCCGCTGGGGCGCCCGCGAACTTGCAACCGATGACGTCGGCCTCTTTCACCGTTCGCAGAGTGAACGATGATTTTCCCTTGTTTTTGCAGACGTTTGCGTAGAAACCCAGGTGGTTGATCCCGCGCCCGGAAATCCGGTAGTTGTTTTCGGTGAGCGAAGCGTGGGTGCTGGTGTTGCCCGTGTAGACCGCCCAGGAGATCGCTGGATCGGTCGGGCCGTCCCAGCCGGCGTAGAGGAATTGACGATTGATTGTTCCCGTGTCGGTATTGTTTGCAAAATACTGTCCGTCCCCGCTGTAGGCGAAGGAGAATCCTTCTGCCGTGTTGCCGACAGAGCAGTTGACGATTGCGGGCAATTCGCCGCGCACGTAGCCGAAAATCACCGTGTCAGTCGCCTTGTGTCCGGCGGAGTCGACGCCCACGACCGCCAGGTCCCGGATGATGGTATTTTTGCACCCCGGCGTGGAATCGAACAGGCTCACCCGGTCGGCCCGGGCGAGAATGGACACCACAAATTGCTTGCCGTCGACGATGATGTTCCGGCCGTCGAGCGTCGCGTTGGTTTTGATCGTCACGTTCGCGGCGAAGACGATCCTGGTGTCGTCGCCGAAGGTCTTGCCTTCCCAGTCTGAGGCCTTGGAAATCGTCACCACTTGCCGCGTGTCTTTGGCCAGCGAAATCGTCTTGCTCGTTGAGCCATTTGAAATCACGAACGACTTTTCGTCGGGCACAAGAAACGCCATCGTCCGGCCCCGCTGGACAGTGCCCCCGCCGGTCCACGTCGGGCGACTGGAATCATGAACGAACACCACTCCGGGAGCCATTGTAGCCTGCATCGGCACGTCAAAATTTGCGACGGGCACGGGAACAGGCGCGGGCACCGGCGGCACGCTCAGCCAAGGCACGGGCCTGCCCGCGGCGGCGTAGAGTCCGCTAACGGCATCGGCGAGTTGGTCGAGAGTTGGGGTCACGATGTCGTCTCCATTTCTTTGGTCGTCCTCGGCCAGCGTCCGGCCGGGCAGGACTCGCCCGCCACGGCCGTCTTGGCCTTGATGAGGCAGTTGCACTTTCGGCAGACGCACACCTTGCTCGGCGCGTGCGGGCATTTATTCGCGTGTTCGCAGGCCCGGCAATGCACGCGGCGGGACTCGATGATCGCGTCGTCGGGACGCTCGATCCGCATCACCGCCTTGGTGACACCGATCACGCCGCCGATGATTGTTCCGCAGCATCCCATTTCAGACTCCGATCTCCGCGTAGTGGTTCGTCGGACACGTATC
>JBBQSU010000007.1:0-52431 GCA_038234815.1 Tepidisphaerales bacterium | reverse complement strand
CTGAACGATCCCGACGCCGGCGTCCGCGCGGCCGCGATCGATGCCCTGGGCAGCACTGCGACGTTCGCACAGGCCGAGCGGCTCTATTCACGGCTGAATGCGAACATCGAAACAGAGAAATCCAACCGCGACCGCGCTTGGGGCGTATTATCGCTGCTGTTCGATCATGAGACCGCGCCGACGGCGCAGCTCTCGGGCTGGGCCGATCGGTTCAAGACCGACCCAGCCCGCAGAGTCACTGTCCTGAAGGCTCTGGCTAAGAAACTATTGGCCGACAAGGAGTTGGAGCAACTGGCCTTCGCCCGGCAGAACATCGGTGAAACGCTCATGCGGATGGATCCTCCGGAGGCCGCTGACGCTGCGACGTATTTCGGCATGGCGCTGGACTACTGGCGCGATCGCAATGTTGAAACCATGGTGACGGAAAACCTGATTCGCCAGCGGATCGAGTCACTTCTCAAGAGCCGTCAATATCCCGAAGCCGCCCAGTTCGCCTCGCAAATGATCGGCTGGAGTTCGGTCCATCAACAAACCATGGGGCCGCAGATTCGCAATGAGGTTGAACGCTTACGCGACGCTGGCGATACCAAGAATTCTCTAAGCCTCATTAACGAAGCATTGAAAATGCGGCCCCCGCTTGCCGACAACTACGCGGAGTCGCTTAAGCGCATCAAAGAGGAAGTCGAACGAAAAACGAAATAGCCCGCAGGGGTTATTGCATGGGTTTGGCCGCCGGTGCGGAGTTGTCATCGGTCGCTGGCGCGGGTCGAATGAGCGCATCAAGCTCCGAATTGATTTCAGCGCCGATTAGCAACACGAGCGAATCGACATAAAAGAATAACAATAGAATCACCACTCCCCCCACCGCGCCGTAGGTTTTACTATAGCTGGTGAAATTGTTGACATAAGTCCGAAACGCAAAGCCCAGCACCACCCAGACTAACATGCAAAAAATGGCTCCCGGCGTAATCCAGCGGAACGGGCGCTTGATATTCGTGCCATAGTGATAGGTCAACGCCAGCGAAACGACCATCAGCGCAATGGCCAAAACGTATCGGATGACCTGCAAAATGATGACCGCGACCAGCGGGACTTCGATATTGAAAAACTTCTTGCCGTATTGCTGCATGAAATTGATCACGATCGTGCCCACAGGCAGCAAAATTATGACGCAGAGAATCAGGAAGGCGACCACCGCAGTCAGGGCGATCGCGATCGAGCGTTGTTTGATATACGATTCTGCCCCGGGCGCATCAAACGCCCGGTTCAGCGCCTGCATAGTCATAGCCATGCCTCCGCTGGCGGCCCAGAGCGTCACCAGCAGGCCGATGCTGAGTAAACCCGTTCTTGGCCTGCTCAAAACGTCGTTCAAGTGACTGATCACCACGCTGGAAACCGTTTTGGCCGCGTCTTTGGGCAAGGCGATGGAAATCGCGCTGTCGATCTGGGTCGTCAAGCCCTCTTTGGCGCGCTCGGGAAGATAAGGCGTAAGCGAGATGAGAAAAATCGCAAACGGAAAGATCGCAAACAACCACGAATAGGCCAGTGCCGACGCCCAACCAAAGCAATTGTCGTCCGATGCTTCCGACCAGACCCGCTTAAGGAACTTGACAAGCCCCACCTTCTGGAGCATCAACGATATGTCCTGCATCTGCGCCATGATGGAATTCTATGCTCCGTCGAAAATCCCCGATAGCGGCCTCAGGGCAGTTGCCAACGCCGCCTCAGAATCCACTCGGTCGTCAGCAAGGCCAGCACCAGCAATCCCTGTGTGGGAAGATCATACTTCTTGTTCCACGCGGGCACCGTACCGGTTAATGAAGCCCCTGCTCGAATGAGATTGTTCAATGGGACCGATTCCTGCCGGGACTTAAGCGTATTGGGGTCGGATCGGATCAGCTCATCAATCAGCCGAGGGAACTCACCAAGCTCAAAGTTGTACCCACGAGTTTCAGTGGCGATGGTCGTGAGCAACTGTGGATTGGCTGCCAGCTTCAGCATCTCGTCAGCGGGCGGAATGACCGTGAATTTCAGAGTCTGCCGGCCCAGTTCTTTGCCGTCCTTGGCCGCGACGATCTCCGCAGTGAAATCCCCCTTTGGTGGGGTGGGGATAACCAGCTCAAACATGCCGGTTCGCGCTTCGGACGGATTGAGCGCCAGGGTCTGAACCTTCGGATCGTTGGCATGTTTTAGTTGCAGTCCCACCTGGGCAAACCGCGTGGCATCGCCTTTCTCGTCGCGCACAACCGCGCGCACACGCACGCTTTCACCAAGTTGATATAGCGTCTTATTGAGAAGCGCTTCGACACCCGCTCCGCGCTGCCGATTGCGCACGTCCTGGCCGGCCAGCCATCGAATCATCTGTCCCCACAGCCGGTTGTACGGGCTATCCTGTCCCATGCCGCGAAGCGGGAGATACCAGAGGTAAGTGGTATCGACAGTGAACGCCGCCGAGCGTCCCTGGCCGTATAACTGCGTCGCCAGGACGATTTCATCCAGCCCGTCTGGCCCTTTATGCCCGGAATGTCGCAGCAGCACCTGCGCGCCGGACTTGGGCTTGGGAACCACCACATTTCCTCTCAGTGGCGGAAGGGTTTTGGTCGGCGGGCGTGAATCCACCCCGAACCAGTCGCTCAGCCCCTCCATCGCCGGATGAGCGGCCCCGTCGCTGGTCAGTCGCGGAACGAATTCGGCCTTCTCCTGACCAGCATCCTTGTTACCGACGAAAACCGGCAGGGCGCGTTCTATAGGCGAACCGGCGTACCCCCCGGGACCGAAGCTATTCTGCCCGCCGATCATCAACAATCCCGCCCCGCTGGAACAGACCTGCTCGATCGTGCTTTGCTGAACCGCGCCCAGAAAGCTGCTGTCTAGATCACCGAGAATCAGCACGTCAAAGCGTTTCCACTCGTCGGCGGACCTGGGCATCTGCCGGAACGGCTCGCCATCAATGACTCCCGATGCGGCAAAGCGATCGGCCTGAATGCGCAGCAGCGACGCCAGTTCGATATTGGTGTCGCGGGCCAGCGCCCGGTTGACTTCCCGATATTCCGGGCGAGCGCGGCCTTCAACATAAAGTACCTTGATGCGAGGATCGATCGCTAAGCCTTGAAATTCCTGGCGATTATCGATGGTGCTGCGCTCGCCGGGCACCGGGTCCACCCAGATGGCCAGCCGCTGCACACCGGTCTTGGTGGGCTTAAAGGGAAGATCGACGGTCTGCCCCTCGGCAGTGGGTTGCAACACGAGTTTGCGGCTGATGGGTACACCGATGCTTCGGCCCTGTTCATCGATCGTGGCCAACTGCACGTCTACCACGCGGTTTGCCAACGCGCTGGATCGAATCAGCGCTTTGATCGTCGATTCATGATTCACCGTGAAATCATCGGGGGCCTCGATGTTATCGACCGCGATGTTGGCCAGCGTAGTGGGTGAGGCCTGCTCCGAACCGACACGGATCGTATGAATGGGCCGCTTGGAGGCGCGCAGGATGTCGGCGACATTGGATGAGGTATTGTCGATGCCGTCGGATATCAGCACCAATTCGGTATCGTCGCGAGTGCTTTGCCCCAGGACTTTGGCAACAGCATTGACCAGATCGGTCGAGCGGCCCTCGGCTTGCAGTTTAGGCATTTCGTTAGGGTCTTTGAGTTCCTGCACGTCGGTGCTGAACGTGTAATACTTCGGCACGAAATGAGAGTTAATACCCGGCAGGGTGGGGCGCAGGGCCTGCCACACCGATTGCAGGCGTGTCGGACCATTTTGCTGATCCGGGAACGACATCGACCCGCTCGTATCGATCAGGAACACCAGAGGCTTCTCGGGCCTGGGCCGGGCTATGTAACGCACCACCGGTTCAAAGAGCATTGGCACAAGCAATGCCAGCGACAAAGTACGCATCGCCAGCAGAACACCCATGCGCCGTTTGCCCAGGCGCGCTTCCAGTCGCAGATAAAACACTGCTGCGACGATGCACATCATGAGAAAGGTCCAGACCAGTCCCACCAACGGGGTCCGCAAGCCTGGCAACAGTAGAAGTACAAGGGTTCCGCCAATCCCGATCAAGATCAGCCCGAGGCGCAGCCACTCCCCAAGCGTCGTCCAAAGCCTGCCTATAAAGGCGTAAGAAAGCAGCACCCCACTGCACGCAATGCAAACCCACGTCCAGAGGTCGAACGAGCCTTGGCGAACAATATCCAGCGACCAGGTGCCCACGTACGGTGTTGTACCTCAAACGCCTATCATTGTTGAGCCACGATCACGCGGCATCGAAGGCATTATCAACATTTTCCGCACCCCCTACCGACCGCGCGTATCGCCCGAGCGTCCAAAGACCGATCAACACCACCAGCAGAAAGGAGAGCGCCGGCGCGGAGACGACCAGCGCGTTCCACCATGTGCTTTGGGCAGCTTCTATGGAAATGTACCCTTTCCGGACGAGATTTGTCGGCCAGCCCACGGGAAGCAAAAAAGGCACGAGGCCGAGCGCCAGCCACATCACCCCAAACCGTTTTTCCCTTCGCCACTGCATCACCAGCCATGCCAGCATCATGGCCAGGAATGCGGAGTCGTAATAACGGTGATAAATCGGCAGACAGCCGATCCCCAGCAGCACCGGAAGCGAAAGCGACGCCGGCAATTTCTCGGTCGTTTTGATTTGAATACGCAGATAGACAACCGCCAGCCCAGCGGCGATTAACCAGGCCAGTATGTCAGCCAGCCGCCGCTGCCCGAAGACGGGCATCAGGATCACCTGCAATTGCATGAGGTGATCGCGAGTGGCGTTGCCGACGTCAATTGAGTTAACCGCCCCGGCACTGGAAAGCAGGTGGATATTGTCAATCCAGCTCCGCAGCCATGGGTGTCCTGAAGCACCGAGCCATGCCACTGCGATCGCAGTGATCGAGCCGAACAAGATCAAGCCGACGGCGCTGGCTCGCCACTGCTTCTGCAATAGCAGATAGACGACGAGCAGCCCGCCGATCTGCGGCTTCAAGGCGATGGCCAGCCCTAAAGCCAGCCCGCCAAGAATCGAGCGACCCCGTTCAACAAGCGCCATCGAGATAAACAGGCAGGCGATCGACAGGGTGGATGCCTGCCCCATCAGCACCCCCACCTGCACCGGCCCGAGCAATAGAATGCACGCCGCGACGGTCAGGCCGGATGGTTCGGTCCACTCGCATCCTGCCAGGTTGAGCGTGCAGGCAATGATCGCGAGCACCCCAAGAACAGACAACCCCAACCAGATTGCTGAGGCGATCTCGGGTGTGAAATGCACCAGCGGCGCGATCAACAACACCGTGGGCGGGGCCGCCAGCGGCGGCATGTCGATGGGCGCAAGTCGCGGCGCGACCGTCTGCCAGCGCGCCTGGACCGCGTGAAGGTCGTAAGGATTTTCTCCCTGACCGAGCGCATCAGCCGAAGCATAGAAAAGGTGGAAATCCCCCATGTCCGCGCCGGCAACGAGCTTTGTTCGCCAGCAGAAGACCCCCACGGCCAAGCAGAGCAAGACTGCGGCGGCAGCCCGGGCTGTGCGCCGGTAACCAGGGTGCGGAGTAGCAGAGGGGCCGAGCATGGCAGTAGATTAGCCCCACACCCGGAGAGGGAGCAATGAAACGGCCGCCGGCTCTGCAAACCCTCCGGCCGTTGCGGGTGATTCACCTGTTTTCAACTGCGCACGTGCGGGTATTCCACCTTAACCGTCGCGGCAGTCCCTCCGCGGACATTGAAATCACCGATCACCATCAGCCGCCGGGGCTTCAACAGTCGCGCCAAGTCGTCACAAATCTGGTTTGTTACGGCTTCAAAGAAAATGCCCTTGTTGCGGAACGACAAGTAGTACAGCTTAAGGCTCTTCATCTCTACATTCAGTCGATCGGGGGTATAAATGACGTTGATCGTGGCGAAATCCGGCTGGCCCGTTACTGGACAGAGGCTGGTGAACTCAGGAAACACAAACTTCACTTCATAATCCCGATCAGGATTGGGATTGGCGAAGGCCTCAAGGATACTCGCCGGGCGCGCGATCTGGTCTGCGGACAGGATCGACTTGCTACCTAAATGCGTGAGTGGTTTTGGCTTCATGGGATCAATCTGCCGACCGGCTTACTTGGAAAAGGTCGCTTCGAGCTTGCTTACTAATGCGTGCGGCAATTCAAAATCCAGACCATTACAACTGCCCAGCAGGGGTTGATCGGCCCCGCGATCGCGGAGGATCACTTCATGCTCAACGGGCGCGCCATTTCGCGGTCCCGCAGTGACCACCAGCGTATACGTCGTCGGCGGCTGCAGAACCGACGGAACTGATTCGATATATTTCTCCACCCGAAGCGGGTGAATCTCGGCGAGCAATGCGTCGACCTTGCTATCGTCGGCGTCCTGTTTACCTGAATCCGAAGTCGCCACCCACCGCGAGGGAGTTGGAAGCGTCGCGGGCTGAGTGGAAGGCTGGCTGGCAGGCCCAGTGGCCGGAATTGCCGGGCCGGCCGCGAGCACGTCGGTTTGCCGGCGTTCAATCACCACATCGGTCTGACTGGCCGGGCGCGTCGTGGGCTGAGTAGTAGCCGATCGTGCCACACGGATCGACACTTTGCTTACGTCGGCGGGATCGACATCCAGTACGCGACGGTCACGAAAATCCAGCGGCTTCTTCGACTTCAGTTCATCGATGCTGGAGACGGGAATTTTCACGATCGAACTGGAGCCGGACACGCTGGCATAGACGTTCTTCTTCAGCACGTCGTCGTAGCGGCCAAAGGCGATGGTTGTTCCTGCTGGCGCGGTGGTCGCTGGCTGAGTGGAAGGTGCCTGTGTACTGAAAAACACGGACGTCCGTGGACTAAGAAGCTGGTATCTCGCGGCGTCAGAAGTGTCCTCACTGACAAATTCGGCGGCGCGCAGGCCCGTGATCGTGGAAATAAGCGAGCTGACTTCGGACGCCTCTGCCGGCATTTGTGTCGGCTCGGTCATGCGCCAGTCGTTGCCAGTTTTTTCAAAAGCCAGTTTTCCTTCGGCGCGGGTGATAACCAGTTGCCGAACCTCGCCAGCGGAAATCTTCACCAATGACTTTTCACGATAGTCTTCCGGCTTCTTGTCCAGCTTTTCGAGGATTGATGAATCGACCAGTTCAGTCCTGCTCTTGCCGTCGATTTGCACGCCGACGATTTCCCCGACGGCGCTGCCCGGGCCAAACCGCAGATTGATGGTCTTGCCGGAGTTTGTCGTCAGTGCAAGCGCAAAACTGGGGTGATCGATCTTTTCTGAATCGTTCGCCCCGCGCGAAGTCAAGCCCGTCAACTGGCTGAGCAACCCCTCGACTTCAAATCGATCCACCGCAGCGCTGACCGGCGCGGTCATGCGCCAGTCGATGCCTGTCTTTTCAAACACGACTGCCGGACCGTCCGCGGGGGTGATGGTCAGCTTCGACACCTCCGAGGACTCGATGGCCAGCAATTTTCCGGCAGTCGGCGGTGCCTTTCCCGTATCCTCGGTTGACCGAGAGACGATGACATACACGCCGGCCACGGCCAGCAGTGCGATAAGAACAAGTGTGGTTTTGAAGTTCATGGCTGTTTCTTTACGAAAGCAAAGGCATCAGTCGCGGCGTTTGACATAGACGATCGCCCCGGCGACGACCACCAGCGCCGGCAGGCCGACCAGCAGAACGCCGATGCGCCAAAACCTGAGCATTCCATCCGAAATCGGCTCAAGGCGGCTCACCTCCATGGCCGCGGGGGAAATCGCCAGCATCGGCTCCATTTTCCCCAGCCAAAAAATGCTATTAAGAAATAGTTCGGCGTTTCCGGGGAAGCGCGAGATAAAAATCCCGCGTTGGGCCAGCTCCGGGTCGCGGACGTTGAGAATTTGATTGGTGACAAACTGCAATGATCCGAGCGCCACCACGCGGCCAGCGTTGGCCTTTTCTGCCACTGCCCCCCCGAACAACGGACCGGAGATGTCGCCTTTATCCGGGCTGAACTGCACGTCATCGCCGTTCATCGTGGCTTCGATGTCATGCTCGCCCCAGGTCTTCATCCCCGAGGGAACCGGCAGAATAGAAGTGGTTTTCAAGCCTTCATGCGCTGTGGTTTGCACCGGCAAAAGCGGAATAAGGATGGCATCGAGTGAGCGCAGCGGCCGAGTAATCAGATGATCGCCGTACTGGTTGGTGACGAAAATGAAGGGCACCTTTTGGGCTTCTTCAATCATGTCGGCCGAGCGGGAACCGGTTTTGATCGGCTCATGGACCGCGATCAAATCCGTGCGAACGGTGATACCATAATCGGCCAGCGCGTCGCCGAGGTTGTCCGACTGCGGGAGAAACATGCACAGCGCCGCCCCGCCGGCTTTTAGATGTTCGGCCAATTTCGGCGCGATCGGCGGGGTCGGCATCTGCTGTTGCGCCGGCACCGAAAGCACGATCCAGATTGCGTCCTTGAGGTCGTCGTCGCTCGGTTCCGGCTCCGCCGGCATCCCCTGCATCTGCGCCCGCGCGGCCCACTGGCCGGACAAATCCTTCTCAAGAACTTCGAAATTGTAATCTCGCAATCGATCGGCGACGCGCGACAACGGCCCGCCGGGCTGGAACGGTGGAAAACCCGCCGAGGCCAGCGGCGCCCCGCCGGGCCGCAGGAACACCACTTTCGGTTTCTTAGCCGAAGTCAACGAGAGAATCGCGCTGGTGATCTGCTGTTCGCCGGCGAATTTCGGCTTCATCTTCGTCGCGTCGGAATTGCTCGCCCGATCGGGATCGGCCGACCAGACCTGGTTGAACGACAGCGAGCGCATCTCCGTGTCGCCCATTACCAGAATCGCGTCGCGTTCGCGCAGCTTCTGCCGGAGGTCGTCGAGCTTCAGTTCGCCCAGAGATTTGACCTGCGCGTCTACGTCATCGGCGGTTTTCTTTAACGCTTCGTACCGCGGCAGACTTTCCTGGATGTAAGCGCGCACCGCATCGGGCACTTTCGGGTCTTTCTGCGACTTCTGAAAGCTCTGCACAATCTGCCCCACCATTTCGGATAAGGCCCTCATGTCCTCCTGCACGCGCAGGGTCGCCCCGCGATAGTCCGGCGGCTTCAATCCCAGCCGCTTGTCAATCACCTTCTTGCTGTTGTCCAGAAATTTCGGAAACCCCTGTACCGTGACCGCAGCCAAAGACAGGCTCTGCACCAGTTCGTCGCTTTGAATCGCGTCCAGGCTTAATTTTGAAACCGCTTGGGCCTCGTCGTTGGTCAGTTTCTTGATCTGGTCGTATTTCTCGGGGAAAGCTGCGACAAACTCCCGATACTTCTTAACCTCTCCGCCATATTTCTGCGTCACTTCTTCGATCAACTGATCGACCTTCGTCGGATTCTTGCGGGGATCGATTGTTTCCACCTCAATCCGCGAGCCGTTGCGTTTGTATTCGTCGAGAAGATCCGAAACCGTCTGGGCATAGTCGGTTTCGGTGTTGGTCTGAACTTCGTCCGGCCGGGTGTAAAGGCTATAAATTTTGACCGGCGATTTCAGGTCTTTGATGATCGCGATCGTCTGCGGCTTGAGGCTGTAATTGCCCGCTGCGGTCGTGTCCCAGCGAGTCTTGTGCCGCTGGGCAATGAAAATCAGGACGATGGCCAATGCCATCACCACCGCCGAACTGATGACGACATTCGTGCCGTATTTCAGCCAACGGTCTTTCTGCGATTCGGGTTGCGATTTAAATTCACTCATGGTTGATCAGTCAATAGAACGCTATTTCCACCGGCGGGATTCGAGAATTTTGACCGTGAGAAACAGAAACACCGCCGTTAATGCGACAAAAAACACCAGGTTGCCGGAATCGATCACTCCCTTGCTAAAATCGGTGTACTTGTTCATCACGCCCTGGTCGGCCAGGGTTCGCCACAGTCCCGGAAGAGTTGCCTTGCTGGCGGCCCACCAGGGGATGATGGTCATCAAAAACAAGATGGCGGCCGACGTGACCGCAGCCACCACCTGGCTGCGCGTCAGGGATGAACAGAACAGTCCCACCGCAATAAACAAAGCGCCGACCAGGACGATGCCGAGATATCCGGCGGCGATGGGCGGGTAATCGGGATGGCCGTATATCCGCAGAAGCCCGACGTAGAACACGGTCGGGCACAGTAGCACCACAAAAAATCCGAATGAGCCGGCAAACTTTCCCAGCACCACGTCGATCTCGCTGAGGGGCGCGGTCATCAGTGGCTCGATCGTTCCCGTGGCCCACTCCTGGCTCAGCAGGCCCATGCACAGCACGGGCACGATGAAGACCATGAAGTAGACCATCCATTCGAAGATCGAACGCATGGCCACGGGCTGGCCGGGCCGAAAATCGTCCCAGAACGAAAACCCCGTGGCGATGAGAAACAAGGTCATTGCCACGTAAGCGATCGGGGAATAGAAGTAGCTCGACATTTCTCGCCGAGCGATTACCAGGGCACGCGTCATGCTTTGCTCCACTGATCTGTCATTGGCTTGATGGCGTACATGGTCAGTTTCCTGCTCCGGCCGTCCCGGTCGCCATCGCCTGATTGGCCGTCACTTGAACGAAGAATTCCTCTAAAGACGCGGCTTCCAGGCGCACCTCGCGCAGCGGCCAGCCATTGCCCACTACCGTGCGAGCGGCTTCCTCGCGCACGTCATAGCCCTCTTTTTGTTTCAGCGCCGCTGTCACGTGCCCCCCGGCCTCGTCTGAGAGAATCTGCACATCGGCCACGCCACTGACGCGCGCCAGGGCCTTCTGCACGTCGGCAACCGGCCCGCGACACTCCAGCAACACGCGCGCCTGCGTCCTGCGGCTGGCGCGCAGTTCATCGGGTGACCCCCGGGCCACGATCCGCCCGCCAGATATCACGATCACCTGGCTGCACACCGCCTCCACTTCCGGCAGAATATGCGTCGATAACATGATCGTGTGATCCCCGCCGAGGTCGGTAATAAGCTTGCGGGTTTCACGGATTTGCGTCGGGTCCAGGCCGACAGTCGGCTCGTCCAGAATCAGCACTTTGGGGTTGTGCAGCAGGGAATCGGCAAGGCCCACGCGCTGGCGGAACCCTTTGGACAAATGCCCGATGGTTTTCCGCCGAACGCTTTTCAGCCAGCAGCGCTCTAAGACATATTCCAGGCGCTGCCGGCGATCGGCGCGATTCATCTTCCTGAGTTGCCCGCGAAAATCGAGGTATTCCTCCACGCGCATTTCCGTGTATAGCGGCACGTTTTCCGGCAGATATCCGAGGCTTTCTCGAACCTCGTGGGATTGATGAAAAATGTCAAAACCATTAACCGTCGCCTGCCCACCGGTCGGGGGCAGATAACAGGTCAGCATCTTGATCGTCGTCGATTTCCCCGCGCCGTTTGGCCCAAGAAACCCCACGATCTGTCCCTTTTCGATGTCGAAACTCACCTCATCCACGGCACGAGTGTGGCCATAGACCTTCGTAAGCTTTGATGCTGAAATCACGCGATTGTCCTCGAAACTTTTTCCGCCCGACGGGCCGTTTACTTCCGCTCGCAATCAAACCGGGCCAAAGTCCTAAGTCCATACCCCGCCGATGTCAAGGCGTTGCCAGACCGCAGGCAGATTGTCCCGGTAGCGGGCCTCCTCAAGGCATTGGTTTCAACATGCGCCAGGCCAGCAAATGTTGCAGAAGGGCCGGGTGATTTTCATGTCAGGTCGGTCGAGGCCGGGCGGGTCTGTGCCCGGTCCGCGCCAGCGCGTGCATCGGAAGACGCATCATTAAGCCGCCGCAGAAGCGGTGACGCGGTTGCACTGATCGGTCGCTCGATCGCATCCGTTTCGACGGTTTCGACGATGCGCGTCAGGCTGACGATGCGATCCACCTTAAACGTCCGCTGGTCGTTGCGAAGCTGGCAATGGGCAACCAGCGTCAGCTCGCTCTTAAATCGTCTGACCTTGATCGGCTCGATGATCCGCTCGGTCTGCTGGTTGCGGGCATCGAGATAGACCATGCGCACTTTCCCGCGCAGGTCCAGGGCCTCTTCCAGTTCCAGCGGCAGGATGGCGCCCTGGTCCGGACCGGCGACCAGATTGACCGGCCCGCCTTGTTGAAGCAGGTAATCGCAGAGCGACATTTCCCAGCCCCCACAGATGGCGATCATGCGCTCAAACACCCCTGCAGTCGTCAGGGCATCGGCCAAGGCCCGGTGGGCAATCGGCGGGGCCAGCCCAAGCCGCTGGGCCAGGCGCTGCAGGCCATTTCCCCCTCGCCCGAAAAGCCTCCGGGCCAGGCGCACCGAATCAAACACCGGCGGGTTGCCGAATACCTCGGGCAGATCGACTCCAGTCCGGCGATATTCGTGACGGATGAATGACAGGTCGAAGGGAATGTTGTGCCCGAGGATCGCGGCGCCGGTTAGCAATGGGGTGATCTGGTCCTGCACGTCGCGCCAGATCGGCTTGCCGGTTAACATGCTCGGCGTGATGCCGGTGAGCGCGCTGATGCCCGGGGAAAGCAGGCGACGGGGATCGATGAGCTGCGAATATTGCCGGTCAATCTGCCCACCCAACATGCGCACGATGCCGATCTCGATCACGCGGTCGCCAAGCCCTGCCGATGCGCCCGTGGTCTCGACATCGACCACCGCGATCGGCATCTCCCGCAACGGTGTAAGCAATGAAAAGGACATGCCGTCCTCGAATGAGCCAGCAAAAAAAATCACCCGAGTTCTGCACCGATAATCGTGGCGTCGAACGCGATCTGTCCGTCAATCAGGCCCTGAATCTCCGAGCAAATTCGATGGTGCCTATACCACTTATACTGCCCCAGTAAATATAACCGCTGTCCCGGCTGCACTTGCATGCGGAACTTGCAATTTTCAATCCCGCCAAACCCAATGAATCCCGGCACCTTCACCACATACTTAGTATAGAATGAAGACAACTGCGCCGCAGACTCGACCATGATAACGCCTGGCAGCAATGGCCGGCCGGGAATATGCCCGGGAATCCAAAATTCATCCGCCTTGACGTCCTTATAGCCGACAATCTGGCCAGTGGGTGGATCGCAATGGACGATGGCATCGAGATGTTCCATCTCGAACCGCTGAGGATTGATCGTGCGAATCACGTCCGGGCCATAAATAACCCTGGACAAATCAAGACTGCCGATGTCGAAAAGGGTTCTTGGCGGCATGAATTACCCGGCAAAGTAAGATATGAAATGGGAAGAAGTGAAACGCTTCACCTCTTCCCAGTAATCTGCAAAACAAAGCAGAGGCACAGGTTTACATCGGCGGGGCGGGTGCCGCGGGGGCTTCCCCGGGTTCGCCTTCACGGCCTTCCAGAACCTTCTGCCGAACCTCCTGGGCCGCGGCCTTGATCTCCTGCATCTTTTTCCGCACGCGCGTCCCGGCGGCCTTGTTGCCACCCTGGGCTTTGTTCACGTCGTCCTCGGCTTCGGTCACCAGTCGCTTCAGATTTTCATATTCCTGCATAGCAAAACCTCCAAGGGGTTCATGGGTTAATCAAAAAAAGCTATCCAACACAGTCCCGAGTGTCAAATGCCTCAAGCGGGCGTGTTGTAGCTTTCAAGCCGCGAGCCGAAAACATCGCGGCGCTGGCAATCAAGGCCGGGACGGGTAGAGTGTTCGGCCCATGCGATGGATAATGTACGGAAGTTCGATAACACCGGCCGTGGCGGCGGCGTTTGAGCGGCACGAACACCACGCGGTTGCTGCAAGCGCGTGCGATCTGCCTGAAAAGCCCGCGCTCAGTGAAATACTTAAGGTCGTGCGCGCCCGGCAGTTGGAACTGATCACCACCGAATCTACGGTCGTAGACTACGTGGTTGAGAACGGCCTTCCTGCGGGGCGTTGCTTTGTTTATCTGCAACTGGATGGCGCCGACGTGGAGCAGGATGATGCCATCGATCGCTTGTTCAAACGCTATCGCCGGCTCACGCCCGGCCGGCTCTACACGGTGACCGGCACGCGCGTGAAAGTCCGCCAGTTGCCCACTAAATTCTAAGGAGAAGACATGTCTTTGCTGGTGACCGGTTCGATTGGCATCGATACGGTTGAAACACCTTTCGGCAAGCGCGACGACGTGATCGGCGGATCGGCGATTTACTTCGCGTATGCCGCGTCGTTTTTCACGCCCGTGCGGCTCGTCGGCGTGGTCGGAGAGGATTGCCCCGCCGAACTGCTCAGTGTTTTTGACAATCAGGAAGTGGACACCACGGGACTGGAAAAACGCCAGGGCAGCAAAACTTTCCGTTGGCACGGGTCCTATATCAAAGACATGAACGAAGCGGTCACCGTCGAGGTCGATCTGAACGTCCTGGCCGAACGGGCGCCAAGGATTCCCGCACAGTTCGTCGACAGTCGCTACGTATTTCTGGCCAACACCCATCCGGTGCTGCAGCAGGAGATGATCCAAAGTCTCAAGTCTCCGAAATTGATCGTCGCCGACACGATGAATCTCTGGATATCCACCCAGCGCGCCGAACTGCTGAAACTCCTCAAATCCATCGACGTGCTGGTATTGAACGACGGCGAAGCACGCCTCTTGACCGAACAGAAGAATCTCGTTTCGGCCGCGCGGGCAGTGCTGCAACTTGGGCCCAAGGTCGTGGTGATTAAAAAGGGCGAACACGGGTGCCTGATGTGCAGCGGGGACGAAGTGTTCGCGCTGCCGGCGTTTCCCACTGATCGCGTGGTTGATCCCACCGGTGCCGGCGACAGTTTTGCGGGCGGGATGATGGGCTATCTGGCCACCCAGGGAAGCCTGTCGCAAAGCACGCTCCGCAGGGCGCTGGCTTACGGCACGGTCGTTGCGACGTACACGATCTCCGATTTTTCGCTCGGTGGCCTGCGTTCGACTGACCGCGCGAAAATTGACGCGCGCTACTCGCTGTTTAAGCAGGTGGTGGATTTCTGATCGCAAGGCTCTTGCCCATCGACCGGCGTTGTAATGCTCATAAATCATGGCGAACACTCCGCCGTGGTTTCACGTGGTCGACCTTCCCCCATCCACACGGATAACCTGCCCGGTAATGTACGACCCGGCGGTGGCCAGAAAATGGACTAATTCGGCCACATCGGCCGGAGTTCCCGCTCGGCCGAGCGGCACACGCGCCAGGTATTTCTGCCGGGCAGCCTCTGGATAGTCCGCAGGCCATGCCACCACCCCCGGCGCGATGCCGTTCACCGTCACCTCCGGCGCAAGCGCCCGGGCCAGACTGATCGTGAGATTCGCAAGCGCCGCCTTGCTCGCGCAATAGGCGAGATATTCCGGCCACGGCTTTTCGGCCAGCAGGTCAAGCAGGTTGACGACATGGCCTCGCGTGTCCTTGAGGACAGGGGCGAAATGCTGGCAGAGCAATAGCGGACCTTCAACGTGAATGGCATTCATCGCCCGGAGGCGGTCCACCGAAACCTGACTAAGGTCGCCGGGAGAGAAGATCGAGGCGTTGTTCACCAGCACATCGAGTCGACCAAAACGCTCGCTAAACGCCCGAGCGATTTCAGGAACGCTGCTCTCGGGACGCGTGAGATCGGCGGGGATCGCCAGTCCGTCTATTTCCTTCGCCAAAACGGCCGCATCCTCAGCACTCCGGTAATAGGTGAAGCAGACTTTGAATGCCGCCCGGTGCAAGCGCAAAACGATCTCGCGACCGACTCGCCTGGCCCCGCCGGTGACCAATGCCACTCGCTGTTTACCATCGATTGCTGACATGCGTCTCTCCTTTGCTTCCAATCCACCCACTAGCGGTCATTGCGCAACGCCCGTTGACGTCGCGGCCACCTGCGATTCTTGTGGCACTGCCTCTGCGTCAACTCCCTGCAACACCCATGGCAAAAGCACTATTCCCGGCGCGCCGGCCACGATCGTCGTAAAAAAAAACCACGGCCAACCGAGGTAATGCACGATAAACCCGGTCGGCGCGCCGCCCAGCACCCGCGTCAATGCCATCAAGCTGCTGAGCAGGGCAAACTGGGTCGCCGAGTAGCGTACGTCGCAGCGACTCATTAGAAACGCAGTAAATCCGGCCGTCACCAGCCCGGCACAGAAATTCTCTACGACGATCACCGAAACCATTACAGGATAGTTTCGCCCGGTGAAACTCAGCATCAGGAATCCGGCATTGCTGGCAGTTTGCAGCAGGGCAAAGAGCCACAGCGATCGCCGCAGTCCCATGCGCGTCGTCAGCCCTCCGCCCACCACCGCTCCTACGATCGTCACCGCTAGCCCAAGTCCCTGCCGGATTGACCCAATCTCGAAAGCTGTATGACCGATATCCAGCAGAAACACCTGACTCATCGCACCGGCCATGACATCAGGCAGCTTGAACAGGACCACGAACCCCAGGATCAACAAACCGTTGCTAGCGCGCAAAAACTGCACGAGTGGATCGACGACCGCAGCGACGAGCGATTCGGGAGCGGCCACCTTGCGCTTCGGCTCGGGCGCAAAAAGCGTCGCAATCAGGCCCACGCCCATCGCCATCGCCATCAAAAGATAGACCTTCGCCCATGGCAATACCCTGGCCAGCATCAGCGCCCCGGCGGCGCTGACGATCATCGCCGCCCGATACCCCGTTACCGTCACCGCAACGCCGGGGCCTCGCTCGTCCTCGTCCAGCAGGTCCGTGCGATAGGCATCGAATACGATATCCTGGCTTGCCGATAGAAACGCCACCACCAAAGCCAAGATCGCAACACGCGTCACCGATTTTTCTGGCGATTGCATCCCCAGCAGGCCGATACCTGCCATCAGAAGCAACTGGGTGACCAGCAGCCACCCCCGGCGCCGGCCCAGCAGCGGAATGGCGAAACGGTCCATCACCGGTGCCCACACAAACTTTAACGCATAGGGCAAGCCCACCAATCCCAGCAGGCCAATCGTCTCCACCTTCATTCCCGAAAGCTTCAACCACGCCTGCAGCGTGTCGCCGGTGAGGGCAAGCGGCAAGCCCGACGAAAATCCCAGGGCCAGCAGCACGGCCATCCGGCGTTCGGTGAAGATGTGAAGCACGGAGCGCACGGCTGCTTACTCCCCGCCATCGATCAGGCGCACGGGCAGGCGCTCGGGGCTTGCCGCCGCAAAGGCCGTTCGAAATGCCGCTTGGCTGGCAAACGGTTCATCGCTCACCGCGCGATAGGCCACGCTCGATTCGATCACCGAGCGGTTAAAGGGCCAGGGCTTCACGCATAGCGTGTCGTCCGCCTGGCGATGAAACTGCAAGCGCACCGGCGAAGAGCCTGGCTTCGGGAAAACATCCTGCGTCGTATCCACCGGCGGATTTGTACAACAGAGCGCCAGACTGATCACATCCATCGCCTGCAGGAACCGGAAGTTAACGGTCAGTTGATCCTCATCGGCCGAAATCCCAGCCTTCGCCACTCCCAGTTTCAGCGGAATATCGGTGCGCATGCCCAGTTTCCGGCGAAGCAATTCCTGCCGTTCCACTTCGCGGTGCTGGAATTTATTCAGGGCAAACTTGATCGCCAGGGCCTTCGGGTCTGCGCCCTGAGTATGCGGAATCACCAACATCGACAAGGCCAGCACGTGCAGACTGACCAGAAGCCCGACATAGGGATCGACCGCGCTGGCCCGATCCACGCTGGTGGTCCAGAATTGAAGGCCGAACTCTCCGAGTGAATCGAACACGTCCAGCGGAAGCCCGCGGTCGTTTAACGTCGGCAGTTCATCATGGAGCGGCCAACCGTCGTCGTGCTGGGCAACGGCCTCGAGGGTCAAACCCAGCGGCTCGGGCCGGGCGAATTGGGCATTGCCGTAATGTTTTCCAAAATCCGCGGCCAAGAGCGCGTGTTCATGCTGCGAAATCAGGAAAAACTGCTTTCCGGCGTGCCTTCGGATCATGCGCGACAGGATACGCGCGTCGCCGCCGACTGTCACCGTAGGCCGCGAGGAAAGTCCCCGCAAACCCCTGGTCCGCCAGCCTCCTCCGCCGACCTTCGAGTGGGCAACTCGGACCGGGCGGGGTCTAGCGTGTCGTTGCGACAATGCCGCCACACTCACGCCCGCGCTGCACCTGATGAGAGCAGCGGTGGGCACCATCAAGAAAGCCCGGCGCGCTGGTCCTTCGCCTTGCGAGATTGGCGGAACGAGAAACGCAGCGCGGCAACTCGGCGTGGCCCCTCGTCGCCCGGACCCTGTCCGCCGAGGGACACGCTTTTTCGTATATACTTCGGCGCCGCCAATCCGATTTCGTCGAATTTCGGGCAAATTTTCGTGTTTCGCATCCGTTTGAATGAGAAAAAGGGGTCCAAAGGGGGTCCCAAAGAGGTCCCTTTGTGGTCCCATGGGTGTCACGAAGAGGCCATTTTTGAGTCCGGCCGGGTACTTGGGAGGTCCCGTTTGTGGCGCCCCTCCAACGCCCCAAGCCCAGGAACATCCCGCGTGGTAAACGTCCGCGCCTAGACGGACATTTGCATGTCCACCTTTCCCGCACGATTGGGCGCGTCCGAACTCGAGGTCCCGCATTGAACGCGCCCCACAAGCCCGCGCCACTGCATAGACGACCATGAGAATGAACCGGTCGTTGGTCATAAGAATACTCCTCTACCCTAAGGGCTTTTAAGGGCCAACGGTGCGCGAATTGGCGCTTTTTCTCGCAACTTGGAGTGCTCCAAAATACACCTAAGCCTCTGCTAACAAACGGTTTGTAAAAAATTTTATTTTTTTTCGGAAGGGGTCAAATCTTGGTGCGCTTTTTGGCGCCCAAAAGCGCACCACTTTCGCCGCGGGTTCTCCAAATCGTCATAAGGCGTAACGACACCCACCGGGCGTTTTCGAGCATTGGCGTCTTGCCTGATAGGCCCCTTGCGCGTATCCTGCCTCTCCCCTTGGAATCAGCCGATGGTCGGTTGATCGGGGAATTGCGATTCAATGGCCCTCCCTGCGGATTCGTCTGCCGGGTGTGGCGTCTGGAGTAAATGTCCATGTCCGTTACCGCTGAAGCCAAGACCAAAGTTGTCGGTGAACACAAGCTGCATGACAAAGACACCGGATCACCGGAAGTGCAGATTGCCCTGCTCACCACGCGGATTACCGAGTTGACCGAGCATCTAAAGACGCACAAGAAGGATCACTCGTCGCGTCGGGGGCTGCTGAAGATGGTGGGTCGTCGGAATAGTCTGCTGAAGTATCTGACGAAGCAGGACCGCACGCGGTACCTGTCGATCATTCAGAAGCTGGGCCTGCGGAAATAAGCAGCCTTCGGTGCCGGTCGCGGTGCGCGTCCGGCGCATTCACCTGCAACACCTGGGCTTGTGTCCGGTTTGCAGGATCATGGGGCCAATGCCCCGTGGCTTTTCGTAAGGATCAGGACAAATCCCGCAACTCATCGGCCTGAAAGTTGTGCTGAGATTGGTCCCGGATCGAATTTTTCAAGGCGTACTTGTTCAGGGATTAGGGCTCGAGACGTTTGAATCAGGAATAATCACCTACGCCGCAAGTTGCCTGGCGGATCCGGATTTTTCCTGACGTTTGCCTGACCGCCTCGACCCCTCGCCCCTGAACGTCGTAACCGTACGTCCAATCAACATTCGGGCCAGGAAACGAAATTTTATGCAAGCCATCCGAGTCGAACGCCAAATCGGCGGACGTGTTCTCTCGATCGAAACCGGAACTTATGCCAAGCTGGCCCACGGGTCTGTCACCGTACAATACGGCGACACCGTGGTCTTTGGGGCCGTCGCACGCGCCAACCCCCGCGAAGGCATCGACTTCTTCCCCCTCCAGGTGGATTATCGCGAGCGCCGCGCCGCTGCGGGAAAATTCCCCGGCGGGTTTATGAAACGCGAAGGCCGGCCCACCACCAAGGAAATTCTCACCGCCCGGCTCATCGATCGCCCGCTTCGCCCGCTCTTCCCCAAGGGCTTCATGGACGAAGTGCAGATTCAGTTGAACGTGCTGGCTTTCGATCACGAAAACGACCCGGACATTTTCGCCGGCGTGGCCGCCAGCGCCTGCGTGGCCATTTCCGACATCCCCTTCACCACGCCAATCGCCCACGTGCGCGTTGGCCGGATCGACGGGCAACTGGTCCTGAACCCCACCGTGGCCCAGATCGAGCAGAGCGATTTTGATCTGGTCGTCGCCGGCACAAAGCATTTCGTCAACATGATCGAAATTGGTGCCCGCGAATCAGAAGAATCCGTCGTGGCCGACGCCATCGAGTTCGGTCACAACGCGATCATCGAAATCGTCGGCATGATCGAAGAGTTGCAGAAGAAAGTCGGGCATGAAAAGCAGGGCAACTGCAAGCTGCCCGACGCCAGCTTTGTCGAGGCCATCCGCGCCAAGGTTGCTGACAAAATTCGGGAGGTCAAGGGCAAGCCGGGCAAGGGCAACCGTGCCGATGCCGTGGTGGCAATCCGCGACGAAGTAATTGCGGAAATGGCCCCGGCCGTCACCGATCCCAACGCCAGCTATGGCACGGTCATGGCGACCAAGCAGAAACAGTCGCAGATTCGGGCGGTGTTCAGCGAGGTCGAAGAGCAGGTCACGCGAGAAACCATCCTGTCCGGCGTGCGGCCCGATGGCCGGTCGTTCACCGACATCCGCCCGATCAGTTGCGAAGTGAGCATGTTGCCGCGAGTGCATGGCTCGGCGGTGTTCAGCCGCGGGGAAACCCAGGCCATGTGTACCGTCACCCTGGGCACCTCATCCGATGAACAGCTTGTGGACGGTTTGACCGACGAATACAGCCAGAAGTTCATGCTGCATTACAACTTCCCCAGTTACAGCGTGGGTGAAGTACGGCCGATCCGGGGGCCGGGCCGGCGCGAAATCGGGCACGGCGCGCTCGCCGAACGCTCGCTCATTCCCGTGCTTCCGGGCATCGAAAAATTCCCCTACACCGTGCGGATCATCAGCGACATCCTCGAGTCCAACGGTTCCAGTTCGATGGCATCAAGCTGCGGCGGATGCCTGGCTTTGATGGATGCCGGCGTACCTATCACCAAGATGGTCGCGGGCATTTCAGTGGGCCTGGTTAAGGAAGGCGACAAGCAGGTGCTGCTGACCGATATCCTTGGCGAAGAAGACCACTTCGGCGATATGGATTTCAAAGTCTGCGGCACCCGCGACGGGATCACCGCCATTCAGCTTGATATCAAGATCGAAGGCATCGATCACGCGATTATTCGTGAGACACTGAAACGCGCCAAGGAAGCCCGCCTGAAGATTCTGGACATCATGGCGTCAACGCTGCCGGCCCCGCGGCCGGAAATCAGCAAGTGGGCGCCTCGACTGCTGACGGTAAAGATCGACCCGGAAAAGATCGGCAAGCTGATCGGCCCGGGCGGAAAGAATATCAAGGCCCTGCAGGCCGACACCGGCGCCAATATCGACATCGAAGACGACGGCACGGTGTACATCAGTTCGACGGATGCCGCTGCCGCCGAGCGTTGCCGCGACATCGTGGAAGCCATGACCGCCGAGGTGAAAGTCGGCAAGATTTATCAGGGCGTGGTGGTGAGCATCAAGGACTTCGGCGCGTTCGTTGAGATCGCGCCCGACACCGATGGGCTGTGCCACGTCTCTGAACTAAGCGACAAATACGTGGGGAATCCCTCGGACATTGTCGAAATGGGCCAGGAAGTCCGCGTGAAGGTTCTCCTCATCGACGACCAGGGCCGAATCAAGCTGAGCCGCAAGGCCGCGATGAAGGACGAAGGCAACTCCGATCCTGATCCGGCACCCCGCGAAGGCGGGGAAGGCCAAAGCGAAGACCGCGGTCACGACGACGGCGAGCGCCGTGGTGGTGGTGGCGGTGGTGGTGGTCGCGGAGGCCGTGGCGGCGGTCGCGGCCGATAAGAAGATTAATCATCTAACCCGCGCGACCCGGGAGGCAATCCCGGGTCGCGTGTTTTCTGGGCATTAAAGCGTATTATGTCTACTAGAATAAGACATTGACTATTTACGCGGCACTTACGTCGAAACGAGCGACTTCAACCCCGCCAGCACTTGCGCAACGGTAACGTCGGAGAGTGCATCCCCGCGCTGTACACAGACCGATGGCCCGATGGGCCGCCAGCGCGCCGGGTCGGTGCCGAAGATCGAAACCGTCGGCACTCCGATGATCGCAGCCAGGTGAGTGGGGCCGGAATCGTTGCCGATAAAGCGATCCGCGGAGGCCAGTTCCGCTAAAAGTTCCAGATAAGTTGCCGGCGTTCGCAGCGCGGCGCACGCTGTCAGCGATGCCAGATCGGCCTTGGGCCAGCGGTGCTGCTCTACTTCGCCGACAAGGACGCGCACGGCTTTCCCCTGCTTTTGCAGATGCAAAATCACCTCCATAAACCGCGCAAGCGGCCAGCACTTGTCCGGCGAGCCGGCACCGGGGTGGATGACGACAACGGAACCCGGCTTGCGTTGATAACCCACCCCGCGGGCGTGGATCGATCGAACGATTTGCCGCACGCCGTCGGCCAGCGGTGAGGAAAGCTGCTGGGCAATGGCCTCGGTGACGTGCGTCCCCGGCGCCGCAGCGCATTCACTGGTGTCGATGTAAGTGATCGGCGCATCCGTCACACTAGCGATATTGCCGCTCCACCTGTCGCCGGGAATCCCGCCGAAGCTGAAGACCGCTTGCGCGCCGCGCAGCAGCCGCAGGTGTCGATCGGCAAGCGCCGGCGATTCGGAATAGAGTTGATGCCAGCCCGCATCAGCATCCACCGATTCCACTTTCAAAATTCGTTCGGCCAGTTGGCCCTTGCTGGCATGGGTGACGTAGATCACCCGGCTTTGGGCAAACAAGCGTCCCAGGGCAAGCGCCAACGGCCAGGTGATGACAAAATCGCCGAGTGCGCCGGTGTGGAATATCAGGATGTTTCTGCGGAGATTCATGCCACCCGGTCGATCCAGCCCCCGCCCAGCACCACCTCGTTGTCGTAGCACACCACTGCCTGCCCCGGTGTGATCGCCGATTGAGGCTCGTCAAACCTGACGGTGATTTCGCCAGCGCCGGACAGTCGCACGGTCGCAGGCTGCGGCGGATGGTTGTACCTGATCTTGGCCGCGCAGCGCAGTTCTTCCGCAGCCCGCGAAATGCGATCACCGATGAGGTTGATGTCATTTGCTACGAGCGTTGTCTTCAGAAGTTCGGCCTTCTCTCCCAGCGTCACGCGGTTCTCGGTTGGATCGATATCGACGACGTAGATGGGGTAGCCGAAGGCAACACCGACGCCCTTGCGCTGGCCGATGGTGAAATGCTGATGCCCTTCGTGCCGGCCGATCTCCGCGCCGTCCCGCCCGACAACCGATCCGGGTCGAAACGATTCCGGCGAGCGCCGGCGCACCAGTCCGGCATAGTCCTGATTGGGCACGAAGCAGATTTCCTGGCTGTCGGGCTTGTTAAAAACCGGCAGCTTCATTTCCTCGGCCAATGCCCGCACGTCATGCTTTTCGTATTCGCCGATCGGCAGCAGCGTGTGCTGCACTGTCTTCTGGTCCATACCGAATAAGACGTAGCTCTGGTCCTTTTTATGATCCAGTCCGCGAAAAAGCGTCTTCTGCCCGGTGATCGGGTCGATGCCGATGCGGGCATAATGTCCGCTGGCCACAAAATCCGCGCCTACGGCCTCGGCATATCGCGCCAGCTTGCCGAACTTCAGCCAGTCGTTGCATCGAACGCAGGGATTGGGCGTGCGTCCGCGGTTGTACTCGGCGACGAAGTAATCAATCACCCGGCCAAAATCTTCCTGAAAATTTAGCACATAAAACGGGATGCCCAGCAGACCGGCCACCCTGCGGGCGTCGTCGGCGTCCAATACGCTGCAGCATCCCTGTTTGCTCTTGGTGCTGCCGGCGTCGTCAGCCTCGGCGGGCACATCCACGCCGTCGGGCGATCCCAGCCGCATGAAACACCCCACCACCTCATACCCCTGGCGCAGCAAAAGCGCCGCAGCGACGGAGCTGTCCACTCCACCGCTCATGGCAACTACCACTTTGCCTTTGGGATGACTCATGTTTTGTCAACCACGAAGTAACGAAGGCACGAAGAAGAGAAAAACAACGATTTCACGCATTGCACAGATCAGGAAGTCTGAATTTCAAACTTCAAATCTGCCAAATCCTTGGCTCTATGTTGATTTTCCTCGCGCCTTGGTGGTTTGCACCAATTAGAGTCCAACCACATTAAACCCGCAGTCTACGAAGATGTTCTCGCCGGTCACTCCACTGCTCAGATCGCTTAAGAGATAGACCGCCGTCTTGCCCACCTCATCGCCTTCGACGTTCCGGTGCAGCGGGGCCTTGCGGATCGTGTGGTCGAACATCTCGTCGATGCCCCCCACCGCAGAGGCGCTGAGCGTTCGGATCGGCCCGGCGCTGATGGTATTGACGCGGATTTTCTTGTTGCCCAGATCGAACGCCAGATACCTCGCGGTGGTTTCCAGCGCGGCCTTGGCCACGCCCATCACGTTATAGCCGGGGATCACCTTGTTGGCCCCGTAATACGTCAAGGCCACCACCGATCCCCCGTTGGTCATCAGCGGTTGGGCCGCGCGGGTCAGGCCGATCAGGCTATAGGCGCTGATGTCGCAGGCCTGCGTATAAACCTCGCGCGGAGTGGCGGTGAAATTTCCCTCCACCTTGTTTAGATATTGATGATTGGCAAACGCCAGGCAATGCACCATGAAATCGATCTGGCCGAACTTTTCCTTGACGGCGGCGAAGAAGGCGTCGATCGACGCGTCATTGCTCACGTCACAGGGATAAAGCCATTCTCCGGCAAACCCGCCTTCGTCCATCGCCTTTTTCACCCGCCGTTCCATCTTCTCACCGGGCAAGTGGCCAAACCCGCAGGTGCCCCCCTGCTTCAACACGTTGCCGGCGATGTGCCAGGCAATGCTGTGACTGTTGGCAATACCGAAGATCAATCCCTTTTTCCCATCGAGCAAACCCATCAAATTCTCCTTTTTGGCAAAGTACGTTAATGTACGGTCAGATGAGAACCCCGACAAGCGATGCGCGCCCGCGATGGCCGATCGCTTCCCGATAATGCGGGCTTGGGGCGCGCTGCAGCGGCGAATTTTATGGAAGACTTCGATTTCGAACAGCCCGACCGCGCCGCAGCACTCATGATCGGCTTTAACCGGCCCTGGTGTATTGCCGGCGGATGGGCGCTCGACCTCTGGCTCGGCCGCATCACGCGCCCCCATCAGGACGCCGAAATCGCCCTTCTTCGTGAAGACCAGATCGCCATCCGCGATCACCTTCCCGACTGGCATTTTTTCCTTATGGATCGTCAGAAGAAATTCCATCGCTGGAAAGACCGGCAGATGCACATGCTGCCGATCCATCTTCTCCATGCCCGCAGCCCCGAACATGAGGTGGTTACGTTCTTTCTGAATGAATCCAACGGTGTAGAATGGCTTTATCGCCGGGACACGCACGTCGCCTTGCCCATGCGACAATGGATTCGTCATGGCCGTGCCCGCGTGCCCGTCCTCGCTCCTGAAATCGTGCTGCTTTACAAATCAAAGACGCCCGGTGCGCAGGACGATTTTGATTTTCGCTCGGTAGTCCCGTCCCTCGATCCCGAAGCGCGAAACTGGCTCAAGCTCGCCGTCGCGATTACTCATCCCCAGCATCCCTGGCTGGATAAGTTGTAGACTTCGCCTCTCCAGGCCGCCCGTCGTCTAGCTCGGTGTTCCCGCCAAGCGGGGAGGATCAATACTCATTTGAATGGGCGCAGCGCGTCCCCGTGGCGATTTTGACAAAAAGGGTGTTGCTCCAATCAAAGCTGATCGTCATAGGCGCGGATTTCAGCGGGTTATCTCCGGCGGAACTGATGCAGAGGGAATCGACAATGCGCCACGATTTGGTTTTTAGTAAAGACGAAATCGGCGAAACGCCTTTGCACTTTACAGCGCTTATGGGCCACAAGGATGTGGCGGAATTGCTGCGCCAGCACGGCGGCAAAGAATAGCCGCCGGGAAAGAAACCGGGACAACCCTGACTTTATTTAACTGCGGGAAAGAAACCGAGGAATCCTAAACGGGACGGCTCTGAATTATGTTCCTGGTTTCGCGTTTCTTTACCTTTTCTGCCAGGGGCGACGTACTCCAGTGTTGCAGCCAACAGTGCCAACCGGATGGCCGTCCGTCACTAAATTGCGTTGGCCGGTTGTCGTCAGGGCACCTATAGCCGCAATTGGACCTATCCCGCTTTCCGCGTTCAGAGGTGAGAGTAGACCTGGCCGGGTTGCCCGTGCCATGGCGGCGGGAGTGGGTACAATGGGTTGATCTACCGAAGACGCCGGTGGAAGAGGCGGCATTGAATCGCTGTTTGGAAAAGAGTCGCCCGTTCGGAGACGAACAATGGATCAACCAGACGCGCGTGAAACTGGGATGGCGAGAGCCGCTAAAGATCGGCCGCCCCCCAAAACGCAAGTGACCTTGACGCGAAAGTCAGGGTTGTCCCGTTTTGATTTCCTCGCGGGGCCATCCGCCATTACTTTTTTGCCGGCGAGATGCTTGGCCCGGTGCTGGTTTCAGTGCATAATGTCCGATTCTATCAGCGTTTCATGGCCGACATCCGTCAGGCCATCGGCGCCCGCCGCTTCGCGGAATTTTTGGTGTCCGATCCCAAAGTTGGGATCGGGCATGGCGAAGCTGAAACGACGACAATCATTGAGGAGCCTTTGTGACGATTTTGGATTTTTTAGCCGACGCCCCACCGCGCCCGACAGGTTCGATCAGCGGCAAACCGCCTTGGGCGGACCTGGTCTCCTCGCCCATGTTCCTGCTGATGCTGGGACTTCTGGTGCTTTTCTTCATTTGGCTAGCAACGCGTCAACGTGCCCGACGCACTTACATTCTGGGAGAAAAGCTTGGAGAACAGAACACGGGGTACAATATTTCTTCTGCTGGTGTGGGTGCCCTCATCGGGCTTCTCGCCGGTTACCCATTGAGTTACCTGTTCCAAGCCGGCGCTGTGCGGGCGAAGCTTTCCCTCGGTGATTATATTCAACACATCGGCGATGTTCTGAAGGCCGAACACTTGGCCGCGACCGCATGGGGCGTGTGGATTGGCTCCGTTATCGTCTTTGCCCTCGTTGGCTTGATGATAAGTGCTGCGCTGACAGCGGATCGGGGCGGCAAACCGTGAAACACGTTCGGCGGCATCGTCGCAAGCTACAGCTTCTTGCATTGGCGATGATTTTCACCGCTGTCGCGAATATACCCGGAAAACCGGGGGATGCACACTGGGAGCAATGGAAGGCTGGTGACGTTGTCTTCCTCAATGGGAATTCAGTGCGCAGCAAGGTGGTACGCTTGCTGCAAGGCTATTCGACGGACTATTCGCATGTCGGCATGGTCGTGATGGAAAAAGGAATTCCGTTCATCGTCCATGCTGACCCGGCAGAAGACAAAGTCGTAAGACAGCGATGGGATGTCGTGGTCCGACAGCGCCAGGTCTCCGGAGGTGCCATATTCCGGCTAGATCGCGCCGATGTCTCAATAGTTGACGCTGCCTGCGCTGCGGTCGAATCGTACGCGGCCAAAGGCACGCCATTCGATCACGAATTCGATCTCAGGACCCCTGGTAGGCTGTTTTGTACAGAGTTGGTATTGCGCGCGTACCGCAGTGCAGGAGTGGATTTAGGCAAAGATGCCGAGAGGAACTATCCGCACTTTCTCCCCGCCGAACTGCTCCGGTCTTCCTCACTGCGGCGGATCTTGCAGTTTTGATTTCGAGGTTAAGCAGGTAGGATGGGGTTCAGGGGGACATCTAAACGGGACGGCTCCGACTTAAATCGTTGCCTTCGCAATCTGCTCACTTATTCGGCCACAGACCGCCGCCCCTTAGTGTTGCAGCCAACAGTGCCAACCGGATGGCCGTCCGTCTATAAATTGCGTTGGACGATTGTCGCCAGAGCACTTGTAGGCGTAATTGGACCTGTCCCGCTTTCCGCGTTCGGGCGCGGAAAAGCCGGGTGGGGAGGGTGTGCTCGCCCGGCATCTTTCTTCCGTTCGTTGGGTTAATCACACGGCGGGCGGGTACGTTCACGCGACGAATTGTGACGCGCAGAGCGAATCCAGCAGCGATTTGGAGCCTTAAAGGATCGCGGCGGACTTCCCAAGCGTGTTTTACAAAGCTAAACGTTCACTTTCGGACTTGAAACGTTCACTTTCGGACTTCAAACGTTCACGTTTTACTTTGTAACGTTCACTTTCGGACTTCAAACGTTCACGTTTTACTTTGTAACGTTCACTTTTGATCTTCAAACGTTAACGTTTTACTTTGTAAAGTTCACTTTCGATCTTCAAAACTGCACTTTGTTTCCTCAACTGAATCGCGGCAGTGGCGAATTGTCTAGGATTATCGGCAGCGCCGAAACAATCGGACCAATCCGCCCGATCGGCTCTAGCGATACGCTTGGTGTGCCGATGAAAATGGTGAGCGGCAACGCTGGCGCGCGTGCTTTGGCTGGCTCTGGCGGTAGTCTACGCACGCCGCATCATCGCCAACGGGGGGAAAGTCACGCCCGTATCAATTCGCTCTTGCACGCGGTAGCCGGGTCGGGGGGTTTTTGACATCCCCTCGCCTGCGGCTACACTGACTTTACTCGCGTGATCTCGGATGATTCGCGGGCTGGCGACTTCCCTTTATGCGAGCTGAAACGGCGTGACAAGCGAAGCGAGAGGATTCCCGGCGTGGCGCAGGACGTGCATCGCCTGGTGTTGCCTGGCGTTGGCCAGTGGGCTTGGCGCGCTCGGTCAGAACCGCCCTTTGGCTGCTGTTCCCCCGCCTGCCGAACGCATGTCGGCCGTCTCCCCTGAGCTTATTGGCAAACGAGTCGAATCCGTCCGCATCCTCGGCAATGCCGAGGTCTCCTCTGCTTTGATCCTAAACCTTGTCCGCACGCGCGAAGGCGACAGCTTTGATCCGCGGACGGTTGAAGAAGACTACGAACGCATCTATGGCCTGCGGCGGTTTTCGGACGTCCAAGCCAAGGTCGAACCGACCGACACCGGCGTTGTGGTGGTGTTTGAGGTGCGTGAACAGCGGTTGATCGACTCCATCAGCTTTCGCGGCAATTACGAAGTCAGCACGCTCGATCTGCGAAACGCAGTTGACCTCAAAGTTGGCGAGTCGATTGACCGGTTTAGAATCTCGATCGCGCGGCGGGCGATCGAGGCGATGTATCGGGAGAAGAATTTTCCGCTGGCCCACGTCGAAGTGAACGAGCAGGATTTAACGCGTCACGGCGAACTCAACTTCGACATTACCGAAGGCCCGCTCATCCGTATCCGCAAGGTGGCGTTTGTGGGCAACAAGTCGTTCACCACGGACCGCCTGAAGGACCAGATTCGCACGGCCTACTGGATATGGATTTTTCGACCGGGAAACTTCGATCCTGAGACGACCGACGACGACGTGGCGGCGCTGCGAAAGTTTTACCAGGACAAGGGGTTTTTCGACGCCCGCGTGGGCAGAAAGCTGATTTTCTCGCCGGACCTGAGCGAGATGCAGGTGAATTTTGAAATCGAGGAAGGCGCTCGGTACAAGATCGATCGGGTGAGTTTCAAGGGCAATTCGGGCGTGACCGAAGCGACTTTTCGCCAGCACCTGAAGTTAGTGGAAGGCGCCAATTACGATAACGAGGTTCTTCAACGTGACGTTCGAGAGATCGTTCGGGCCTACAGTCCGTTCGGCTATATCTATCAACCGCAGTCGGACAACCCGGAATATCTGAAGGTGGATTCCAAGACCGTTTTTCGGCGAGAGCCGGGCAAGATCGAACTGGTCTACGAAATCAGCGAGGGCAAGCCGTTCAAATTGGGCAGAGTACTGGTCAAGGGTAACTATAAGACGCAGGACAAAGTGGCGCTGCGGGAGATGCGCGTTGCGCCGGGCCAGCTTTATAACTCGGCCGAGCTTGCCGATGCCGCCGACCGCCTGCGGATCACCGGGCACTTTACTGCCGTGTCCATCACACCCATTGGCGATCAACCTGATGTTCGCGACGTGCTGATTGAAGTGACCGAAGGCCGGACCGCGACGTTCAACATTGGCGCGGGCGTCAACAGCAACGGCGGAGTGGGCGGAAACCTCACGTTCGAGCAGCGGAACTTTGACATCGGCAACTGGCCGAACAACTGGCGCGACGTTTTCAGCGACCGGGCTTTTACCGGTGCCGGCCAGACTTTCCGGGCAACGTTTGAACCGGGCACGCAGCAAACCAACGCCAGCATTCGCTTCGTCGAGCCTTACATATTCGATCAGCCCTACAGCCTGTCTACCGATCTTTATTTGCGCAACCGCTTCCGAGAGGTGTATGACGACCGACGCATTGGCGGAAAGGTGGGGCTGGGCAAGCGTTTCAATTACACGTGGTCGGGACAGGTTTACGTGCGCGCTGAAGACATCAGCATTAAGCACATCGATACTCCGCTGGCCGATCGCGCGCCGGAGATCATCGCCGGTGAAGGCCATAGCACGCTTACGAGCGTGGGCGCGGTGCTGCGGCGAAACACGCTTCCCCCGGGCTTCTTCCCCTATCGCGGAACCGATACGAAGTTTGAATGGGAATCGCTCGGCCTTGTCGGAGGAGATGTCAACTTCCAGCGGCTCACGTTGTCGTTCGATGCCTACAAGAGCATTCATGAAGACCTGCTGGACCGCAAGACCATCCTGGGGTTTCACCTTGATACCGGCTATGACATCGGGGATGCACCGTTTTTTGAACGGTTCTATGGCGGCGGGATCGGCAGCGTGCGCGGCTTTGCGTTTCGTGGCATCAGCCCGCGCGGCGGCAAGGCCAACGACCAGGTGGGTGGCGATTTCAACCTGGCCGGCTCGCTGGAACTGGGGTTCCCATTGATCGGCGACAGCCTGCGCGGGGTGATCTTCTCCGACGCCGGCACGGTTGAGCGGACCTACAAGGTCGGTACAATACGCTCCAGCATCGGCGTGGGAGTCCGGCTGACACTCCCGTTTTTCGGACAAGCCCCGCTGGCGCTGGATTTCGCGTTCCCGATCAACAAGAATGATCTGGACGATACGCAGATCATTAGTTTTTCGTTCGGATTGTTCCGATGATTTCACTTAATCCCGAAAGGATTTGAGAATGCGCGCTGGACTATCGATTATCTGTGCGTTGCTGTGCCTGGGGACCATGACCGGTTTTGCTGCAGCGCAGGAAAAGCCCCTGAAGCTGGCGGTGGTCAGCATCCAGCGGGTGTTGAGCGATTGTCAGGAAGCCAAGGACATCAACGCTCGCATGGAGAGCGCCAAGAAGGATTTTGAAGCCCAGGGCAACGAGCGGCAGAAAACCTTGCAGCAGTTGCGGGTGTCATTAAATGATCTGAAGCCCGGCACTCCGCAGTACGAAGACCGCCGAAAGGAATTCGTGCAAAAAGTTGTGGAAGCCAAGAGCTGGCAGGAAATCAGCCAGGAAGACATGCAGCGGCAGCAGAAACAGAACATGCGCAGCATCTATGAAAAGATCGAACAGCGTGTGTCAGAAATTGCTGGAAAGAAGGGACTTGATCTGGTCATTCCGGATTCGCGTCAGCCCTTCCCTGAAACCGTTGATAACATTTCGCTCGATCAGCTTCGGGCGTTTATCACCTCCCGGACCGTGCTTTATGCCCACCCGTCGATCGACATCAGTGGCGAAGTCATCGCGGCGCTGGACGCGAAATACAAGGAAAAGAACTGAGGATTTTTGTGTGCGGGGGCGCTTCGTCAAGGTTTGTGAAGATCATGCCAACGCTGGGTGATATCGCTCAATTATTGCAGCTTCCGGCCCCGCCGGAGCCGTTGCGCGTGCTTACGGGCATAGCCAATCTGGACGAGGCCGGTCCGGGCGACCTCTCGTTGCTGGGCGGCGAGGCGTACATAAAGGCATTTGCCATATCGAAGGCGCTGGCGGTGATTGTTTCGGCGCGACTGGAACTTCCGCAGGGGCATGGCAAGGTGATCTTCCCCGTGGAAGACGCGGAACTGGCCGTGGGCCAGGTGCTGCCGCTGTTTTCTTCCCCACCGCAGCAACCGGCACCCGGCGTGGATGCACTGGCCCGCGTGGCCGCGTCGGCGTCGATCGGTGTTGATCCGGCCATCGGCCCGTTCGTCGTGATTGGCGAGCGAGCACGCATCGGCGCGCGATGCAAGATTCACCCTGGGGTGGTCATTGGCGACGACGTGACGCTCGGCGACGACGTGCAGCTGTATCCGAATGTGGTCGTGCGCGAGCGGAATCGACTCGGTCACCGGGTGACACTTCATGCCAATAGCGTGATCGGAACCGATGGCTTTGGGTATCGTTGGGACGGCCGCAAGCACGTAAAAATCCCACAGATCGGCATCGTCATTCTTGAGGATGATGTAGAACTTGGGTCTTGTTCGTGCGTGGATCGGGCTAAGTTCAACACCACGCGGGTGGGTCCGGGAACCAAAGTGGATAACCTCGTGCAGATCGGCCACAACGTGCAGATCGGTGCGCACTGCATCATCACCGGGCAGGTGGGCATCGCCGGGTCTTCCAAGCTGGGCAACGGTGTCGTACTCGGCGGGCAGACGGCCGTGCGCGATCACGTCAACATCGGCGACGGCGTGCGCGCCGCGGCCCGGAGCGGCATCGCCACCGACATCGCCGCCGGCATGACCATTGGTGGAATCCCCGCGATCCACCAGCGACAGCACCTCCGCGAGCAGGCCGAAGTCCGCAGGCTGCCGGCGCTCGCCCAAACCGTAAAAAAGCTGCAAGAAGAACTCCGCCAGCTAAAGAAACCTGCGAAGAAGTAAGGGGAGCGAAAGCGTCGCATTCAAAAGCGCGCGGCTTTGGTCTACACTTTGGGGCAAATGCCGACGGTTGAAGTCAACATTCCGCAGGCGAGCTATTCGGTCCAGATTGAGCCGGGCCTGCTGGCCCGTGCCGGCGAAACAATCATTCGGCTCTGCCCCAGCAGGAAAATCTGTGTGGCGAGCGATGATCAAGTCGCACCGATTTATTTGAAGACACTTTGCGAATCATTCCAGCGGGAAGGTGTCGAAGCGATCTGCCATGTTTTTTCTGCAGGCGAGAAACATAAGACACTGGCGTCGATTTCATCAGCCTACGACACTTTCTTGACCGCCAAGATCGACCGCCGCACGCCGGTGATTGCGCTGGGTGGTGGCGTGGTGGGCGACATGGCGGGGTTCGTTGCGGCCACCCTGCTGCGCGGGATGCCTTTCGTGCAGATTCCGACGACGCTTCTGGCCATGGTTGATGCAAGTGTCGGTGGAAAGACCGGCGTCGACCACGCGGTCGGAAAGAACCTGATTGGCGCGTTTCATCAGCCACGCGCTGTGCTAATCGATCCATCGGTCTTAAGCACGCTTCCGGCAAGGGAACTGCGCAGCGGGCTGGCCGAATGTATCAAACACGACATCATCCGGGATGCACAGGCGTTTGCGACGCTGCGACAGCGCCTGCCCAGTATTCTCTCGCTCGACCGCGCTTTGCTGACCGAACTTATCACCCACAACGTTGCCATCAAGGCCGCAGTCGTCGCGGCGGATCCGTTCGAAAATGGCGATCGCGCCCACCTCAACTTTGGCCACACCTTCGGCCACGCGATTGAGTCGGTCTCGCAATTTTCTTACGCCCACGGGCAAGCCGTCTCGCTGGGCATGGTCGCGGCCAGTCGGTTGGCGTGTGACATGGGCATGATCGACACCCAAAGCCTCGCGGCCATCATTGATACGTTGTCGGCAGCGGAGCTACCCACCGGAAAGCTCCAGCTTGATGCAGGCGCGATTATGGATGCCATGATGTTCGACAAGAAAACGATGTCCGGGCGATTGGGTCTGATCCTGCCCGCTCGGATCGGACATGTGGTGAGGTGCGAGGATGTTAACGCGACACAAGTGCGCCGGGCGATTGAAAGTCTGCGTGACTAAACTTGGGGCTTGAGAACGGGAACACAAATGGCCGTGGCACACTGGCTGCAATTGGCGCTGACCGACGGGCTGGGGCCGGTGCTCACACGCCGGTTGATCGAATCGGCCGGCGGGGTTGAGGCCGCCACGCTCGCGGGCATTGCGGTCCTGCGACGGGTTGAAGGCATCGGCGAAGCGCGCGGCCGACAAATCGCCGACTCCCTCAAAGCCGCTGCCGGCGCAGCCCTGACCGAGCTTGATCGCGCGGGCCAGCTTGGCGTGCAAATTATCTGCCCCGACGACGAACCGTATCCGCTGTTGCTGAAGGACATTTCCGATCCTCCCAATGTGCTGTACGTGAAGGGAACCCTTGAAGCCAGAGACTTGCACGCGCTGGCGGTGGTAGGCTCTCGGCGATGCAGTTTTTATGGCCGCGAGCAGGCCGAGCGATTTGGCGCCCTGCTGGCCGGCGCGGGATTGACCGTCGTCAGTGGCGGGGCACGCGGGATCGATTCGGCGGCGCATCGCGGCGCGATGTCGCACGGACAGGGGCGCACGATCGCGGTCCTGGGCTGCGGAGTGGATGTCGTCTATCCCCCTGAGAACAAAGGTCTTTTTGCTGAAATTGCCACGCGGGGCGCGATCGTGAGTGAATTTCCGCTGGGCACCCCGCCGCTGGCCGAGAATTTTCCAAAGCGTAATCGTGTGGTCAGTGGCATGACCCGCGGGGTGCTGGTAGTCGAGGCCGACGTGCGCAGCGGGGCGCTTATCACCGCGCGCCTCGCCGGTGAAGACCAGGGCCGGCCGGTGCTCGCCGTGCCCGGCCGAGTGGACAATGCCATGAGCGCCGGCCCGCACGGCCTGATCCGCGACGGCGCAACGCTCGTCACCTGCCTTGATGACATTCTCGAAAGTCTGCACCCCCTACCCGACGCGGCCGGGTCGAGGCTTGCATTCGCGCCGGCACAGGCAGACTCGGACAACGCCCCGACGCTTTTTCCAAGCCCCCCGCCGCCGGCTGTGGCCTTGGTGATCGACGCAAATCAGCAGAAAATTTTATCCAGCATGGACGCGCAGGCGATGTCGGTGGATCAAATCATCGATCGCACCGCACTGAACGCGTCAGCGGTCCTGAAAGATCTGACCTTGATGAGCTTAAAAGGGCTGGTGAAGCGCGTGGACGGGCAGACTTACGTTCGAACGAAAGCCCGATCGACATGAAAAGGCCGGAACGCGGAGATTTTTCCGCGTCCCGGCCGAGAGGTCATGTCGTCAGTAGGGCCGGCTCTTAATTCCAGAGAATCAATCCGGGTTCAAACGGCGTGGCCAGGTCGGCATCACCGGGGATGATCCGAACCGCAAAGCCCTGCCGTCCGCTGCTTTCGCATTCGATCTTGCCGGTAAACAGGTGCGTGTTGGGCGCGGCCTGACGCACATAGTTCATCACCAGCGTCTGCGGGCGATCAATCTCTCCGCGGGCGTTGATCGCGCCGGCATAAAGCTGCACTTTCACGTCTTCCGGCTTCATGTCAGGCAATTCGACCATCGCTTCCACCTGCATGGATTCGCCAACCTTGAAGTGGCCGTTGCCACTGGTATGCACCGCGACGATCTTGAGCTTACTCCAGTGCGCCCGCAGGCTGTCCTTGGTGTGGGCAAGCTTCTTAGCCCTGGCCAGGTTGTCGGCAGCCAGCGCCTCGCCGCGGACCAGCGACGGAACGTAGAACTTCCGGGCATAGTCCTGCACCATACGGTTCGTGTTAAACACCGGCGCCAGCTTGCGCATGCAGTTTTTCATCCGGCCGATCCACTCCCGCGGAACGTTGTCCACGCTGCGGTTGTAGAAGAGCGGGAGAATCTGCTTCTCCAGCAGGTCGTACAGCGCCGTGCTTTCAATTTGATCCTGGTAGTTGGTGTCGGCGTAGTTTTCGCCGTGACCGATAGCCCACCCGAGGTCGCTGTTATAGCCTTCCACCCACCAGCCATCGAGCACCGAGCAATTCAACACGCCATTGGCCGCGGCCTTCATCCCGCTGGTGCCGGATGCTTCGTAAGGACGACGCGGAGTGTTCAGCCACACGTCCACACCCTGCACAAGGTAGCGGGCGACGTTCATGTCATAGTTTTCGAGGAAGACGATCCTCCGCCGCAGGCTGGGATTGGACCTTGCGAAGTTCACGATGGCTTTGATAAGTTCCTTGCCTTCGTGATCCGCAGGATGGGCCTTGCCGGCAAAGACGAACTGGATCGGCCGCTTGGTGTCTTCCAGAAGGCGCTTGAAGCGTTCGGGATCGCGCAGAAGCAGCGCGCCACGCTTATAGGTGGCAAACCGTCGGGCAAAGCCGATTGTGAGCGCTTCGGGATCGAGGACTTCGTCGGCCGAGTTCACTTCGTCGTAGCTGGCGCCACGCTTGGTGAGTTGCTCACGAAGCGAATGCCTCGACCACCCGACCAGGCGCTCGCGACAGCGCTCGTGGGCGCGCCACAACTCTTCATCGGGAATCTGTGTGATATTTTCCCAGACACTTTGGTCCGTCGGATCGCTCATCCAGGCGTCGCCGAGATAGCGGTCGAGCAGAAACGCGATGTCCGGGGACAGCCAGGTGCGCGTATGAATGCCGTTGGTCACGTGATTGATGGGCACTTCGTTGGCGGGCACGTCTGGCCAGATGTTGTGCCACATTTTGCGGCTCACGTCGCCGTGCAGCCATGATACGCCATTGATGCTGTCGGCCAGGCGAATGGCCAGTACCGCCATCGAAAACCCCTGCTTCTTGTTGGTGACGTCTTCACGGCCCAGCGCCAGGAAGCCCTCTTCGTCCAGCTTCAGGCTGGGGTGATAATTCTTAAAATACTTGCTGACCAGTTCGGGCGGGAACATGTCGATGCCGGCAGGCACCGGCGTGTGCGTTGTAAAGACGCTGCTGGCGGCCACCGCCTGCCGGGCTTCGTCAAACGTAAGCCCCTGATTCTCCTGAAGGAGAACGCGGCACCTTTCGAGCGCCAAAAACGCCGCGTGGCCTTCGTTCATGTGCCACACCGTGGGCTTGATGCTCATCGCTTCCATCGCCCGTACCCCACCGATGCCCAGGATCAGTTCCTGCTTGATGCGCATCTCGGTCCCGCCGCCGTACAGCCGGCTGGTGATCTCCCGATCCGCCGGCGAATTCTCCGCCAGGTTCGTATCCAGCAAGTACAACGGAATCCGGCCCACATTGGCCCGCCAGAGTTTGGCAAAGACGGCGTTATCCGGCAGATCGACGCGCACGTGTACGGACGAGCCGTCGGCGTGGGTCATTGGCTCGATGGGCAGGTTATAAAAATCAAGTTCCGGATAGGCTTCCTGCTGCCAACCGTCGGCAGACAGATATTGCTGAAAATACCCATTGCGATAGAGCAGCCCCACCGCCAGCAAGGGCAACCCAATCTCACTGGCCGACTTAAGATGATCCCCGGCCAGGATGCCCAACCCGCCACTATAAATCGGAAGTGATTCGTGCAGGCCGAACTCGGCGGAAAAATAGGCCACCAGCAATTTTCGCTTGTCGGCGTGATTCTCGTGGAACCAGCCGTGTTCGTCCAAATGCTGCTTAAAAAGCGTATAAACACGGTTCATGTGCGCCAGATAACCATCATCTGTCGCTGCGATCTGAAGTTTACTGACGCCGATCGCGCCCAGCAGTTTGACGGGGTTGTGATAGACGTCTTCCCACAACTTCCGGTCCAACCTGCGGAATAGTTCGGTGGCATCGGGATGCCATACCCACCACAGGTTGTGGGCCATTTCCAAGAGCGGCTTAAGCGGCTCGGGAATGTCAGGAAACACTTGAAAAGTACGAATTGTCGGATGAAGAGCGTCGCTCATAAGTTTCAATTCCTGTTCTAGTGGCGCAATCGGATTCGATTCCCTGTCATCACCATGATCGGCTATTTTACCTACTCGGTAAAGTCGGAATCTCCGTTAAGGATTGTCCTGCTTCACATGCCCTTCATCGGCCTGAAAGCGCCCTGTCCAAACAATTACGGCCAAAAAATGGTTGAAACTGGCACGTTCGTGGGGTGAAACTTCCTGTCGCCGTCCCGCCCGGCCCCCGAAGCTTGCCGAGGGAAGGCCGTGGAAGGCGGCTGGGCGCACTCACGCGGGCGATTCGTACGCTTCTGCCGACAGTCTCGTGACCCGTCCTCAGGCCGCCGCAAGATGCGAGCTTTTGCTGTTGTTTCCAACTATCAGCACCTCGCCAGTGCGGGAATGGGGCGATGAGGATGCCATATCAGGGGTTGCCTTCGACACGCTTGACGTAGAATTGCGAATCCGTGGCCTTCTGGCCGATCAAGTGCATGCTGAGCGGGTATTTCAATCGGGCGGCAACAAAGAATTCAAAAATCCGCTCCCCGTGCTTGAACTGCCGGTCCAGGTTTTCGTTGACATGATCCTCGAGTTCGGGCGGGACAAGACGCTGGCGGTCGTAGTCCCAGTTGGGGTCGATGCGCACGAGTAAATGCGCTTCGTCCCAATCAACCGGATATCCGTGCAGATATCCTTCCCCGGTTCGCGGGGTATAAAACCAGTAGCAGATGAATCGGTCTTTCCAGACGGTGCTGGTAGCATTATCGGTGCCGGTAATCAGCCGTGCGTGGGAAGTGCGGATCGCCTGCCCGTTCAGCGGCTTGCATACCCACACCTTGCGCTGGCGACAATCGAACAACCCCACATGTGGGTATTTTCCGCTGAACTTCGCGGTACAGAATTTGGTGCTGACGCGAGGGCCATCCGGCTCATCACGTTTTCCCAATCCGAACATTCGGTCTATCCTTCGATCAATTGGCGCGGCCAAACCACTCAAACTCCACGCGGCGCATTCTAAGCGCGCGCCCCCCCGACCTGCCAGCAATCCCCCGCGCGACGGCCAGAAGCGATAGAACAACCGCGCCATTGACGGAGAACGCGAGGGAAACCTGTGGGTGTTACCGGTGCCTCTTGCTGTTTTGCGAAGCGCTTGCGGGGCAAGGCAACTGAACGCGCGGCCCTACATTTCCGGGGTTCCGACTTTTGCGATGCAGCGGTCGATCCGGGCTAGCGTGGCGTCTTTTCCCATAAATTGCAGGCTGTCGAAGATGGGCGGGCTTATAGTTCCGCCGCTGACGGCGACACGGATCGGTTGCGCGACTTTGCCGAGGCCGAGTTTGGTTTGCTCGATGTAAGCAGTGATGGCATGTTCGATATTCGCCGAGGTCCAGTCGGTGACGTTGGCGAGCAGCGGGCGGAGGTCGCGCAGGGCGCACAGGCCTTGGGCGTCGTTTTTCTTCAGGACTTTTTCCACCGCGTCGGGGGCGTAGGTGATCTTGTCGTCGGGCATGAGAAGGAATGACGATGATTCGTCAACCTGGCGGAAGGTGCGCAGGCCCTTCTTCATATCCAGGATCTTCAGGAGTTGCTCGTCGGTGGCGATGTTTAATGGCGAGTCGGGATTGGCCGCGAGGTAATCGCGCATGCCGGAGAGCAGGCGATCAGGCCCGGCGCTGGCGGCGTGTTCAGTGTTGAATGACTGTAACTTTTCGCGATTAAACTTGGGATTGCTGGCATTGATGCGGTCGAGACTGAACAGCTCGACCATCTTGGCCATCGACATCTGCTCCAGATCCCCGCCGGGACTCCAGCCCTGCAACGCGAGGAAATTGTTGAGGACCTCGGGAAAATATCCATTCTTGCGAAAATCGTGAATCATGATCTCGGGCAGATCGGCTTCGGTCAGGCCGACGATTTTCATGACGAGCGGCTGTTCGGCAAGATCGAGTTGGCGCGTGTCGGTGGTGATCCAATCGGTGAGACGATCGGGCGCGATGCCACAGGCGGTCGCGAGATCGGTGATGGTTTTCTTGGCGCTTTTCATCCACTCGTGGACGCGTTTTCGGATTCTTCGGTCGCGGTCGCGTTTGCTGAGCTTTTCTCCGGTTTCGGGGTTGAGCATGACCGATAGATGCGCGTAAATCGGGCGTGCGTAACCCAGGGCTTCCTGAAGCGCGATGTGGTTGAACGTGTTCTTCAAATGCTCCAACCCGCGAAGGACGTGGGTGATCCCCATCTCGGCGTCGTCCACAACCACGCCGAAGTGATAGGTGGGCATGCCGTCGGTCTTGCGGATGACGAAATCCTGGCACTCCGGTGCCGGCTGAACGATTTCCTTACCCAGCACGACGTCGTGAAAGCGATAGTCCTTCACCGGCATGATAAAGCGCACAACTGACGGGCGGTTTTCGTCGCGGAACTTCTTCAACTCGTCTTCGGTATAGGTGCGCTTGCGATAAATGAAGGCGCGCTTGGCCTTCTCGGCCTGCTTGCGCAGCGCGTCCAGTTCTTCATTCGTTTCCCACGCTTCGTAGGCCAGCCCTTTGGCCAGCAGGTCACCGATGATGCGGTTGTAGAGGTCGAGGCGTTTGGACTGGTACACCAGTTCCGAATTATCCCACTGCAGCCCCAGCCAGCGTAGGTCTTCCAGCAACTGATCGACCGCGTCCTCGGTGCTGCGGGCCAGGTCGGTGTCTTCGATGCGGAGGAGGAACTTCCCGCCGGTATGCCGGGCGAGTAGCCAGTTGAACAAAGCGGTGCGTGCCCCGCCGACGTGAAGATATCCTGTGGGCGACGGAGCGAAGCGTGTGACAACGGTGGACATATGGCCTAGCGATTATGAGGAAGGCATCTGAGGAGGCAAGTAAGCCTTGCGCCGGCGGGCCATCGCAAAGAGAACCAGCCCCCAGATGACATAGGCCAGGTGCCCTAACGCCAGCACATACTGGTGGGCAACGATAACAAGCAGCACCAGGGCCACGACGCTCACAAGCCGGCCCATGGATCGACGGCCGCGCAAGTAACGGTTGACGACGTGCGGATAGCGGATTTGGCTGACCATGAGCAAACCCGTGCCCAGTACGACCACCGGAAGGATGGTGAGGCTGATGTTGGACAGCAGGTCCCAGTTTCGGCGGAGCATGTCCTGCTGCATCAGAACGAACGCCGCGACTGTTCCACCGGCCGCCGGGCTGGGAAGACCCAGAAAGCTGAAGTGGTGCTGCTCGCCATGCTCGTTGCTGACGTTAAATCGCGCCAGGCGCAGCGCGGCACAACTGAGAAACAGCGCACCGATCGCCCAGATGAGCCGCGAGGTCATTACTGTGACGTCGCTGCTGAAATTGACCTTGAAGACCTGCAGGGCGATGAACGCCGGCGCGGCGCCAAAGCTGATGACATCGGCCAGGCTGTCGAGTTGTCCTCCAAAGTCGGTGGTGTGCCGGGCAAACCGGGCAAGGCGGCCATCGAGCACATCGCAGACCATCGCCAGGAAGATGAAGTAGGCGGCATAGGTGAAATTATGGCTCGCCAGCTTCTGGGCCATGACATCGTGCCCGGCGTTGTTCGGCGTGAGACTGGCGATGTAGATGGCGGCAAATCCACAGATGGCGTTGCCCAGTGTCGCCATGCTCGGCAGAAAATAGACCGAGCGAATGTAGGCCCGACGACCGCGACGGCGCATGCGCCGACGCCGGTGTGCGGATGAATCTTGTCCGTCGGATTCGATCATGCCGACAAATCCTTCCCGAGCCGCGCGATGACGTCTTTTGCGCCGGCCACCTTCTGCCCAATCCGCACCGTCACTTTCGGCTCAAGCCATTTGGGGATCGTTAGCTCGGTGCGCGATCCGAACTTAATCAGCCCGAACCTCTGTCCACGTTGCAGTGTGTCGCCTACGCCTGCATCGCAGATGATCCGACGGGCGATCAAACCCACGATCTGCTTGACCACGGCGACCGGCTTCTGCGTCGCGGGGTTCACCACCGTCAGGGTGTTGGATTCGTTGTCGTTGGACGCCCCCGAGTGATTCATCGCGTTGAGGAACTTCCCCTCCTTGTATTCGATGGCGGAGATTTTTCCGTCGCAGGGACTGCGGTTGACGTGGACGTTGAAGACCGACAGAAAGATGCCGATACGCACAGCGGGGCCGTTTAAGCGGTCGTCGTGATCGATGTCGGTTATGTCAGAGACGGTCCCGTCTGCGGGGCTGACCATGACGTTCGGTTCGGCGGGGATAGGCCGGTTCGGGTCACGAAAAAAGGCGAACAGCCAGGCGATGACCGGCGTCGCAGGCACCCACCACCACCAGTGGGCATAAAACAGCACCGACCCGGCGACAAACACCACAGCCCCGATCAGCATCTCCCATTTTCCGTGGCCGTTAAATCGCATGGTCAAACTCCGCGGACGCTCGATGCCACCTCTCGACGGGCAGAAACCCCTACCGCCGGCAAACCATATTTCCCGGCTATTTGGCGGCCATCTGCAGGGTGGCCAGGCCAGTCGGCACGTTGTCGCTAAACTGGAAAAGTTTATCCAATCCGGTGATGAGGAACGTGCCCCACACCTGCGTGCTGATACTGCACAGGATCAATCGGCAGCTGGACTGCGATGTCAGCTTCCGTAAGCGCAGCAAGCGAGCCAGGTTGGATGAATTGACGAAATGGACCGCGGCCAGGTCCACCACCACGTCGATCGGTGCCTGCTGAAGCGACTGCTCCAGCGCGCCCAGCTCGTCGCTGAACTGCGGGTCGTCGGCCAGGTGAACAACGGCAATCTTGTCAGACCATCGCTCGATTGGCATATCCAACCTCAATAAAAAACAAGACCGGGCTCTTGCCCGGGCCACAGGGCGCGTTTAGCTAACGCCCGCAAGGCCGGTTTCGATCGGGCTGCTCACATACTCGCGGGGATCGGTCACATGGCCGGTCAGCGCGCTGGCGGCCACCGTTAATGGCGAGGCGAGATAGACCGAACTCTTGGTGCTGCCCATCCGCCCGGGGAAGTTGCGGTTTGTCGTGCTGATGCATGTCAGCGCGTCGTTCAACCGTCCGAACGTATCGCTTGGCCCGCCCAGACACGCGGCACAGCCCGACGGCCCCAGCAGGCACCCGGCGTCCTGAAGGATGTCGACAATGCTCTTTTCGTTCGGTCCTTTTTCCACGCCGCGAAGGTTCAGGCGCATCATGTCGGAATGAACCTCGGTACTGCCCGGCACAACGTAGGTGGGGATTTTCACCCGGTTTCCCTTGAGGATATTGGCCGCGAAGATCATGTCGGTGATCTTTCCGCCGGTGCAACTGCCGATGTAAGCCCGGTCCAGTTTCACGCTGCGGCAATTGTGGGCAGTGTCCTTGTTGTCAGGTGAATGCGGCTTTGCCACCAGCGGTTCCAGCGTGGACAAATCCCACTCATACTGCGAGTGATAGCGCGCATCGGCGTCGTCCTTCAGCACTTCCCAAGTGGGCACGTTCGATCGCGCGCGGACGTATTTCAGCGTCTTTTCGTCCACGTCGCAGACGCCGTTCTTGCCCCCCGCTTCGATAGCCATGTTGGTCAGGGTCATGCGGTCCTCCAACGTCAGGCTCGCGATGCCGTCGCCGGCAAAATACATCGTGCGATAGGTCGCGCCGTCCACCCCGATCTGCCCGATCACCGCCAGGATCAGGTCCTTAGCCGTCAGATACGCGGGAATTTTGCCATGGAACGTAAACTTCATCGTCGGCGGAACTTTCAGCCAGGTCCGGCCGGTGCCTAGGGTAAAGGCCGCGTCCGAATTGCCGACCCCCGTAGCGAACATGCCGAATGCCCCTGCCGTGCAGGTGTGGCTGTCGGTTCCCAGCATGATCTCGCCGGGCCGCACGTGTCCCTCTTCAGGCAGGGCTTTATGACAAACGCCCTTATAGTTGGTCTTGTTCGGGTCCTTATAGGGATTGGGCATCGTCGGATCGGACGTGACGAATTCGGGGTCGTAGTAATACTTCAGCCCCTGTTCCTTCACGAAATCGCGCAGGGTTTGAATGTTGCGGTGGCATTTTTCGTCCGCGGTAAAGATATAGTGGTCGGGGATGATGACCACCTTGTCCTTATTCCACACCTTGGCATTTCGGCCAAATTTCTCGTGAAAGATGCCGATAGTGCCCGGCCCGCACACGTCGTGGGTCATCAAAACGTCCACGTCCACCCACACATTGTCGCCGGGGTCCACATGCAGGCGGCCGGAGTGCTTGGCCATGATTTTTTCCGTCAACGTCATACCGGGCATCGAAAATACTCCTCTCGAAACAGCTAAACCTGATAATAGCGTCCACTATAGCCGAACTGTCAAGCTTGCACTATCGGCCGCGGCCGCTTGAGGCATATCGGGGCGTCTGCCACTGAAGCCATCACCCCCTAAAAATATCGCTACGCCCATCATATCCAAACGGAGGTCTCCGGTTCTTAGAACTTGATGAACCGGCGATGGAATTGTGGCCCGTGAGTTTGGCTGGGTTTGATTAGCGGAGTGGCAGGGCATCGATCGCGGCGATAAGGAAAATCAACCCGCCGAAGGTGGATTTAAGGACAATGCCGAGGAGCCTTCCCTTTGCGGCGCCGAAGCCGATGCGCAGGGCGCGGAAGAGGTCGGGCTTGAGGATGATTTCAAGCCCCGCGGCACCGACGAATGCGCCGAGGCACGCACCAACCACCGTGCCTACGATGGGCACCGGAATGAGCGGCGTAGCGACGAGCGCGCCAATGAACGCGCCAATGACCGCACCGGTCATGCCCAGTCGCCCGGCACCAGCATTCTTTGCTCCCACGCTGCCTGCGAAAAATTCGACAACCTCGGCCACCAGCGCCAGAACCAGCAACACCACCAGCACCTGCCAGCCCACGAACGTTCCCATGCCGGTGAGCAGGCCGTATCCCGCGACGCCCGCTACCATCAGCCAAAGGCCCGGGAGACCAAGCAGGTTGACCAGCAGGCCGATCACCATCGTCGCCAGCAGCAAAATGTAATAGAGCCAGTTCATAAACGAAGGGCCTACCAGTCGATTCGGCCCCACAGACGGTAGGTGAACAAACCGAGTATGGCAATCACCGCCAAGACGAAAATGGGTCGGGCGATGCACCAGGCGCGGCGCGGCAGGACGTGCCGGACGATTGCTCGATCGATCGTAGCGCTCTCGGCCACCTGGGGATTGATCCCGTCGTGCCAGGCGCGCGCGATAAGCTTGTGGAACTCGTCGATGCGCCCGCCGGCCAGTGGAGCGAGCGTTTGATCGGCGGCGGAGAGGTGGGTTGTGGCCGCAGTGGTGGATAGGTCCATCGCGACGGCCAGCAGGCGATCGCCAAGACGCTCGGCGTGGCCAAGGAGAAAGGCTTCCTGCTGTTGAGGGGGTAATTGCCGCAGCGCGCTGACCAAGGCTCGAAATGCGGGGTCGTCGGAGCCGGCGCGGGTGAACAGTTCGTCTTCAGAGACATCGGGCAGGTGTCGAATGCATCTGCGGCAGGCCAGCAGTGTGTGATGGAGGAACCAGCGCTCGGGCGCGTCGTCGTGGTGCCATTGATGGGCGGAGCGGGCGGCTTGGCGCATGACGACGTTGACGATCTTTCGAGCGGTGGTGGATCGGCCGGAAATCCCTCTGGCCAGGCGCAGCACGCGGGCATGATAGGCTTCCAGCACCCGCGCAGTGGCTGACAGATTGAACTTCTGCACTTGCCGAAGTGTGGACGGGTTAATGGACACGATCGACTGGCCTCTTACTCGGCAAGATGCCGTTATCCCACCGCCGGCGCCTTAAAAAAAAGACACCCGGCGGGAGGTTAAACACGCCGGGGTCGGTTCAATCACGCATCGGTCCAGCGTCGCTCAGGTCGCATCGCTGGCGGCCTGCGCCAATTGCTTTTCGGTGCCGGGCGCAGCGGTGGCCTGGGCATCAAAATAAAGGTGCTTGTTGCCCTCGCCTTCGTCCTTCACGCTAATCCGGATCAAATCCTTGCCTTTGAAGCTTCCACGCAGAATGTCCTCACTAAGCGGGTCTTCCACGTGCTGCTCAATCGCTCGGCGGAGGGGGCGGGCGCCAAAGTCGGTGCTGGTGCCCTTGTCGATGAGGAAATCCTTGGCTTCCTGGGTCAACTCGATCTTCAGGCCGTGCTCGATCAAACGCCGGGTGACCTTCTTCAGTTCGAATTCCACAATCGACTCGAGGTTGGTCCGGTTTAGCGGCTTGAAGACGATCACGTCATCGAGGCGACCGATGAATTCCGGGCGGAAATACCGCTCGATCTCCTTCATCAGCATGTCCTTCATCTTCGTGTAGCTCTGGTCGTCGGCGTTGCCCTTCCCACGGGCCTGAAGCCCGAACGGGACCACGCCGCCTTTAATCATCTCCGCACCGATATTGCTCGTCATAATCATGACGACATTGCGGAAATCGACGTGCCTGCCAAATGAATCGGTGAGCCGACCTTCTTCCATGATCTGGAGAAGCATGTTGAACACGTCGGGATGAGCCTTCTCCACCTCGTCCAACAGCACCACCGAATACGGCCGGCGACGGATGCGCTCGGTCAATTGCCCGCCTTCTTCGTATCCAACGTATCCCGGCGGGGCACCGATCAATCGGCTGACGTTGTGCTTCTCCATGTATTCGCTCATGTCGATCTGCACGAGCGCGTCGTCGTCGCCAAACATGAACTCGGCCAAAGCCTTGCTGAGCAAAGTTTTGCCGACGCCCGAAGGCCCCAGGAACAGGAAACTGCCCATCGGTCGATTCGGGTCCTTCAGGCCCGAGCGAGCCCTGCGGATCGTCTTGCTGATGGCCCTGATTGCCTCGTCCTGGCTGACCACCCGCTTGTGCAGTTCATTTTCCAGCTCAAGCAGTCGCTGCGCTTCTTCTTTCTCCAGCCGGGTGAGCGGCACGCCGGTCATTTTGCTGACGACTTCCGCGATCACTTCTTCGTCGACCACGCCGTCCACTTCCTTGGCCTTTTCCCGCCATTGCCGCTGCATCTCTTCCTTTTTGGCCCGGAGGGCTTCGGCCTGGTCACGCAGACGCGCGGCCTCTTCATACTCGGCGTTCTTAACGGCTTCATCCTTCTGGATGCTCAGTCGTTCGATCTGTTCTTCGAGTTCGGCCAGATTCGGCGGCTTGGTCATGCTGCGCAGACGAATGCGCGCACCCGCTTCGTCCAGCACGTCGATCGCCTTGTCAGGCAGGCAACGACCGGTGATGTAACGGTCTGACATCTCGACGGCAGCCACGATCGCGGCATCGAGAATCTGCACCCGATGGTGCGCCTCGTAACGATCGCGCAAACCCTTGAGGATTTCGATCGCGTCATCGCGCTTGGGCGGCTCCACAGTAATCGGCTGAAACCGCCGAGCCAGGGCCGCGTCCTTTTCGATGTACTTCCGGTACTCGTCAAAGGTGGTGGCGCCGATGCACTGGATTTCGCCGCGGGACAATGCCGGCTTGAGCACGTTGGAGGCGTCGATGGCGCCTTCGGCCCCACCCGCCCCGACCAACGTATGCAGTTCGTCGATGAACAAGATGACGTTCTTGGCCCGTCGCACTTCGTTCATCACGGCCTTGATGCGCTCTTCAAACTGCCCGCGGTATTTCGTTCCGGCCACCATCATGGCAAGGTCCAACACGACAATTCTCCGGTCGTGGAGGATTTCCGGCACGGTGGATGAAATAACCATCTGTGCCAGACCTTCGACGATCGCGGTCTTGCCGACGCCGGCTTCACCGAGGAGGACGGGGTTATTCTTCTGCCTGCGGCAAAGAATCTGGATGACCCGTTCGATCTCATTCTTGCGGCCGATGACCGGATCGAGTTGGCCTTCTTTTGCCAGTTCGGTCAGGTCACGGCCAAAGCTGTCCAGTGCCGGGGTCTTGCTCTTACCCTTGACGACACCTTGTTTTTCCTGTTGTTGCGGTTCTTCGCTTTCCACGCCTGCTCCCAGAAGATTAAGGACTTCCTCCCTCACTTCTTCCAATTTCAAGCCGAGGTTCATCAGCACCTGCGCCGCCACGCCGTCGTGTTCGCGGAGCAGACCCAGGAGCAGATGCTCCGTGCCAACGTAATTGTGGTTCAAATTTCGAGCTTCTTCGATCGCGTATTCAATGACCTTCTTGGCCCGCGGGGTTTGCGGGAGCTTGCCCATGGTCACCATGTCGGGCCCGCTTTTGACGAGCTTTTCCACCTCAAGCCGAACCTTGCGCAAGTCCACGTCGAGGTTTTTCAGGACATTAGCGCCAACGCCCGAGCCTTCCTTGACCAGCCCCAGGAGGATGTGCTCGGTGCCAATATATTCGTGATTAAACCGCTGGGCTTCCTGATTGGCCAACGCCATCACCTTGCGGGCTCGATCCGTGAATCTTTCAAACATGTCCATCTCCTGTTGACTGGCCTGTCACCGGCCCGTCCCTCAAGTTGAAGTCATCGGGCATCAAAGATACGCGCCGGCACGTTATCCGTCGCGCCGCGATCGCGATCGCTGTCTCGACCCTTGATTGTAGGTCGCTCCAAGGCGTAATCAAGAAAGCCCCACACGCCGCAGAGCCGCGAGGTCGGCGACTATTCCGGCATCGGTGTTGTGCCCCCGCCCACGCGAATGTTCGTGATCGACGCGCTACCTTTACTCGATCCATCGAGCGGATGAAGAATCAGCCACCGGTCGCTCTCGGACACCAGGCGCCAGCCCTGACCCAGCCACTTGGCCCAGTCGGCGGCGTTCTGATATTCGCGCTTGCCCCTCGGGCCGTTCATCAGCTTGCCCAGTTCACTCATTTCCAGCGAGTCTCTTGCGTCAAAATCGAAAATGTAGTGCCAAGTGTCGCTACGCTTGATGGCATTCACGTTCCACAACACCAGAAACCGCTCGGGCGTCTCGGGCGCGATGTTATTAGGACCGCCGATGCGCATCACTTCAAAAGCGCTGACCGGCTGGCGAGTTTGCTTATAAACGTGGATCACAATGGCATTCTATCATTGAAAGAGCGATCAGCGAAACGCATGACCGAAGCACGCCCAAGCTTCAACAGAACTCGGCGCCGATCTCATAGATCGCGTCGGGTTGACGCCGGCAGGAAACGGTCCGAATCTCACTGATCAAGCGCTGGTCGCCCCAGCCGATCTCAATTACATGGTAGGCACGAATCGCCAGTGCCGTCTCCAAGCGGAATGCCACGCCGTGCTTCGACAAATTGACACTGGTGACGGCCAGGCGATTCTCGGTGCGCCTCGACGTGGGGGAGGAAATCCACGCTTCAATGATGTACGGCCGGCGGGCGCTGCGCCGACGGTTGGCCGCTTGGTCGACGGCCGCCGGGAGAGGGAGAGGGAGACTCATGCAGTAATTATCGACCCTCGGGGCTGACAAGTTTACCGCGAATGAACGCCAGGCCGCTAACTGAGGGTTTGAAATTCTCGGGACTATCAGGACCCACGGCCGGAACACCACTTGCAATCGCATGGGTCCGCATGGTGGTCGGCAGGCTGATGACGAAGGGTCAGGGGGCAATGTTCGGCAGGGTCCTTGGCCTTGGCATGTACCGGGCATCCGCAGCCGTCCGAGACGGGATCGCGGACAAGCTGTTCCATTAACGGCACGCCACAATAGCTGATCTTCCGGCGCACGGTACGCAGCGGACAACGCTCACAGATCTCAGCACGCGTCGCCCAGTGCTGGGTTTGGCTGACCAGCCCCATTTGCCGAAATTTCGCCAGCGTGGCCTTGGCCACCGCCCGCCGCAGCGTGTTCAGACCAGAAGTATAGCCAGCAAGGAGAGTCATCCCTCAAAGTTATCGGTCCTTGAGTCGGTTCGACTTCAATGACCACAAATCCGCCCGGCGATCAGGTTCGCACCGCCTGGAACGTCTGGCGAGCAGCACCTTCGTTACAGCCGACATATTCCTCCCCCACAGGGCCTAGACGACCCCGAATTTTTTCTGGATTTTCCAAAGCCGTTAACAACTCGAGGTAGATTCCAATCACATAAAAAAAGGAAACGGCTATGGTTAGCGAACTGATTTCTCAATTCACGAGCCAGGTTCCCGACCGACTGCAATTTTTGTGCGACGGTTCGACGTTTGCCAATATCGCGCTGGCGGTGCTCGTGCTTTCTAGCACGCTTTATCTCATCACCCGCGCGATGGACTGGCTGGTCCTTTTCTGCTCGGCGGTGCTGTATCTGCTTCCTTTGGTCCTCCGTGGGTATTAAATCCAATTCCCATGGCCAAAAAGCAAATGGAAAAATGCGTGGGGTGATAAACCTTGCGGAGGGCAGGCGCGGGCAGAAGGGCGTGGCGACGTATTCGTATCAAACCACGCCCGGCCCGCGAAAGCCAAAGGCCTTCACGTGCCGGGCGGATGGGATGGAGGGGCGTTAAACCTTGCGTTTTCGTGGACGCGCTCGATTCAACTGTTCGCCGGCCGACGTGAGTCGGGCAAGCATCCCCATGAACCCGCCTTTCGACGAACGCCTCGGGACCGGGCTTCGCCGGACCGAGAGGCTCTTGTAGATCGTCTTACTGGGCATGGCACACTCCTTTCTTAGCCCCCACGGTACGCTCGCCGGGCCTGGGTTCAATCAAATTCCAGCTTTGACGCCAGTCCTATAAAACGCGACCATCATGCAGTCGGCTTTACGCCCGCCCTTATGCGATGGTTGCTCATCCAACTCGTCTATATCTATCGCGGAACGCTGGGCCGTTTCATGGGCGGGACGTGTCGATACCATCCGACGTGCAGCCAGTATGCCATTGATGCTATCAACAAATTTGGGCCGGCCCGGGGCGCATGGTTGGCAATCAAACGCATCTGCCGATGCCACCCGTGGGGAGGAAGCGGACACGATCCGGCGTGAAACGCCCCGCGGTCGCTTGCCGTGCCGGCATCTTCCACATTGTGGACATCACAACTTCTCTGCTTCCTGCTTGATCGCCAGTTCCCGCAATTTGGGCAAAAGATCGTCCATCGCATCGGCCTGCGGCGAAAGTGGAAACCTGCGGATCAACTCTTCACCAAACGTGATCGCTTCATCGAACCGCTTGCTCTTGATGAGTTGCTGTATCTTCGCCTCGTGTTCCTGCCGCTCTTCGATCTCGGCATTGTCCTGCACGGTTCGCAAAAGCTGGCGAGTCTTGGTGGTTTTCGGGTGATCGGGAAATCGCTCGAGCAACCGCTGAGCACCGGCCAGCGCCTTGCGCCATTGACGACGCTCGACATCCCGCTTGATCTGGTCATAAAGCCGCTGAACCGTGCTGTCCCGAAACACGTCGCGCTCGCGCGTTATTCGCTGCAACAGTGCCTGCCCGTCGGCGTTTTTCGGATAGTCCTGTGTAAAACTTTCCGCCAGCGCGTGCGCTTGATCCCAACTGCCCACCGCCATCATGTCTTCGATGCTGGACTTGGCCCGCTCAAGTGCGTCTGCCTCGGCCTCGGCCCGGCCCAACTCCAGTGACCGCCGCACTGTCGCCACTTCGGGATCGTCGGCATGTTCCTGGCTTAACCGGTGAATCAACTCATCGGCCTGCGACCACTCCTCTCGCCGAACGTGTTGCTCCACCAAGGCGATGATCGCGGACTTGCGACGCTGCGCATAATGGCGCAGCCGTTCGGCCCGCTGGGCCTCGTCCATCAGCGCGATTTCGCGGATTTCTTCCAGCAGATGAACCACGCGATCAAGACCCGAAGGCTCGGTCTGGCGAAGCACCGGCGCGGCGGGAACTTCGGGCCGATGGCTCGCAGAATGACGCAGCGCGTCAATTGCCTCTCGCAAGGCGACCAAAGCCTCGTCTGACTGCGCCGGCGCGGCACTTCCCAGGGGCCTTTCAATCAGCGCCGCCAACGCCAGCATCACTCCAAAAAAACCCGCAGTCAGCGTGAGTGACATCATCGCCGGCGCAAAAATGCCCAGCCGCGCGCCCACGGTGGTGGCGGGTTCCGCGGGCGCAGCGCTCATCGCCTGCGCCGCCTGCATCACCGTCAGGTTCGCTCCCACACACAGGACAATGGTGGCCAGCGCCCGAACGAGCGTCGCCTTCCGCGGTTTTATTACAGGCATAAAATCTCCAGAGCGATCGAGTATACACCAGGCCGATTACCGCGGGATACATCGCCGCGTCGCCCAGCGCCAGTCAAAGAACGCGCCGCACGCGCAAAGGAGCAGCCACGGATCGCGCTCACTGCGTTGTTGCCGGCGGCTCATCGGGAAAGGTGAGGAATGGCTTGAGAGTCGCCAGCATCCCGCTGCCAATTCCTTTTACCTTCAACAGATCAAACGACGTGCGAAACGCGATCGTATCCCGCCCGGAGTCCAGCACGTGTTGCCGATAGGCAAGGATGTCTTTGGCACGACGCTCGCCCATCGACGGCAGTGCTTTCAGCGTGGCCAGGTCGGCAGTGTTCGGGTCGATCCGGTCCGCCACTTCATTCGCCCGAAATGGTGCGATCGGTGATGGATCATCGTAGAAGACCGGCCTGCGGTGAATCTCGAGCGCCAGCCAGCCCACGATGAGCAGGAGGATGCCGATCAGCACCTGTCGTTGCGGCACGCTCCATAGCCGCCAAAGCCAGTCAGTCCCACCCCTCAAGCTTTTTTCCCGTGCCAGGAATGAAACTTCTCGGCCATCTCTTTGAACTTGTGAAAACTCGGCTTGGGCTTGAGCATGTCGTCCAGCAGTCCGCCGCCGGGAATGGTGTTGTGGAGGTCGGCCAGGT
>JBBQSU010000006.1:0-53982 GCA_038234815.1 Tepidisphaerales bacterium | reverse complement strand
CATGGCGCAATCTCCACTTCCGTCCATTGTGCCTTTTGCCAATCCCTACGCCAGCGCGCTCAAGCCCTGCGAATGAATTTCCCCAATCGCCCCCACTGATTCCATCGCCGCCGCAACTCTTTACATAAACCGTTATTGACGCCCACTCCCCTGCGGATTATTATCCCCCGCGGTGGCTCGGTCGCACGGTGGGCAAGCACACTCACCCTACGGAGATTGATCCGCGGAGGGCAGGTGTACTCGCCCGCCGGATTGTCAGCGACGTCCCACCACGATCGGGCGATTAGCTCAGTTGGCTAGAGCGCACGGATCACACCCGTGAGGTCGAAGGTTCGAGCCCTTTATCGCCCACTTTCGTAAGTGGTTGTCAGATACACATTTTCTCGATCCCCTATTTATGGGTGTATGACCTGTACCTGTAGCCGATGCCCAAGCCGAGAGTCTACCGGATTCGGAGTTGCAGGCCATGCAGGCAACCGCACGTTCAGTTGCTTTTAATCGTCACCACAGATCCATCGGCTGGCATTTTGATTGCCCACGCAATTCCTCGTGTTCAGCAATCAACTCGATTGGCCTCACAATAGAAAATCGCCTACCGCGAATAGATCGGCTCCGCATACTCGTGCAAACGAAGTTCTCGCGTAACAAAGAATGGAACGCTTGCAGGGATCGCGAACGCAAGATGAATTAAATCCGACGCATCGCGGTCCCTGGGCGTTGGCCCGATATCCTCTCTTCCCTTCGCTCACCCCTCGTCCGCTGCCTTCAATTTCGCCAGCACGCTGAAATCCTCCAGCGTGGTGGTGTCGCCTTTTATTTCTGACCCGCTGGCCAGCTCTTTTAACAGGCGGCGCATGATCTTTCCGCTGCGGGTTTTGGGGAGGGAGGGGGTGAAGCGGATTTGATCGGGCTTGGCGAACGAGCCGATTTGTTTTGCGACGCACTCGATCAGTTCCTTCTTGAGCGCTTCGGACGGCTTGATGCCTTCGCGGAGGGTGACGAATGCGGCCAGACCCTGGCCTTTTAGTTCGTGGGGCATGCCGACGCAGGCGGCCTCGGCCACGCTATCGTGCGCGACGATGGCACTTTCCACTTCGGCGGTTCCCAGGCGATGGCCCGAGACGTTAATCACGTCATCGATCCGGCCCATGATCCAGAAATAACCGTCGGCGTCGCGGCGCGCGCCGTCGCCGGTAAAATACATCCCTCTAACGTCAGTCCAATACTGCCGCACGTAGCGATCGGGATCATTGAATATTCCGCGCAGCATGGCGGGCCAGGGCTTGCGGATGACGAGGAGTCCGCCAGTATTGGCAGGAAGCTCAGTGCCGTCACGATCGACGATTGCCGCATCGACGCCGAAGAACGGGAGTGTGGCGGTGCCGGGCTTCAGCGTGGTGACCGCGGGCAAGGGGGAGATCATGATCATGCCCGTTTCGGTCTGCCACCAGGTATCGACGATGGGACAGCGTTTGTGGCCGACAACCTCGTAATACCACATCCATGCTTCGGGGTTGATCGGCTCGCCCACGCTGCCAAGCAATCGCAGGCTCGACAAGTCGTGCTCATCGACGAACTCCCGGCCGGCGCGCATGAACGCGCGAATCGCAGTCGGCGCGGTATAGAAAACCGTGACCTTGTGGCGCTCGATCATGTCCCACAATCGGCTGAAATCGGGAAAATTCGGCGCCCCTTCATACATGACAACAGTTGCTCCATTGCAGAGCGGCCCGTAGGTGATGTAGCTATGCCCGGTGACCCAGCCGACGTCGGCAGTACACCAGTAAATATCATCGGGCTGGAGATCGAAAACGTATTTGGTGGTGATGTAAGTGCCGACCATATAGCCGGCAGTAGTGTGCTGAATGCCCTTGGGCTTGCCCGTGCTCCCGCTCGTATACAGCACGAAAAGCAGGTCTTCGGCGTCCATCGGTTCTGCGGGGCAGGTGGCGTCTTGGCCGGCCAGGCAATCGCTCCACCACACGTCGCGGCCTTCGGTCATGTTGACGGCTTCCCCGGTGCGCTTGAGGACGACGCACTTTTTGATGAGAGAAGGTTTGGTAAGTGCTTCATCAACGTTCTTTTTGAGGGGAACGATCGCCCCGCGACGAAATCCCCCGTCGGCAGTGATGAGGTAATACGATTGCGCGTCGTCGACACGGTCGGCAATGGCCTGGGATGAGAATCCGCCGAAGATCACGCTGTGGGCTGCACCGATGCGCGCGCAGGCCAGCATCGCCATCGACGCTTCCGGCACCATGGGCATGTAGATCGTCACGCGGTCGCCCTTCTTCACGCCCAATGCCTTCAGGCCATTGGCCAGTCGGCATACTTCATCACGCAACTGCCGATAGGTATACGATCGAACCTCATGCTGACCGGCAGTATCCACAGGTTCGCCTTCAAACACGATAGCCGGTTTGTCGCCAAGCCCCCGGTCGATTTGATAGTCGAGACAGTTGTAGGCCAAGTTGGTCTTGGCTCCGATAAACCATTTGGCATAAGGGGGCTTCCACTCCAGCACCGCATCCCACTTCCTAAACCAATGCAGTTCATTGGCGATGCGCGCCCAAAAGGTTTCGGGATGATCGATCGATTCCCGATAGAGCGCGTCATAAGCCTTGCGGGATTTAATGTGTGCCCGCGCAGCCAAGTCAGCCGGCGGGGCAAAAAGCCGGTGTTCCTGCAACGACGAAGTGATGTTGGCTTCTGACATAAGTGGGTGATCCTCCGCAGAGTTATGAATCAGACCTCGCAGATGCATACTAGCCCCGGAAATGTATCCAGCCAAACGCGAAGCGCCGGGCGGATCATTTGGGGGTGCCATCAATGCCGTTACGGTCCATCGGCTTTCGTTTTCCTCCCTTCTAGTCTAAATTCCTCGCCATGCCCATTTGTGGTCACGGCATTGATATTGTTGAGACCGGCCGGATCAAGCGCTTGCATGACGAGCACGGCCAGCGCTTTCTGGACCGGTGTTTTACGGCCCGCGAGCAGGCTTATTGCGCACGCAATTCCAAGCGATATTTTGAACATCTGGCCGGGCGCTTTGCAGCGAAAGAGGCTATTTTAAAGGTGCTGGGGACGGGCCACGCAGGCGGAATTGCGTGGACGGACATGGAGATTTTGCCGGAACCTTCCGGGCAGCCGAAGTTGACGTTGAGCGGGGAATCGCTTCGTATTGCGACGAAACAGGGCATCGGCCGCTGGCACGTGAGCATCAGCCACATCGAAACTCACGCAACCGCCAGCGCGATCGGCCTTCGTGGTGAGTGAGATCGACCGCATGACAGAACCGTCGGGGATTGGTTTGCGGCTTTCGCACGTCCGTCGTGTTTTTGACGGACGGGTGATGGCATTGAACGACATCACGCTGGCGATTGATCCGGGGGAGTTTGTCGCGGTCCTCGGGCCGAGCGGGTGCGGGAAATCGACGCTGCTGCGATTGATCGCGGCCCTGGCCAAGCCCGATTACGGCACGATCAGCTTTGAAAATGATTCGGATCGTCGGCGGGCGATCGCGTATGTGTTTCAGGACCCGCACCTGCTGCCCTGGCGCGACGTGCTGCGAAATGTCGCGCTACCACTGGAATTGATCGGCGTTAAAAAGGCCGAGCAGATTGATGCGGCACGACTGGCAATTGAGCAGGTCGGCCTGGCCGATGCGGTTCGGCGATATCCGTCGCAATTGTCGGGCGGGATGCGCATGCGCGTCTCGCTGGCCCGGGCACTGGTGACCAATCCACGACTGCTGCTGATGGACGAGCCGTTTGCGGCACTGGATGAAATCACCCGGCAAAAACTTGACGAGCAGTTGCGTGAACTGTGGCTCCGGCGGGCCATGACGGTGATCTTTGTCACGCATTCGACTGCCGAAGCGACTTTCTTGGCCAATCGCGCGGTCGTGATGTCCGCACGGCCGGGTCGGATCGTATTGGATCAGCCGATCGCTCTGCCGGAACATCGAACCGCCGGGCTTCGTGGCGAGCCGGCTTTTGCCACTCAAACGCGCGTGCTGTTTGAAGCCCTCGAACGCGGCGAGGGTAAGAGATAAGTTTGGTATCGGCCTGGGAAGTTGAATCAGGCCACGATCGAGCCGCAGGATTAACTGCTTATGCGACGTTTACTGGACAATATCCTTCCCCCGCTGGTGCTGCTGATGCTGCTCGGCGTCGCTGCGGAACTGTATGTTCGCCTGCGCGACGTGCCGATGTATCTGTTCCCCGCTCCATCGGCCGTTTTGCAGGCGATGTATAAAACGCGCGACTCGCTGTTGTCGAGTCTCGGCCATACGGCCTTGGCTGCCGGGCTTGGCTTCGGCGCAAGCGTCGTCGCAGGTGTGCTGCTGGCGGTGTTTCTTTCGTCTTCTTCGCTGGTCCGCAGGGCGTTTTATCCGTATACGGTGCTGTTTCAGACGATTCCCGTGGTCGCGGTCGCGCCGCTGCTGGTGATCTGGTTTGAAGCGGGTCTGACCAGCGTCGCCATCTGCGCATTTATGGTTTCGGTCTTCCCGGTCATCACAAACACGCTGGCCGGGCTGCTTTCAACCGATCCGGCCCTGCGGGATTTATTCAGGCTGTATGGCGCCGGACCGGTGGGCGGGTTTATCAAGCTGCGATTGCCCAGCGCCCTGCCGAACATCTTCACCGGCTTGCGGGTAGCGGCCGGGCTGTCAGTGATCGGCACGATCGTCGGCGAATTTGTGGTCGGGGACCTAGGGAATGAGGCCGGATTGGGCATTCTAATAAAAGCTGAAGCCGGATACGGCAATACGGATCGCGTGTTTGCGGCAATTGTACTGGCATCGCTGCTGGGCGTTGTCATGCTGATGCTTATCAGTCTCGTCGCAAATGTGATGCTGCGGCGATGGCACGCTTCGGAGCGATGACGGCAAGCTGCGGGCAAGCCTTTTTTTTGGAGATCGACATGCGACTTTTGTTTTTGGCTGCACTGGCCTGCCTTATTTCCTTCAGCGCATGGGCGAAAGCGCAACCCGCGAGTGTGACATTCGCGCTTAACTGGATTGCCGAGCCGGAATTCGGCGGAATTTACTCCGCCGAACAGTCCGGCGCTTTCACGACCAACGGCCTGGCGGTAACGATCAAGCCCGGCGGGGCCGGCGCGCCAACCTGGCAGCGGGTGGCGCAGGGACAAGCGCAATTCGCCGTCTCCAGCGCCGACGAGGTAGTCATTGCCCGCGCGGCCGGCGCGGACGTGAAAGCGATCTTCGCCGTCTACCAAACCTGTCCGCAGGGCATCATGGTTCATGCGTCCCGCGGGTTGAAGTCAATCGACCAGGTATTTCGATCGGGAACACTGGCGTTGGAAGTGGGGCTGCCCTATGGCAAATACCTCAAAAAACAGTACGGGTTTGACGGAGTGAAAACCATCCCCTATACCGGCGGAATCGCCAATTTTCTGGCCGATCCCAACTTCGCCCAGCAGTGCTTCGTGTTCTCCGAACCGCTGTCGGCCAAAGCTCAGGGCGCTGACGCGCGGACGTTTTTAATCGCCGAATCGGGCTATAACCCTTACACCGGCGTGGTCATCACCAGCGAGAAATACGCTACCCAACATCCGGCCCAGGTAATGGCGATGGTCCGCAGTCTCAAAACGGGATGGTCGGACTATCTGTCCGATCCCCGTACGGCCAATGCGGTCATGGGCAAGTTGAACACACATATGTCCGCAGAGACATTTGCTGCGGCGGCCAAGGCGCAGGAGAGCCTGATCGCTGACGAGGAAACCAAGAAGCACGGGCTGGGATCGATGACTCTGGATCGTTGGACGACGCTGGTTCAGCAACTCACCGAACTTGGCGTGATTGATAAGCCCGTTCTGCCGGGCCAATGCTTCATCGTTATGCCCAACGAACCGAGACACGACGAAAAGTGATGTCCACAGACAGACCGCGGACTTACCATGTCCCTCGCCAAGCATCAATTGAAGATCGCTCTGCTTCAGCCGCAGATTGCCCCCAATACCGGCAATATCGCGCGGTTGTGCGTGGCGACCGGTACTGAACTGCACTTGGTGCGCCCGCTCGGGTTTGTGCTGTCGGATCGAGAACTCAAGCGGTCGGCGATGGACTACTGGCCGCGGCTGAAGCTAACGCTTCACGACGATACCGCAGCCTTCCTGCAACATCTCGGACAAGACCGCGCTTGGCTGCTTGAAAACGGCGAATCGACGACCATCTGGGACACGCCATTCAGCGACGCCGATTGGCTCATCTTCGGCAATGAGTCCGCCGGCAGCCCGGCCACCGTGCGAATGGCCTTTGTTGGGCGCATCGTGTCGATCCCCCAGCAGCCGGGCGAGCGCTGCCTGAACCTGGCTACCGCGGCCGGCATCGCTTTATATGAAGCAATCCGGCGAGCTCAGGTTTGAAGACGCAAGGGTCGAAAGGATTAGAACTGTGGGGCGCGTCGCAAGGGCACCGGTTTTTCGCCGACAATTTCCGTCATCACCTTGTCCACCCGGCGGTTATCCTTCAGTGAAAATGTGCCGACGAGCCGCACGCCGGATTGCATTTGCAGGCGGATGGACGGCCCCTTGCCTCGGCCACCTTCGAGCGTGAATGTCCCCATCGAGAGGCCCATTTCCAGCATTTCATCGAAATACTTTGGCGGAAGCGACTCGTCGGCGCGCATTTTCAATAACCGTCGCCGGCCCGCCTGCGCGAACGGGCCGAATGCCTCAAACGTCTGTCCCTCGGCCGAAGCCCGGGCCAGAAAGCTGGTCATTGCCGACACTGCGGCCTGCGCGTAAAGCGTCTGCGTCGGTTGATCGGGCAGCGTCATCCAGTAGAGCTTCCACTTGTCTTCAAAGCCGTTGATATCACCGAACGTCTGCTTCCAGGCATCTTTCCAGGATCGATGCAAACCGATCTGCCGAATGAATTCCGCGAACGCGGACTGATACTTTCCGTTTTCCGCATGGGCCAAAAACTGCACCATCGACTAGGCCTGATCGTAGTTGGCCAGCGCCAGCCGATTGTTCCACTCCTCGTGCGACATCTGCATCATGTCCGGAATCGAACGATAGCTTGACTTGGACACCATCACCCGGATTCGCGACAGCCTGAACTGTGGAATCAACCCACTCACATAAGAATCGCCGCAAAAGACCGCTTCACCGAAGTATTCGGCCAGGCCTTCGTTGACCCAGATGGGCAGCTCTCCGCCGATCACCTTGTGGGCGAACTGATGAAAGCCTTCGTGCTGAATGGTGTGCCACGTGCCCCAGCCGGCTTGCCTACCGGCGATGGCCATGAGCTGGTCGCCGGTGAAAATGCCGGCGCTGCGTGGGTCGCCGCCGGCCGCGACGTAATCGGCCTTGTTCTGGAACAGGAAGAACGGCAGCTTCTCCTGCAACGTGCCGGAAAAGGCCCGCGTGCGATTGTGATACTCTTCGGCCATGCGCGTCATGCGCACTTCGGCTTCAAACGCCTCGTCCTGCGGAATGTCGGTGTGAATGATGTAGTACCGCGACTCGTATACTTTGAGCGCGCTGGTTTGCCCACCGGACCGTGTCGGGTTCAGCAGCAAGATTATGATCAGTAAGGTCAGCCACCATCTCACGATGTCGTCGCTCCTCGCATCACGGCTCAATTGTTGACTTAGCCCTGCGATCTTGCAACTGGAACCCGGCCCGAATAGCTTGTCTACACAAAGGCGTTATGTCTCCCAATCGCAGAAATTTGGTTGTCGGCGCAACGGTCATCAGCGCGCTGATTATTCTAGGCTGGATGCTCCTGAAATTCGGCGCTACTCCGGCCCGGCTGTTCGCCGAAGACACGATGCCCGTTCGCTTGATTACCGACCGGGCTGATGGAATTTCGCAGGGATCGCAGGTTTATTTCCGCGGGGTGATTGTCGGCAAAGTATCCGACGTCAATCTGATCGACCGTCGGCAGAAAGTGCAGATCGATATCCAGGTGGACCTGGCCAACACCCTCCCGGGAAATCTCGAAGGCATCATCCGCTACGGAAGCCTGCTAGGTGGAAGCGCGCAACTCGTCCTCGAACAGACCGATCCATCGCCAAGTGGAACGCTCACGGCCGGCACCACCCTTTCGGCCCGCTTCGTCGGACTTGATGTGCTCCCGCGAGAGTTTTCCGACCTTGCCACCGAATTGCGCCTCACCAGCCGACAGTTTCGTGAATCCAAGCTAATCGAAAATGTTAACGCCGCCGTCGTGTCTGCCGGCAAAACCATCGACGGCCTGCGCGATATCGTCACCGACGAAACCCTCCGCAAGAACTTGCAGGAATCGCTGGCCAACGTCAAATCCGCTACCGAAACGGCCACCCGAGTGGCGCAGAAAATGGATAAATTCGGCGACAATCTCCAGCAGCTTTCCACCGACGCCTCGGCCACTATCGGCAAAGCCAAAGGCACCATCGAACTCACGCAAGCCAAGGTCGAAGACATCTCCCGCCAACTCTCCGACCGCATGGGTCAGATCGGCAAGCTGCTCGAAACCTTCCAGTCCATTTCGGCCAAGATCGACGCGGGCAAGGGCACTGCGGGCCAGCTCGTCAACGATCCCCGACTTTATGACGGTTTGGTGGACACGTCTAAGGAATTAAAGGCAACCATCACCGACCTCAAACGCCTCGTCGAACAGTGGGAACAGGAAGGCGTTTCCTTGAAGCTGCGCTAAGGCGTTCATCGCTATTCCAGCCGGCTGGCGCGATAATACTTCCGCGGTTGATTGCAACGTAACCAAGGCCCCGCTCGCCGTCCGGCCACCACCAAGCAATTTATTCGCCCTTTAAATCGGCCCTTGCCGGAGTACGCAAGTCCCCAGATCAAAATAAGGAGACTCATGCTGCAAACGTGAAGAGTGGTTGCTATGGGCCTACTCGCGGAGGAACTCCAGGTTCGACTTGGCCTGAAGCAAAGCCAGCCATCGCCATTAACCGTCCCGGCGCACTGATTCGATTTCGGGCGGTTCAAAAGGAGTGGTTTGAGCGAACAGCCTCTCCAAAGCTGATGGCCCCTTCATACCGGCGTCGTCAGGGGTTTGGGGCCTACTGTCACTACCGTGAACTGGCCCAGCGGGTTTTGTTTCAGGAAATCGTTGACTTGATCCAGCGTCACCGAATCAATCGCGGACTTAATTTCGTCGAGCGTGCGGATGCGTCCGCGGACGTAAAAGTCGTGCGCGATCGCCCCGGCCCGGGCGCTGGTGCTTTCTCCCTGCATGATCGTATTGGCCTTCAGGCCCGTGCGGGCGCGGTCCAGTTCCGCTTGCGTGATTCCTTGGCCAAGCCGACGTAGCTCGAATACCAGACAGTCCAGAGTGGCTTGCGCGCGGTCGTTGCTCGATCCGGCATATCCCATGATCGCGCCGGCTTCCTTCGATCCCGAATACCCCGCCCACACCGAATAACACAGCGCCCGCTTCTCCCTGATCTCGGTAAACAGCCGCCCGCTCATTCCGCCACTTAATACTTCGATGCCAAGTCGCATGATGTAATACCGCTCGTCGGTCTCGACAATGCCCGGATAGGCCACGCCGATGTGCGTCTGCTCGCTGTCCTGCGTCTCGTGATGCACCTTCCCGCCGGTGCCGGACAACTGCAAATCGTGCAGCGGATGCGCGTGCCAATCCCCAAAGAGCCGTTCCACCTCGTCCTTCACCATCGCAAACTCGATATTGCCCGCCAGCGCTAAAATCGCCCCGCCGGCATGATAGCGCCGGCCAAATTCATCGCGCATGAACGGCAGTGTCAGTTTTTTCAAATGCTCGGCCTCGCCCATAATGTTTCGGCCCAATGGCGAAGGAAAATGCCACTGACGGAGCAGGATCATGAGCTTCTGGCGCGGATCGTCGTCAATACCCTCCAGCGCCTGAAGCGCCAGATCACGGGCCGGTTCAAACCCGACTTCGGGCAAAACGGGCCGGCGCACGATGTCGGCATAGGCACTGAGGCTTTCCAGCACTTTGTCGGCGACGGCCGCGGCGCCGAAGCGCGTGTGGTGCATACCGGTGCTGGTTGATCGCTGCAGACCCAAGCCGTCGAGAAATTCGGTCAGCTGCCGATTGTCGCGCTTGCCGGCCCCGCGTAAAACCAGGTCCGACAGCACGGTGGCTGTGCCTAACGCGTCCGGGCGATCGGTCGCGGCCCCGGCGGGCACAAGAAGCGTCATCCCCGCAGAGGTCATCTCCGGCATGCGCTCACAAAGCAAAGTCAGGCCGTTCTTAAATGTGTGCTGAAAATACCGTTCCGACAATTCGTTGCTCCTTCTAAATCCGCTTGAGGGTGAGGATTATAGACAAAGCAGCCCCGGCGCATACACCCCGCGCGTGCGCCGGCGTTACGTTACTCCCATATCCCAGGCAATACCGTCCCGCAACTGGCGCACGCCCCACCGGCCAGCAGCCGATTCTCCAACACCTCAAACCCCCGCCGGCGAACCATCGTCGTGTTGCACTTATGGCAGCGCGTGTCCTCCCCGTCCCCTACCCTTCCGGACAGATTCCCCGGATAGACGTATTTCAGCCCCGCACTTCGGCCGATTTCCACCACGCGCAATAGGTCGTCCACTGTTGTCGCGCGATATCCTTCGGTCATTTTATAGTCCGGGTGGAAGGCAGTGACGTGCCAGGGCATGATCGGATCAACGCCGGCCAGAAAGTCCGCCATGCGCGTCAGGTCTTCGGCATCGTCACTAAACCCCGGCACGACCAGCGTGACGACCTCCACCCAGAATCCACGCTCTTTCAGCATCACGATCGTCTCGGTGACGTGCTCCATCACCCCACCCAGCTGGCGATAGTGTTTCGGGTTGAACGTCTTTAAGTCCACCTTGTATGCCGACACCAGCGGGCGGATGTAATCCAGCACCTCCGGTGTGGCGTTGCCGTTGCTGACATACGCGCAGGCCAAGCCCGCGCGGCGCGCCTGCGTGAAGATCGCGTGCGCCCACTCGCTGGTGATGAGCGGTTCGTTATAGCTCGACGCGATCGCGCCAGCGCCACTGTCCAAGGCCAATTGCACCAGTCGATCGGGCGTGCACGGTTTTGGTGCGGCCGCCGCGCTGGGATCGCGCAGCATCTGGCTGGTCACCCAGTTCTGGCAATACCCGCAATGAAAATCACAACCCAGCATTCCGAAGGTGAGGACATCGCGGCCGGGCAGGAAATGGAAGAAGGGCTTTTTCTCGACGGGATCGCAGGCCAGCGCGCCGACATAGCCGAAGGGAACGCGCAGCTCCCCGGCGACGTTGAAGCGCACGCGACACACACCCTCGCGTCCCGGCTGGATAAAGCAGCGATGGCCGCAGGCCAGGCAGGTGATGGCATTGTTCTCCCGCGCGCGTATCAGGTCTTTGGCCGCCGGGGCCGTGCGCACACCCATAGCGTCCTTCAAGGAAATTGCCGATTCAACGGAGGTATTGATTTTCAAATTCATGGGCGTGCCTCGCTCCGGTCATTTTATCTTCTAAGGCAATGGCATGTTCGAAAAAAAGCCTGCGTGAGACGGAAAAATTCCGCCTGAAGCACCCCGCCAGACCCACCAAAACAAACCCCTAACATTTTCGCGGATTTTAGCGGATTTTTCGGGCAATTTATGGTATTATGCGCGTCCAACATTACGACGCAAAATTGACGGGAATGGGCGATCAAGCTCAGGGAGGTAGACGACATCCAGAAAGATTTAGTCGCTCGGCCCTTTCAGCCCACCAGCGGGCATTTCGGTGTCACTTTTATGTCACTTTACTGTCACTTTATGTCCACTTTTTGTTTCAACGCAGCGGTCATTTATTGGGTTAACTCTTTGTAAAGGAGAAAGTTATGTCGGATATCGAAGAAACCTCTCGAACACAGGCACAATTTTTGCGCGCCGTCCGGCACGGTCAGACGGATGGCAGCCACTGGCCGTCGGCCTCGATCTTTCGGCGGTGGATGCGCCAGCCACGCTTTCAGGCAGCCATCCAATCGCTTTATGAAGCGCTGCTGGCGCAAGCCGACTTGCATCTGGCCTCGCTCACCACGCAGGTGTTGCGCTCGCTCGATCTGCAATTGACGAGTGGGGCGAAATTCAATCGCAGAAAACTCCTGGCCGTCGTCCCGCTCATGCAGATGACGCACGCTCGGCAAAAAGACGCGCGCAAGGCCCGCATCGAACTGTCCAAGCTGCCGCAACCACTCACCTTTGAAAGTCTCGGCCATACTAAGGAAAAAGGCGAAGCGCTCTTGCGTGTGGTTCTGGCCCGAGGCGATGAGGAGACCGAGGCAGCGATGGCCGCACTGAAAATCGTGGAGGCAAAGGAGGATGCTGAAGCCAGAGAAGCCGCAAGTGCCCGCGAGAAAGAGCGCATCCGTAACGGGTCGGGCTTCAGCCGATAAGACCAAGCGCGATTCGCTTCATCACAAACGCCGGCCTGCATGGTACGATGCGGCCGGCGTTTATATGAATGATTCGTCACCCATTCTCGCGCGGCCGGATGCTTTGGGGGTTCTCCAGTCCACGGGCCTCGCGACGCGCTGCGAATGGGCATTGGAGGAGCTGCTGGCCAGCGACGAGGAGAGACTAAGCGTGCAGTGGAGCGCGACGCTCCGGGTCAGGCCCGAGAAGGCCGAAGTCACGCTGCTGGCCGAAGCGACCGGCCCGATGGAAGTGTCGGCCAGCGCGGCCTGCGGGCTGCTTTCGGCGGCGATGAAGTCCGCGGGCGCTGCCGTTGTCTCGTCGCGCACGGCCGAGTATTGGCTCACGCCCGCCGGGTTGGAAGAACTCAAAGCGCGCCTGCTTGAATCCGCGACCGCGCGGGCCTTTGCCTGCGGGATCGAAGTGCTCGCGCCCCATGAGATTTCGATCAGGAGCGACTCGCTTGACAAGAGGAAGCGATTGGCCGGGCAAATGCGGCACCTTTCCGGCCTTGCCGAGTTGCTGGGGCAGTTTGAAGCGGCTTGTGCCAAGTCGCCGAATATCTCTGCCGGCCAGTTACTTCAGCAGTTTTCCCCGTCTGATCAGCCGGAACTGGTGCGCAATGTCCTCCGCGCTTCTGCTGAGAAATCACCGGCGCGGGCGGTTTGGGCGGTAGCGGGGCCGGACTTGCTCCGACTCGATCCGGCGGGCGATGGCCTGGCCATCACGCGCCTTCCACTGCCGGACAGCCTTGGGCCGTTGCGATCGGTGCAAGCAGTGGAGGGTAGCTCAGTCGCGGATCCCTCCAGTCAGCGGGCCGAGCAAGCACCCGGCGCGTCTGAAACGGCGGCGGGCGGCCTGCTTTTAATCGGCGCGCGTTCGGGCGTAATGCTTGTCGATCCGGCCAGACCCGATGCGCCCCGCTTGTTTGCCGCAAGTGGCCTGCAATCGGCACGGGGATTTAGCCGGGTGGTGATCTATCAGAACCATATCGTCGCCAGCCATAGCGAGGCGGGGTTGTTCGCCTGGGCACTGGACGAGCCAGCCAAGGTCGAGCTACGGGCAGCCGGGGCGGCACGGTGGCTTTCGCGGGTCCATGATCGCCTGGTCTATATGCTTGGCGATCAGCTCATCAACCTTGGCCCGAACGGTAAGGCCGAGGTGCTGGCTATATTCCCTGCCGGCGAACTGGCGGACATCCTGCCTCTGCCCGGCGGACTGCTGCTGGTGCGGCGAAACGGGACGATCGCGCGGCTGGACCAGCGCGGACGGATTCAGCCATTGCCTTGGCAGGCACCCGGGCCGGTGACGTGTGCCGGGCTTCTGCCCTGGCTTAGCGAAGAGCGTTTGCTGCTGGGAATGGAAAGCGGAACGATCCTGGCCCGCGGGTTGAACGACGAGGTGACGCAGCAATATCACGGGCGATATGGCGAATTACGCGGGGTGTGGGGCTGCGCGCAGTTCGTTGCTGCCGTGCCTGCCGACCGTCAGCGCATCGCGATGTGGCGTCCGTGGGAAGCATCGGCGATCGCCGGAGAGGTATTCATCACAGCCAAGACCGGCCACCGGATCGCCGACGTCTGCTTTTGATTTGCACCTTTGATCAGCGCGATCAACAGGAGGGCACAACGATGAAAATGCCAGCAGGCTTACCAACGAAGCTGCGAGGCCAGAAAGACCGGGCCGTCGGTGCAGGCCAGTCGCCAGCACCAGTCCTGCCCGGGCATGGGCGCCACGGCCGGGTCGGGCTTGGCCACCTTGATGCAGCAGCTTTGACAGGTGCCCATCCCACAGGCCATCGCCCGTTCAACCGCGACCTGGCATTCTACCCCGCGCGTCATCGCGATCTCGGCCACCCGCTTCATCATCCCTTCAGGCCCGCAGGTGTAGATCACCGGCTTGATATGGCTCTGCCGGCCCGGCGAGAAGAAATACCGGTCGAGATAGGATTCAAGCGCCTGCGTGACAAATCCGCGATAGCCATAGCTGCCGTCATCAGTGGTAATGACCGCAGGCACGCCGTGGCGGGCAAATTCGTCGATGTTGTAGAGCGGATCGATGCGCTGGGCATCGGGTTCTGGGGCGTCTGCGGTCACGGTGAGCGGCAGCAGATCGCGCGTCAGCGCCCCGCAGAACGCCACGGCCTTCTTTCCGGCCAGTCGGCTAGCCAGATAGAGCATGGGAGGGATGCCCACCCCGCCACCGACAAGAATCGCTGTTTCACCTTCATTGGGCAGGCGAAAGCGATTGCCCAGCGGGCCGATGATCGAGACTTCGGAGCCGATTTGCAGATTAGACAGCCAACTGGTGCCCATGCCGACCACGCGCTGGATCAGATCAAGTTCGGCGAAGGCATCGCCATCGCGCCGGCCGGCGAGCGAAAACGGTCGCCTCAACATGGCCAGCGGGCCTTGAAGTTCATCCCCATGCAGCGTCGGCGGGCGCGATGGGTCCCAGTCGTACTCGGGATCGACAACTTCAGAGAAGTCGTTCGACCGGCAGGCGACCTGGAGGAACTGTCCCGGATCGGTCGGCGGAAACCAGTCGAGCCGGAGCGTGAGCCGAAAATGTTCGCGGCAGATCGGGAGATTGTCGGTCACGCGGGCGAGGAATTGCTGGCGAGTGGTTTGTATCATGGGCCTAGTGATTTTAGGAGAGGATCAGACGATGACCAGTGCCCGGGTAAGCGGGGCGCAAAAAAAAGACTTCCGAAGGGGTGGCTCCATTCCACCTTCGGAAGTCGCGCCACGGCTTTGAAGCCGTATATCGTGTCTGCGATGCCCAACGAGCCATTGATTACAGGTTCATTCGACCGGGGTGACTATACCCCCCTATCCCCGGGCTGTCAATCAATGAATTAGAACTTATTAAGACTCTTTTTTTGTGATATAAACATCTATTAATAAACATCTTATGAAAATTATACATTGCTTGCTTTTAAGAGTTTTTGAGTTACCGGCGGTCCCCGCTAAACCGCTCGAAATTCGTCCTGTTTTGCTCCCGCCCGCCGGGCTTGGCCGAGGGCAGCCATGCTGAAGCAAGTGACGGCCGCCATTGCAGTGGTGATTCGGCAAGGGCAGGTTCTGGTTTGCCAGCGCCGGGACAACGACTTCCTCGGCGGGATGTGGGAATTCCCTGGTGGGAAGCAGGAGCCGGGTGAGTCGCTCCAAGAGTGCCTGCATCGCGAACTGGCCGAGGAGATCGACATCCGCGTGCGCTGCCTGCGAGCGCTCACGCCGGTGCAGTGGCCGTTCCCGGATCGGCACGTCACGCTTTGTCCATTCTTATGTGAACTGACCACCGGCGAGCCAAAGCTAATTGAATGCCAGGCCGCCCGGTGGATCGCGCCCATCGACCTGCGGAGTTACAACTTCCCCAAGTCCAACGCGCCACTGATCGAGGAGGTGATTGAGCTGTTGCATCGAAGAAACGACAACTGCTAAGGCGGAAACCGGGCACAAGAGTCGCGTGAATCGCTGACCAAACGCCATCCCCTTCGCTCGTTGGTCCCTCATTCGCGATCGGCTATTCAATAGGAACGCGCCCTTTGCAGTTAGCGTGGGATAGGAGGGCTGGGTGTTCTTGACGTTATAATAAGTGCGGACTATTCTTACGCCCACTGAAAACGGACCTGTTAAGTAGTTTGTGCCTTTTGGCATGATTCGGCGTGATCGGCGGAGCGATAAATGGCCAAAAACGACGACGCGAACTGGGGCCAGTTCCTGGGAATTGGCCTGCAGGTCGCTGTCGGTGTCGGCTTGGGATATGCAGTCGGTTCGGCGCTGGACCGCAGGTATGGATGGGCACCTTGGGGAACTTTGGTGGCCTCCATGCTCGGCTTGACAAGCGGGATGTACCTGTTGATCAAAGCCGCCATTCGGATCAACAAGGATTGAGATGCGTTGCCTCTGGGTCAACCCGCTAACTTTCGTGATTGCGGGCAGTTGCGCGATGCTGGTCGCCGATTGGACGCTGGCACCTTTTGCGTTTCGACCGGCTCTGCTGGTGTTGGGTGTTGGCCTCTTGGCCGCTGAACTGGCCATGGTGCCCCTGTCTCTGGCCCGGGCCAGTGACAGCGCCGCGATGACGCAGGCCGCCTTGGTCGCGACGATGCTGCATCTGTTCTGCTTCGTGGGTGTCGCTGCGGTGGCACTGCTGAAATTGTCGCCACCCAGAGCGTTTACCTACTGGCTGCTCGGTTCGTACTGTCTGAGTCTGATCCTGGTCGTGGTTGCCTGTGTTCGCGCCGTTCGATCGGCCGCAGTCCCGAAGGCCTAACGAGATTGACCATGCTGAGTTTTCTAGCCGCTGACCCGCTATCGCACGTGCTGCCCCACTACCTGTTTAACGTGGGTGGGATACGCATCAGCAACCAGATGATTATGGCGGTGGTGGCCGCTGTGCTCATGGTGGTCATTTTCCCCACCCTGTTCCGCAAGCCGGTGACGAACGCGCCCCGCGGGGCGACCAACTTCTTTGAGTCGATCCTTGAATTCCTTCGCGTTGAAGTTTTCCGGCCGGCACTGAAACAACATACCGACCGCTTCGTGCCGTTCCTCTGGACGATCTTTTTCTTCATCCTGTTCTGCAATCTTCTCGGGCAGATTCCCATCGCCGAGATCATTACGGTTTTTAAGGGGCTAAGCGGAGGCGAGCATTTGCACGCCTCGCACCTTGGCGGCACCGCAACGGGATCGATCGCTACCACCGGCGCGCTGGCGATCGTGACTTTCCTGTTCATCCATTTTAGCGGGATTGTGACAGTCGCCCGCGCGCTGGCCAACGGCACCTTTGGCCACCACGATAACCCCGAAGAACATAGTTCGGATGAAACCAATGCTCCTCCCGCCGCCCACAACCTCCAACACATGCGTGGCGAGGCCTTGGCTGCCGACATGCCCGGGGATTTGAAGGCACTGGCCCACCCAACAGCACACTATTCGGCCGATAAACAGGGGCTGCATCACGGGGTCGAGCACATTCACTCCGCGGGTCACGGCCGGGGAATGAGCCTCCCCCGCGCGGCTGCAATTGCAGTTCCAATCTACTTTTGGAACTTCGCCCCGCACCCGTTCAAGCCTGGCCCGGGTGGAAATCCGATCATGTACGTGCTGGATTTCTTCATGTGGGCGTTCCTGCTCCTCCTCGAACTCATGGGTGCAGCGATCAAACCCATCGCGCTGGCGATTCGTTTATTCGCCAATATGACCGCAGGGCATATCGTTCTGGCGGCGCTGGTGGCGCTGATCCCCGTGACGGCAGGAATAGCCGCGCAGGTCGGCGTGGGACTACCGGTAACGGTTCTAAGCCTTTTGATCCGCCTGCTGGAACTGTTCGTGGCGTTCCTTCAAGCGTACATATTTACGTTTCTATCGACCTTGTTTATCGCCAGCGCCGTGGCACCGGAACACTAACGACTTTCGCCCTGAGCAGCCGACGCCGGGGCTATTTTAACTTTAAGTTCGGCACAATTTCATCCGCAAGCCTTTGGGGTTTCCCTGGGGTTTGCACAGTTCCGGGCCTTTTTGGCCCGGGTGGAGCTTTTTATGTTGAACATGCTTGCAGAAACCTGGACGTTGTTGCCCGACAAGGGCACGATCGCTTTGGGCGCCGGTATCGGTGCCGGCCTGATCGTTATCGGTGCCGCCAAGGGCATTGGTCACCTCGCCGGGCAGGCGATGGAAGGCATCGCCCGCCAGCCCGAAGCCGGCGGTCGCATCGGCACGAATATGATTATTGCCGCCGCGCTGATCGAAGGGTTCACCTTCTTTGCGCTGTTGATCTGCTTCCAAATGGGCGGGAAACTCTAAATCGCCCTTTCTCGGATCAACTTCGCTTCTGCGAAAGCCGAGGCGGAGTTTTTGTCATTACGCAGGAGAAAACGACCATGGGATGGATGAAGCGGAACGTGGCTCTGCTGGCGGTGTTGGCAGCGATGCTCGTGCCCTCAATGAAGTTGCTGGCTGCCGGTGAAGCCGGTGCCGCGCCGCACACGGGCGCAGTTGTCCTCCCGGCACATGGCGACGAAGCAGCCAGCGAACCCGATGAGCGGCTCGTCCCCATCCCACCGAGTCGCGATACGATCGTGTCGGCTTTGTGGGTCATCATCATCTTCGTCGTGATGCTGACGATCCTCTATCCGACGGCATGGAAGAACGTGCTGGCCGGTCTCAAGGCCCGCGAGCAGAAAATCCGCGGGGATATCGAATCCGCCGAGGCCGCCAACGCTAAGGCACTGGCGTCGGTTAAGGAATATCAAGCCCAATTAGCCACTGCGGAAGCCAAGGTGCGCGACATCCTTGCTCAAGCCAGCGCTGACGCCGAGAAGGTGGCGGCGGGGATCAAACTGCGGTCACAGCAGGAGACCGAGGAAATTAAGGAGCGCGCCAACCGCGAGATTGAAGCCTCCAAGAACCAGGCTCTGAAGGAGATTTACGCACAGACCGCCGAGCTTTCGACCAGCATCGCCGAGAAAATCCTCCGGCGCAACCTCAATGCCGACGACCAGAAAGACCTTGTCGCCCGCTCACTCGAACAGCTTCAGGCAATCAACAAGAACTGATCGTGCGTCGCTGGCGGAATTGAACAGACACGGGATACACGCAGATGGCAAACGCAATCCACCCCAGTCCTTCGGCAGTCAGCTATGCCCAGGCGCTACTTGAACTGGCCAATGAAGCTCAGCAGACCAGCCAGATCGCCAGCGAGCTGTCTGACTTAGCCAGCCTTGTCGCGGGAAATGCCACGTTTCAGGCGTACCTGGCCGATCCTTCTCTCGGGCAGGAAGCGCGCCTGGCAACGCTCAAGCGTGTACTGGCTGGGCAGATTTCTCCGCTGACGATGAAGTTTGTCGGCGTGCTGAATGAGAAATCGCGGCTTAAGCTGATCGGCGAGATCGCGCTGGCTTTCAAACAGTTGTTTGACGTACAGCAGAACAAGGTGGACGTGGAAGTGACGGTCGCGCGGGCGTTACCCGCCGACCAACTGGCCATCGTGCAGCAGAAAATCAGCACGGCGCTGGCTAAGAACGCGGTGGTGACACAGAAGGTGGATGAATCGATCATCGGCGGACTAGTGCTGAAAGTGCAGGACCGGCTGATCGACGCCAGTGTGAAATATCAATTGCAGGCAATGAAACAGCGGCTGCTGAATCATTAACTTAGAAATTTTGGAGCATCAATGGCCATGAATGTCGCAGAAATTACGGGTGTGTTGAAGCGGGAAATTGCCGGCTTTGAGCAGCAGCTTCAGGTGTCAGACGTGGGAACGGTGATTGAGGTGGCCGACGGCATCGCCCGGATTTACGGCCTGAAAAACGCCGCAGCCGGTGAGCTTCTCGAATTCGCCAATGGGGCGATGGGCCAGGTATTCAACCTCGAGGAAGATTCGATCGGCGCCGTCATCTTCGGCAATTACCTGACGATCAAAGAAGGCGACACGGTGAAAGCCACCGGCCGATTGCTGGAAGTGCCCGTGGGTGATGCCGTGATCGGACGCGTGGTAAACCCGCTCGGCCAGCCCCTCGACGGCGGTCCGGCGATTCAGTCCAGTGAAGCCCGCAAGATGGACATCGTGGCGCCCGGTATCGCCGAACGACAGCCCGTACACGAACCGATGCAAACCGGCATCAAGGCCATCGACTCGATGATTCCGATCGGTCGCGGGCAGCGCGAACTCATCATCGGCGACCGCAAGACCGGCAAGACCGCCATCGCGGTAGATACCATCATCAATCAGAAGGGGCGCGGGGTGAAGTGCTTCTATGTCGCCATCGGTCAGAAGGAATCGACGGTGGCGAGTATCGTCGAAGTGCTGAAGCAGGCCGGTGCCATGGAATATACGACGGTGGTGATCGCATCGGCGTCCGACCCGGCCCCGCTGCAATACATCGCGCGTTAGGCCGGGTGCGCCAGGGCCGAGAATTTCTTGTGGAAAGGCGAGGCCACGCTGGTGGTTTACGACGATCTGACCAAGCAGGCTGCGGCCTATCGGCAGTTGTCCCTGCTCCTGCGTCGCCCGCCCGGCCGCGAGGCTTTCCCCGGCGACGTGTTCTATTTGCACAGCCGATTGCTTGAACGCGCCGTGAAGCTCAGCAAGGACAAGGGCGGCGGATCGCTCACAGCCCTGCCGATCATCGAAACCCAGGACGGCGACGTGTCGGCCTACATCCCCACCAACGTCATCAGCATCACCGACGGGCAGATTTACCTCGAACCAGAACTGTTCTTCGCTGGCGTCCGTCCGGCGGTCAACGTGGGTATTTCGGTCAGCCGCGTGGGTGGCAATGCCCAGACGAAAATGATGAAGAAAATCGCCGGCAGCCTGCGGCTTGATCTGGCGGCCTATCGTGAGCTTGAAGCCTTCGCCCAACTCGGCACCGAGCTTGACGCGGCAACGCAAAAGCAGCTTGATCGCGGGGCGCGTCTTGTCGAATTGCTGAAGCAACCGCAGTATCGGCCGATGCCGGTTGAGCAGGAAGTCATGGTGATCTACGCCGGGACTCAGGGATATCTCGACGACGTTCCCGTTGCCCGCGTGCAGGAGTTTCAAGCGGCGTTTCTCTCCTTCGTCGATACCTCCGCACCCACTCTCCGCAGCGGTCTGGCCGAGAAGAAGGAAATGTCTGACGAAATGACCGGACAACTGAAACAGGCATTGGTCGATTTCAAAGCCAAGGCATGGAAGAAGTAATTCTTCAATCCGAATAGGACCTATTCCTCCGCAGGCTCTGAGCACAGAGAGGCTATTTTGGCCTCTCTGCTGCGTTTCTCGGCATAGGCGTCACAGGTGGCAAAAGCCGCCTTGCCCTTAAATTCCGAAAATTGTTAATTTTGTAATTGCCAGACTGCATCTTTTGTTTAAATTCCGTGAAGAACATTTCAATAAACGTCGGCGTTCGGCGTATATAGGGGTATCAGCCCGATGACGTGAAGCTGTTCTGCCTTGGACCGGCAGGACTTCTGCTGACATCAGGGTTGAAATATATGAGTCAGATTGAACCAGTTACGACCGGAGAAGCGCAGCGTCAGGCGACGCTTTGCGGTTATGATGTCATCGAATTGATCGGCGAGGGGGCGGGCAGTCTCATCTATGCCGTCACCGATCCGATCAAGCACCAGCTTTACGCCCTCAAGCACGTCATTCGCAAGAACGAAAAGAGTATTCGATTTGTCGATCAACTCGAGAACGAGTTCGGGCACAGCAGGAACTTCACCCACCCATACCTAAGGCGATCGTTTGATCTGAAGATCAACCGCACGATGTTGCGGCGAGTGGTTGAGGCTTATCTGGTGATGGAACTTTTTGACGGCCAGCCACTTGAAATGAGCCTGCCCGCGTCTCTGGAAGCGATTATCGACTGCTTCCTGAAAACCGCCGAGGCGCTCGAGGCCATGCACAAAGCGGGCCTCGTCCACTGTGATCTCAAACCCAACAACATCCTTTTGTCCGCGACCGGCGAGGTGAAGTTGATCGATTTCGGCCAGACCTGTCCCGTCGGCGAGCGAAAAGCCCGCATCCAAGGTACGCCCGACTTTATCTCGCCCGAGCAGGTGCGGTGTATGCCCGTGGACGTGCGCACGGACGTGTTCAATTTCGGAGCAACACTTTATTGGGCCTTGACGCTCCGCAAACTGCCGACACTCTTCACTTTAAAGAAGACGGAAAACAGCTTTCTCTCGGACGAACTGATGGCCACGCCCAGCGTCATCAATCCCCGTATTCCTGAGCCGCTCTCCAATTTCGTCATGGAATGCGTGCGAACCAATCCGTCCAAGCGACCCGCAGACATGCCTGAGGTTCGCCACAGGCTTGAAGTGATGCGCCACGCCCTTACGCGCACAGCGACTCGAGCCGCTTCGGTCGCCTGAAGCCGCCGATAAACCGTTCGTTGTTTATATTCAATCGAACAACCCCGGCTCGGATTCGTTCCGGACGACCGATTCTCGCTGGCCGTCTTTGAAACGCGTGACGAGGCGATCGCCGGGCGCGATCTCGGTGACGCTTCGTATGATCGCTCCGTCGGTCTTCCGCGAGGTAATCGAATACCCGCGATTCAGCACGTTGGTCGGTCCCACCGCCTGCAGGTGCCGATCGAGGGACTGGAGTCGATCGCTCGACCGCGTAATCGTCGTCTGACCAGCGCGGGCCAGCCGTGTTTTCAGCCCCGCCAATTGCTGGCCCAAGATCACTACTCCGTGTCGCGGGTGCTTGCTCTGCAACCGCGTTGCCAGCAGCGTCAAACGATTTCGTTCTCGCCGCAGGTGTTCGGCATGGGTGGCCGAAAATTGTCGCTGGCGGTCGTCGAGCAGTTGTCGCAAGGTGTCGATGCGATCGGTCGGCCTTCGGAACATTTCGTGCCGCCGAATCGCCAAAAGTTGCTGCAGGGCGTCGCCGATCCCCTGGCGCACCGCCCGCGTCAGGCGTGACGACGACTGTGACAAGACGTCAGGAATCTGCTTCCAGTGCTGCCCCGCCACCCTTGCCGCTTCCGTCGGCGTGTGCGCATGATAGTCGGCTACCAGATCGGCGATGGAGACGTCCACTTCGTGGCCGATGCCCGTCACGATCGGCACGCGAGATCGCGCGATTGCCCGCGCGACTACTTCTTCGTTGAATGCCCACAGGTCTTCCAGCGATCCACCCCCGCGGGCCAGGATGATGAGGTCGATCCGCAAAGGCCGTGCTTGACGGCTCAACTGATCCACCGCCGAGGCGATTTTGCCACCCGCAGTCACGCCTTGCACGGGCACCGCCAGCAGCAACAGTCTGATCCATGGAAACGCGCTCAGCACTTTCAGCATGTCCTGCAGCGCGGCGGTCTCGCGGCCGGTGACCAATGCGACGCGCATCGGGTATTGCGGTAACGGCTTCTTGCGCTCGCTGGCGAATAGCCCTTCGGCTTCCAGTTTTTGTTGGAGCTGGCGAAATTTCAGTTCGAGCGCCCCCTGCCCGATCGGCTCGAGCCGCGTGGCGTACAACTGATACCGCCCGCGAGCGCCATATACGCCCACCCGGCCGGTCAGCAGCACTTCCGTGCCGTCCTGGGGCTTGAATGCCAGCGACGCCGCCTCGCGGGCGAACATCACGCAGTCCACGCAGCACTTGTTGTCCTTCAGGGTGAAGTAAAGGTGCCCCGACGCACGGTGCATGGAAACATTGCTGAGTTCTCCACGAACGAGCAGCGTATCCCGCAACCCCGCTTTGAGCGCCCGATCGATCTGCGCGGTTAGCTGTGTGACCGATAGCACGTCGGTGTTAGCCGGTGCCGCCGGCGCCTTTGGACGCGTCGTCAAGCGCTCTCGCATGTCAAAAAAGTCTTCGCTCATTGCAATCCACTGTCCAACATTGGCTTCGACCCCGTCAGGATGATATCGTTTCGGTCGTGCCAGATCGATTACCGGACGTAATTTGGCCCGGGCTGGCCTGGAGAAGTTCATGACACCGAGAATCCTGGAAGTTCGCACGCAGATTTTGAAAAAGAACGATACCGTAGCTCGCGCGCTGCGCGGTCGGTTTTCCGCCGAGGGCGTGTTCGTCGTCAGCCTGGTCTCCAGCCCGGGGAGCGGCAAGACGGCATTCTTGAAAGAAACCTTGTCACGTCTGAAGACTCGTTTCCGCGTGGCGGCACTGGTGGGCGACCTGGCGACGGAGAACGACGCCCGGCGATTGGCCGAAAGCGGGGCCGCCGTCCGGCAGATCGTCACGGGGACTGTCTGCCATTTGGAAGCGGAAATGGTGGAGCAGGCCCTGGGCGACTGGTCACTAGCCGAACTGGATTTTCTTTTCATCGAGAATGTCGGCAACCTGGTTTGCCCGAGCAGTTATGATCTTGGCGAAGACCTGCGCCTGGTTTTGCTCTCCACCACCGAAGGCGAGGACAAGCCCCTGAAATACCCGACGATTTTCAATACCGCCGACGTGGCCGTGGTCACTAAGATGGACCTTGCCGAAGCGACGGACTTCGATCGTACGCTGATGCACCACAACATCCGTGAGGTGCGCCCGGGGATCGAAATCCTCGAAGTCTCGTCCAAGCGCGGACAGGGAATGTCCGAATGGATCGACTGGCTGATTGCCCGGCGGCCTCAGCGGTTGATCGAAGCGACCATCTCCGATCCGGCACTGCGGACCGCCGTGACGTATGACCTCGGCGATTTACACTCACCGGTAGAGATAAGACAGGACGTGCTTTCCGCGCAGGCCGATGTGGGCAATGAAGCGGTTTTCCGGCGGCACAAGGTGCCGTTTAGTTTCGTGAAGCGAAGATTCCAGCCTGAACATCGCCCGGTATCGGTCGCGGTCAATTTGGGCGAGTCGTTTAAGGTGACCAAAGCGACAAAAGGCCCCGCAGAAGCGCCTCGGAGTAGCCGTTAATCAAAGGGGATGGCATGTCAGTTCGGTTTGTCCTCGGGCGAGCAGGGAGCGGCAAGTCGGCTTATATTCGAGCCGAAATTCAGTTGCTGCTGAAGCAAGCCCCGATCGGCGATCCGATCCTGTTGTTCGTACCTCGCCAAGCGACCTTTGAATCGGAAAAACGCCTCGCCGCCGACAGCCCCGCCGGTGGGTATTCGCGCTTGCGCGTCCTTTCATTCGAGCAGTTCGGTCACGACTTGCTCGCGGAAGTGGGCGCAGGGGCCATGCCGATCACGGAGTCCGGCCGGCGGATGATCCTCGGCCACATCCTTCGCCAGACACAGGCACAACTGAAATTCTTTTCCGCCAGCGCCACCAAGCTGGGACTGGCCGACGACCTCGACGCCACCTTTGCCGCTTTCGAGCGGGCCGGCGTCGATCCGGCCGCTATTCCCGATCTTCTTAGCGACCTCGCCTGGCGCAGCACCGCCGGCGACGCCACACTCGACAAGCTGCACGATCTGCAACTGGTCTACCAAGCCTATTCGGACTTTCTCGGTCAGAACCGGGTCGATCCCCAGCGGCGATTGAAGGATATCGCCGATGCCATCGCTAAGGCCGAATCGTTGAAATCATCGATCGTTTTTGTCGATGGCTTTCAAACTTTCACGAGCCACGAGCGCGATTTGATCGTCCGCCTGTGCCAGACATCCCCGCGAGTGGAAATCTCTCTGACGCTCGATCCCGCCGCCCGTCCCAGCGGGCGCATCCAGCAACCACTCGACGATTTCAGCCCCTTCCACCAAAGTGAACTGACCCTGCGAAAACTGAATGATAGCCTGCAGAAGGCCGGCGTTCGCACGCTGCCCCCGCGCCTTTTAAAAGGACAACCCCAGTTTCAGTCGGCGGCGCTGCGCGCAATTGAGGAGCGTTTTTTTGATGCGCGCCCCACGGCCGCGGCCGATTCGGCCGGGGTTGAAATGATCGAGGCGATCGATCGGCGAGCCGAAGTAAACGCCGTTGCCCGCAGGGTTCGCAAGCTTCTGCAGTCCGGCTCGCGCCTGCGCAACATCGCGGTGCTGATGCGTAACCTCGATGACTACATCGATCTCATCGATGAAATCTTTCCGGAACATCGCCTGGCGTATTTTGTAGATCGTCGACGAAAGGCCGGGCATCATGCGGTGGTGCAAATGATCCGGTCGGCTCTGCAAATTGCACTCAATGACTGGCCGATCGACTGCGTAATGCAGTTCATCCGTTGTGGCCTGGCGGGGATTACGCTTGCAGAATCAGATGAACTGGAGAATTACGCGCTGGCCCACCGGATTTCCGGCCCGGCCTGGGCGCAGCCTGATCCGTGGCATTATCAAAGACACCTGGCCCGAGGGAGCGAGGACGAACCGGCCGATGTCGGGCTTGTCGCCTTGGAGCGCATCCACGACCTGCGCATGAAATTCGTTGCCCGACTGGCAACGGCGGTGACCCGATTGCAATCCAAGGCCCCGCGGACCGTAAAGCAAATCATTGTCGATCTGTTCTCATTGATCGAAGGGTTCAACGTCCGCGGGCAACTCGTCGCCCGAATGCGCCTGGCCCGCCAGGCAAGCCACCTTGAGGAGCGCGCCGAAACCGAGCAGGTGTGGACCGAGATCACGGGCCTCTTTTCCGAAATGATCGACCTCCTCGGCGACGAACCGCTTCCACTGGCCACGTTCGTCGAAATCCTGGATCGCGGGCTTGAGGGCTTCGATCTGGCGATTACCCCGCAGGCGATTGACGAACTTCTGGTGGGCGACGTCGCGCGCACGCGGCCGTCAGATATTTCAACGACGTTCGTCCTTGGCCTGTCCGAGACGGTTTTTCCCCGTGCCGGCCGGGAGGACGGACTGTTTTCCGACCGTGAACTTCGCTGGTTATCACAAAAGATCGAACTCGGTGACGACAGCCGCAGGCAGACGTTCAACGAGCGCTTCCTTGGATATCAGGCGTTCACGCGTGCCTCGGAAAGACTCATCCTGTCTCGATCTATGACCGACGCCAGCGGTCGTCCGACGAACCCTTCGTCGTTCTGGATGCAGGTGCGGCGAATCCTGCCTGGAACCTTGCTGATGCGCATCGATCAGAAGTCTGGTGACGATCTGGGCTGCGCCGGCTCTATGGATCAGTCCGTCCGACTGATCTTGCGGTGGATTCGCCACGGGGCCGATCCTGCCGACCTCACGGCCGCCAACGTCTATCAGTGGCTGTCGCAGCGGCCACAAAGGTTTGAGACCGTTTGGTCAGCCTTGCAATACGACAATACCGCGCGGCTTTCACCGGAAAACGCCTCTGGGCTTTTTCCCGCGCCACTGGTCACCACCGCAAGGGAGATCGAATCCTTCGCGGCCTGCCCGTTTCAGCATTTCGTGCAGTTCGGTTTGAAACTTGAAGACCGGCCGGAATCCGACGTCACCGGCGGCGATCTCAGCGGAATCTATCACCGGGTGCTGCACAATGTTATGGCCGATGCACTGGCACGGCAGATGGATCCAAGGGAGCTTCAACCCGATCAGACCCGCAGGCTGATCCAGCAGCACATCGGATTGGCCGCGACGAAACTCAAGAACGAATTGATGCTCAGCACGGCGCGCAATCGATATCTGCTGGATCGGATCGAGCAAAACCTTGAACAGGTGCTGCGCACGCAGATTGAGACCGCTCGGCGCGGATCACTTTCACCGGCCTATTTCGGAGTTGATTTCCAAGAAGGCGGTCGCCTGCAGCCGCTGGCTTTGCAAACCCCCAAGGGCCGCAAGGTGCAGCTTACCGGCCGGATCGACCGAATTGATATCAACCCGCAGTCCGGGATCGCTTCAATTATCGACTACACTCTTGCGGGGAAAACGCTGAATTGGGCCGAGGCGTACTACGGCTTGAGCGTTCAATTGCTTGTATATCTGCTGGTGATTCGGGCCAATGGCAATCAACTGGATGGTAAGGTCGTATCACCGGTCGCGGGCTTTTACTGTACGTTGTTGCGCTTGCTTGAATCCGTAAAGCACCCCAATGACGCGCCCGATCCGAACGATCCCGATTTCCATCTGTCCCCCAAGCCGAAAGGGGCTTTTGATGGGGACTTTCTGGCGGAGTTTGATGCGGAGCTGACCGAGGGGGATTCGGCAGTGGTTTCGGCGTATATCAAGAAGGACGGCGAGCTGGGCAAGCTCAGCAGAACCGATGCTTTGGCGTCGGAAATGTTCGCCGGGTTATTGGCGCAGGCCCAGGCCACTATCGAGCGGCTGGCCGACCAACTACTCGACGGGGACATTTCCGTCACCCCCTATCGGCTCAATGACACCTCGCCATGCAGCCGGTGTCCTTATCGCTCGGTTTGCCGGTTCGATTCGTCGTCGGACCGCTATCATCGACTTGAGCCGATCACCAAAGCCGACGCGATGAACTCCCCGGACGAATCGATCGGCAGTGATCGCAAGCCAGCAAGCGAAACCCAGAAGGGAGGGCGCAGTTGAGTCAACGTGATTGGACCGAACAACAAAGCCAGGCGATCAAGACGGTCGGCCAGAATGTGCTCGTTTCGGCCGCAGCCGGATCGGGAAAAACATCCGTGCTGGCCGAACGATGCGCGTTCCTCGTGTGCGACGCGGCCAATCCCTGCGACATCGACGAGCTACTCGTTGTCACCTACACCGAAGCCGCGGCGGCGGAGATGCGCTTGCGCATCCGCCAGGCACTGACAGTCCGTGCCGCGCAAATTGATTCCCCGCGACTTCAGCGCCAGTTGCTTCTGATCGACCAGGCTCCAATCAGCACGCTGCACGGATTTTGTGCGCGCGTGTTGCGACAGCACTACACCCGCGTGGGGCTTGATCCTCATTTCGGCGTGCTCGACGAGCACGAAGCCAAGCTGCTCCGACGCGAGGTCGTCACCCAGCTTTTTGCCGATCGCTATGAATCGCCGGGCAACGGTCGATTCGTTCGGCTCATCGATGACTATGGCGACGGTCGTGACGATCGCCTCTGCAGCGCAGTGCTGCACCTTCATGGCCTTCTCACCAGCGTGGTTGATCCTCAGGCATGGCAGGACCAAGCCCTGTCGCGGCTTCACCAAGCGGCACAGGGGCCGTTGGAACAATCGGAACTAGGTATGGCGCTGACGCGATCCGTCAGCCGGTCGATCGATGATCTGCTTGCCCTTGTCCAGTCGTCGTGGACCACCCTGAAAGCCCTCAAGCGTTTCCCAGCGTACGAGATGGCGATCACGGAATGTGAACAGATTCTCCGACATGCCCAGGAAGCCATACGAACCGACGGACTGGATGCGTTAACTGAAATTTTGCAGTTTAAATTTGATCGACTTCCCCCCGTCAAAAACGACGTGCAGGATAAGGAAATGGCCAAAGGACTGGTCGATTCCCTGCGGAAGGAAATGACCGAGGGTAAATGGCGAGAATCGTTGCAGTCATGCGCGGAGTGGCAGGCGGGGCTGAATCGCATCCTCGATCCCGCCGAAGAACTTTTGTCTCTGGTGCGCGCGTTTTCAGAGAGATATCAACAGGCCAAACGCGTCGAGAATGCCGTCGATTTTTCCGATCTGGAGCGTCTGGCCTTGAGCATACTGGGCGACGCAAAATCAGCCCTGGCCAGGTCGTATCAAGACCGATACCGCCATGTGCTCGTGGACGAGGCCCAGGACATTAACGAACTGCAAGAGGCTATCCTCTCCCGCCTGAGCCGGAAGGATAGTCTCTTCACTGTGGGCGACGTGAAGCAGAGCATCTACCGCTTTCGACTGGCTGAGCCGGCACTTTTCCTTCGCAGGCAAAAGCTTTATCGAGCGACACCGGCAAAGGGGAACGTCATTGATTTGCAGTCCAATTTCCGCAGTCGTAAACCGTTGTTAGAAGCGATCAACGGCATGTTCGAGCGGTTGATGACTCCCGAAGCTGCGGACATTGATTACGATGCAACGCAACGTCTGCACGCAGGGCAAGCCTTCCCCACAGGCGCTTTCACCGGCGCGCCAATCGAACTGCACCTGTTGCCCGACACAGTGGAGGCCATCGGCGACGATGAATCGGAGCAGGCCGAACTGGACCGCTCGCAGCGCGAGGCCCGCCTGCTGGCCGAGCGAATCATGGAGATGATGGGGCGCCGGAGTGCCCCGCAGGCAACCGTCACCGATCGCTCGGGGACGCTTCGGCCCATTGAATTTCGTGATTTTGCGGTCCTGCTGAGATCCATGCTCTTCAAGGCGGAATTATTCGCAGGGATCCTGCGCGCAGAAGGCATCCCGGTGCATCACGAGGGCAAGTCGGGGTTCTTCGAGGCCCAGGAAATCCGTGACGTGCTGGCGATATTGAGCCTGCTGGACAATCAGAATCAGGACATTCCCCTGGCGGCGGCGCTGCGCAGCCCCGTCGGCCAGCTTGATGATGCCGAAGACATTTTTGCCAGCGTGCGGCTGGCTTACCCTGCGCTATCGTTCAGTGCTGCTGTTTACCGTTACGTTGCCGAGCAAACCGGCCCCGAAGCCGCCGCTTTGGCCGGATTTGTCAATCGACTAAACGCCTGGCGAGAGACCGCCCAGCACGCCAGTATCACTGACGTCCTGCGGTTGATCTATACCGAGACAAAGTACACCACTTATGTAGCCGGCCTGCCCAATGGCCAGCAGCGCTTGGCTAATCTGCTGGCGCTTCAGGATCATGCAAGCAGGTTTTCGGGTTTTCATCAGCGAGGCGTTTCGCGGTTCATGCAGTTTCTGTCGCAGCTTGCCAATGAAAGTGATCTCGGTACCCCGTCGGTCGATTCCGAGGCCGACGACACCGTGCGGATTATGAGCATCCACGCCAGCAAAGGCCTGGAATTTCCGGTGGTTTTCCTGCCTGATATGGGCAAGAAGATCAATCTGAAAGATACCCAAGGTGCGATCCTGGCCGACCGGGCGATGGGGCTGGGCCTCCAAGTCGCCGACACCGAACGCAGGGTCCGCTATCCGTCGCTGGCCAGCATGTTGGTGCAACAGCGATTGAGGCAGCAGGCGCTGGCCGAAGAGCTCCGCGTGCTTTATGTCGCCATGACCCGCGCCCGCGAGCACCTGGTGATTCTTGGGACGGTCAAACCCAAGCGGGTGGATCAATGGCGGTCGCGCTGGACCGGCTGGACCGCTGCCCTGCCGACGGCGAGCATCCTGTCTGCCGAGCGGATGCTCGATTGGATCGGTCCGGTTTGGGCCGCAACGGAAAAAATGCCCGCACCCCTCTTTGCACTGACGCAATATACAGCCGAGCAGGTAGCGGCATGGACAAGCCAGCAGGTCATTCAGCCGACGATGAACGAATCGCAGAAGAAGCTAAGCAGGCTGGAACCGCTTGATCCGCCGCCCGCGCCCGATGCCCTGGCCTCGCGGATAATCGACGAAATCAGTTTTAAGTATCCGTTTGAACGCTTCACTTTGGTCCCCGCCACCCAATCCGTGACTGCCCTCAGCAAGGGAGGCGCCCCCGCGGTCTTGCCGGCGGAATCAGTGGCAGTGGTCGATGATCCCGATCGCCTTCCGCTGCCCGAATTTCTGGCCGCAGCTCGCCCGTCACTCGCCCCTGCTGGGGTGGACATCGGGACCGCGACGCACCTGGCTCTCGAACACCTGGACTTCCCCTCTGCCACAGGCACGGAGGCGATCGAAAAACAAATTCGGCAGTTGGCCGTCCGGCGGATTCTGGCCCCGGGCATGGACGAACTTGTCGATCGAGACGCACTGCTTTGGTTTATCGATTCGAGCTTGGGAAAGACGATTCGAGAGCATTGGCAGGCCTTGCGGCGGGAAATTCCCATCGCCTATCTCACGCCGGCGGGCGAAATGGACACAGGCGATCCGCTCGATCGGATCTTGATCCGCGGGCGCCTCGATTTGCTCATCCCGCTGGCCACCGGTCAGATCATCGTGGATTACAAGACGGATCGCGTGTCGGGAGAGCATCTGGATCAGCGTATCGCGCTTTATCGCGGGCAGATGCGCGCCTACCGACAGGCCATCGAGCGCATCACCGGCCAAAGTGTCGCCGCTACATATCTGGTTTTCCTGCATCCCCGCCGAATCGAAGCGGTCGATTGACGACTTGCCGGTCTGACCGGGACTACAATCCTTGTAATGAAATACTTCTATGGCGAGTTCGACGGTGAGGGCTTTCCTGACCACCCGAGCCTATTCGGATTCGATCAGCTCATGCAGTTCATCCTTCAGCACGGCGAAGCCGCGCTCAAGGCCATCGAAGAAATGATGAAGAATCCCCATAACGAAAACCAATCCCAGCTGATTGAACAACTGTTGCAGGAAGGAATGCTGGACAAGGACGGCAAAGGAAAAATCCGCCTTACCCCGCGCGCGGTAACGAAAATGCAGCGTAAGGCCCTGATGGAAGTGTTCGCTAACCTCCGCGACGGCGCGCGCGAAGGTCACGAGAAGATCACGCCGGGCCAAGGTGGAGAGAGAGTAGAGGGCACCAAGCCATATCAATACGGCGATCCGGTTTCGGAACTGGACCTTCACCAAACGATACACAATGCGTTGGCTCACCACGGCCTGCCTAACAAGCATGAGCGAATCAAATTCGACGAGCGTGACTTTGAACTGCACCTGCAGCAGGGCATGAGCAGTTGCAGCACGGTTGTCCTGCTCGATCTAAGCGGATCGATGATGCGATACGGACGTTTCTTGTCCTCCAAGAAAGTTGCTATGGCGATGCAGTCGCTGGTGCGCAGCCGGTTTCCGCAGGACACGATCGATTTCGTCGGGTTTTACAGCGGGGCTAACGTCATCCCCGAGGCCATGTTGCCGCTGGTCATGCCCAAACCCGTTTCCATCTACGATGACCGAGTGCGCCTGCGCGTGCCGATTGACCAAATCGCCCGCGCGCCGCAGCACTTCACCAACTTGCAACTTGGCCTGCAGATGGCCCGCAGGCTGCTCCGCAAGCGCTCGGGAGAAAACAAGCAGGTCTTTATCATCACCGACGGCCAACCAACCGCGCACGTCGAAGGTGATTACATTTTCCTCCTCTATCCGCCCGACGAGCGCAGTACCGTCGCAACACTGAAAGAAGCTCTGCTTGCCACACGCGAGGGCGTGCGCATCAGCACATTTGCCTTGATCGAAGATTACTGGGGAATGGATTGGGTGGGCTTTGTCGATCAACTGACTAAGCTGACCAAGGGCGTAGCATTTTACACCAGCAGCGGGGAACTGGCGTCTTGCATGATGGAAAGCTATCTGAGCGGACGCAAGAAAAAGAGCTATATCGCCTGAGCTGTCTCTGATTCAAGTAGTGCTTTCGGCACGCACGCGACACTATCTTATGTCCGCGGATTTTTTAGCGTTGCGCAGTTGATGACGTTTTTAGGCTGACCTGAAAGGAAGCCGAGCAGGTTTTCGATGGCGGTTGTCATCAGTCGCTTCCGTGCGGCCTGCGAGGCCCAGGCAAAGTGCGGGGTTATCACGCAGTTGGGGGCGCCGATGAGCGGAGTGCCGTCGCGCGGGGGTTCGGTCGTGAGAACGTCCAGCCCTGCGCCAGCGATGGCCCCGGCCTCTAATGCCGCCGCCAGCGCGCCTTCATCCACGAGCGGCCCGCGGGCGGTGTTAATGAGGAACGCGCTGCGCTTCATTTTCGCCAGTCGCGCCGCGTTCATCAGACCATTGGTGGCCGGTGTGAGCGGACAATGAAGCGACACCACGTCGGCTTGGCCAAGCAATTCATCAAGCGATACAAATTGTACCGGATTTTGCCCGCCCACCTGGGGCGATCGCGTGTGGACCATCACGTTCATTCCGAATGCCCTGGCGATGGTCGCCACGGCATGCCCGATCGCACCGTAACCGACGATACCAAGCGTCAACCCTGCTAGTTCGACTAATGGCGTGTCCCAGAATGCAAAATCAGCTGACGCCGCCCACCGGCCCGAATGAACGCTTCGGCTGTGATCGCCGGCATGGTGGGTTAGTTCCAAAATCAGCGCGAACACCACCTGCGCCACCGATGCGGTGCTATAGCCGGGCACATTGGTCACCGTCATGCCGAGCCGGCCGGCGGAGGCGGAATCCACCACGTTATGACCCGTCGCCAGCACACCGATGTAGCGCAGATCCGGCAATGCCTCCAGCGCCTGCGCGTTAAGAACCGTCTTGTTGGTCAGCACCGCCAGCGCGCCCGACGCCCGCGCCACCACCTGATCGAACGGCGTGCGATCGTGGATCGTGCAAGCCCCGCAGGCCCGCAGGGCGTCCCATGATAAATCCCCGGGATTGAGGGTGTAGCCATCCAAAACAACAATGCGTGACATCTGGTTCCTCCGCAGTGGCAGGTTCTGCTGATGCCGAAGCCCCGCGATCAAAACGCAGTCACTCCGCCACTTGCACCTCTACCCGATGTTCCTGCCGGTCGTCAATCAGCGGAATGGATCCATCGGCCTGAGCAACACCATCGCAGACCACCCCGCCCGTACCCCGACGAACGTGAATGTGATAGAACGTGTCTCGGAAACGGTAGTGCATGTCAAATGCGTCCCATCCGGCCGGTAAAAGCGGCCGGACGTGCAGGCGGTCAATTTCCAGTTTCAGCCCAAGCAACGACTCGATGATGAGCCGATACATCCACCCGGCCGATCCGGTGTACCACGTCCACCCGCCCCGGCCTACGTGCTGCGGATTGGTATAAACGTCGGCGGCAATAACATAAGGCTCGACCTTGTACCTGGCGATCGCGGCCTCAGTGTCGCCGTGCCGAACCGGGTTGATGAGATTGAACAGTTCCCATGCGCGCTCGGAATTCCTGGACTGGGCGAATGCCATCACCACCCAGACCGCAGCGTGAGTGTATTGCCCGCCATTTTCGCGCACGCCGGGGACATAGCCTTTGATGTAACCGGGATTGAGTTGTGATTTATCAAAAGCCGGATCGAACAGCCGAATCACCCCCGCGGACCGATCGGCCAGATGGGCATCGACCGCCTGCATTGCCTGACGCGCCCGCTCGGCATCGACCGCGCCCGAAAGGACCGCCCAGCTTTGCGGCAAAGAATCGATCTTGCATTCAGGGCTGGAACTTGATCCGAGCGGCTCCCCTGAGTCAAAATATGCCCTGCGATACCACTGGCCGTCCCACGCGTTTTTCTCGATATTCTCGCGCAACTGTGCCGCCTGCGACTTGCACAACTCAACGACCGTTTTGTCGCCACGTCGCTCGGCCACGCTCGCAAACTGCATGAGGACGTCGTAAAGGAACATTCCCAGCCACACGCTTTCCCCGCGGCCGTGTTCGCCAACGAGGTTCATTCCATCATTCCAGTCGCCGCAACCCATGAATGGCAGGCCGCGTTCGCCAAAGCGCAGGCCGTTGCGAATGGCGCGCAGGCAGTGTTCATACAGGCTGGCCGACTCTTCCGACCGCGCGGGCAGATCGTAATAGCTTTCCTCGGTAGGTTGAACCAGTCGTCCATCGATAAAGCGCACGGTTTCGTCGAGTACGCCGGTGTCACCGGTCGTGTTAACGTAGCGGCATGTGGCCAATGGCAGCCAAAGGTAGTCGTCGGAGATGCGTGTGCGCACTCCGCGGCCGATCGGCGGGTGCCACCAGTGCTGTACGTCGCCTTCCCTGAATTGGTGTTCCGCGGATCTCAGCAATTGCTGGCGAAGCAGTGCCGGCTCGGTATGGACGAGCGCCATGGCGTCCTGCAATTGATCGCGGAAGCCGAACGCCCCACCGGACTGATAGAACCCGCTTCTGGCCCAAATACGGCACGCCAACACCTGATACAGCAACCACCCATTGGCCAGGTAATTCAGCGCCGCGTCCGGGGTTTGCACATGGACTGCCCCGAGCGTGCGGTTCCAATAACCCCATACGGCCTCGAGCGCGGTCCGGGCCGGTCCCGTCCCTCGGAAACGCATGACAAGGTTGCGCGCATCGGCCAGGTCCTTGCCCGAACCGAAAGTAAACACGACCTCGCGTTCTTCGCCATCGGCCAACTCCAGCATCACCTGCATGGCCAGACAGGGATCGAGGCCCGCGCCGGTTTGTCCGGAAAGCCGCGCTTTGAACATGCAGGCCGGTTGATTAAGCCCGCCATTGCGACCGATGAACTCCGTGCGATTGCCGGTTACGGTCCGCTGGGCTTCGCTGGCGTCCAAGAATGCCACGCGATCCGCGAAGTCGGTGTTGTACGAATTTCGGGCCAGCATGGCGCCGGTCTTGGGATCGATCTCCGTCACCACATACGGCCGATGCCCAGGGGTCTGCGGGCCTAACACCAGACCGAAATAACTGGTTAAGGACAGTCGCCGGGCTTTGCCGCAATCATTGCGCACCTTGATGACCAGGAACTTGATCGGCGCATCCGTGGCTACGTACGTGCGCATTTCAGTCGAGATTCCGTCCTCGGTATACTCGAAGATCGTATAGCCGAACCCATGGCGAGTGGTGTAAGGCATGGCCCCGCGGGCCGGGAGCGGTGTGGGGGACCAGAACCGGCCCGATTCTTCATCCCGCAGATAGACCGCCTCGCCACTGAGATCGCTGACCGGGTCATTGTGCCAAGGGGTCAGGCGATACTCGTGAGCGTTTTCGCACCACGTATACGCCCCGCCACTTTCAGAAACGACCGTTCCGAACCAGGGATTGGCCAGCACGTTCACCCAGGGCGCGGGGGTCGATGTTTCTGCGGTAGTGGTGATGACGTACTCGCGGCCGTCATGCGTAAATCCACCCATGCCGTTGAAAGCCGCCAAATCGGGCCGGCTGATCTCGACGGCCACGGGGACCGGCATCTTGCGCGTAGGAAGCTTTGCAAACGCCGGGATCGGCGTCTCTGCGCGGGCCCGGCGGTCCATCTGCTCCATCAGCGTGCCGGCGGTGTCGCTGATGACCACCCTGGCAACGGTTTGCAGCAGCACCTTATCTTCTTCCGACATCTGATCGAGGCGGCGCACGAAAATCCCGCCATACTTGTCAACCAGGTTCGCTTCGGCCAGCGAGGAGATCGTGCCCATGATCTGGTCGTGCAACGATTGCCGGTAGCCCGACTGGTCCTCGTTCCAGATGACCAGATCGACAACCAGCCCCTTGCCCCGCCAATAGGAGTGGGCACGCACCATTTGCCGGACCAGATCAATGTGGGATTGATCGCTCATGCGCAGCAGAACGATGGGCAAATCGCCGGAGATGCCGTATCCCCAAAGCCCGGACTGCCCACGGCGATTACGCGCGATCACGCTGCCGGGGGCGCGCAGGAGTGGATGGGCGTAGAGGATATTGCTGGCCAGCCTGCCATAAAGCTGGATGTCGGCCTCGGTGGCGTCGAGTTGACGCAACACCACCTGACTGTGCGTCCAGGCCAGTTCAAACACCCGGTCGGCCAGTCTGCGATCGTGATATTTTTCGACGAGCTCGACGGCCTGATCGCGAGTTTCGGTCGCGCCTGTCACCAGATGAATGCGCGCGGTTTCGTTCGGTGCCAGCGAGATGGTGTTTCGAATCGCGACGATCGGATCGAGTACCGCGCCTTCGGTATCTCCCAAGGCAGGGACGTGCATGGCCCGGGGATCAGCCACCGAACGCCCGCGACCGATGAAGTCGTTGCGGGCGGTTTCGTAACTCGTCTTGCGCACCGACCGTCCGTGTACGGTCATTAGATGGAACATGTAAGGCGGATGCTCGCTGGCCGACCGGGGCCGACGCGTGCATAGGATCGCCTGTAGATCTCGAACCAGTTCGGTCTGCACGAAAAGATTGCTGAACGCCGGGTGGGCGGCATCGGCCGCGGCCGTCGCCAGCACCACTTCGGCGTAGCTGGTCAGTTCGATGGTGCGCGTCGTGGTGCCGCGGTTGGTCAAGCTGATCCGCCGAAGTTCTACGTCGTCTTCCGGCGAGACGCTGATTTCAACGTGCGTATCCAGCCCGCTGTCGCGGCGGCGAAACTCGGCACGGCCCTGCGAATAGACGGCCTCATACTTTGTCGCCCGGCGAAGTGTCGGCTGGTGAGCCGACGACCAGAACGCGCCGGTCTCGACGTCGCGGATGTAGCAGAATGTTCCCCATGCGTCGCAGGTAACGTCCTCGTGCCAGCGTGTCAGGGCCAGGTCGCGCCAGCGACTGTATCCCCCACCGGAGGCGGTGACGGCCACATGGTATCGTCCGTTGGAAAGCAGATGCACCTCGGGCACGAGCGTGTTAGGGGTATTGAAGACACGGTAATGGGCCTGGGGGGCGGTCGTTGCCGCACGGACCGCCGACACCTCGGCCGAGTGCGGATAGAGCATCGGCACTTTGGGCACGCGCTCTTGGAGCAACAACTCGATCGCGCGAAATGCCGGATCGGCGGCAAATCTCCGCTGCATTGGCCGATTCAGCAAGAGATAGGCCATGGACAAAAATGCCATGCCCTGATGATGCACCATGTAGGACCGAATGGTCACGCTCTTCTGCCCACGAGGGACGCGCGATGGTGTGTAATCGATCGCTTCGTAAAGCCCGAACAGCCCCACCTGCCCGTCCTTCTCCAGTTCCTGCAAATTCGCGCAGGACGATTCTGGATCGACCATCAGCGCCATAGCGCTGGCATAAGGCGCGATCACCAGGTCTTCGGCCAACCCGCGCTTAAGACCAAGCCCGGGAATGCCAAAGGCGTGATACTGGTAATTCCTCCCAGTGTCGAATTCGTTATAGCCGGATTCGGAGACGCCCCACGGCACCCCGCGCTGGCGGCCGTACTCAATCTGCCTGCGGACGACCGCGCGATAGGTATCGTCCAAAAGGGTCTGGTCATAAGTGGGCATCACCACCAGCGGCATCAGATACTCGAACATCGAGCCGCTCCAAGAGAGCAGCGCGGCCTTGCCACCGGCACTGGTGAGCAGACGGCCGAGGCTAAACCAATGCTCCTGCGGGAGTTTTCCCTGGGCGACCGCGACGTAGCTGGTGAGGCGGGCTTCGGACGCCAGCAGGTCGTAATAGCTGGCATCGAGACGACGGTCCGAAACGTTGTATCCGATCGAAAGCAGGTGCCGTTCAGGATCGTATAGAAAATCGTAACTGATATCGGCCAGTTCGGTGCAGCGGGTGTTCAGGTCCTTCAGCTCGGAAAGGCGATGGGTAGCCCTCTCGGAGGCCGATTCACCGGCAGCGCGTAGGCGCAACAGCCACTCCTTCACGCCCGCGGGCCAGGCTGAGGATGCGTCTTCGACGGCAGTGATGGCCGCGCCCAGAATCAATTGCAGTTTGGCGGCATCGGCCAGCGTGGGCACCTGATCCAACTGCTGGAGCAACGCGCGCAGTCGGCCCAGAACCGCCGCTTGTTCCACATTGGCCTGCGACCATAGCGATTCATCCGGTGCCGGCGCTTCCAGCCAGGGGGCGAGATAGACAAGTTCTTCAAGCGCAAAGCGACACTGATCCTCGAAGGCATGCACCCAGCTTTCGAATCCGTCATGGCCGCGCAGGCCCAGAGATAACTCCCCTGCCGCATTGCGAAGTCGCTTGAGAAGAAGTCGAGAGCCGGAAAGCGTTGGCGGGTGCTCACGCAATGTCTCGCGCAACCGCGCCATCTTGGCGAACGTGTCGGGCGAAATCCGTGCCACGTTCTTGTCCCCGGCCGTCGCCTGCCGGGCAATCTCGGCGACCACATGCAACGTGTCTTCCAAGCCTGAGATTACCTGCGAGCGAAAGACCGGCTGGTCTGACAGTTCCTTCAATCCCGAGGCCAATATCAGCAGGTGCCCCACCATGTTTCCGCTGTCCACAGTAGAAATATAGAGCGGGCGCAGGGGTTCAAGCGTGCGCGTGTCGTACCAATTAAACAGATGCCCGCGATGTCCGTGCAATCGGCCGATGGTATCGAGCGTGCGTCGCGTGCGTCCGATGACTTCGCCGACGGAGATGTATCCGAAATCGTAAGCCGCTAAGCCGGCAAGAAGCGAGAGGCCGATGTTGGTCGGCGAAGTGCGATGGGCCACACCCACGGGGGGATCTTCCTGCACGTTGTCCGGCGGAAGGAAGTGATCGTCGGCGGTGACAAACACCTCAAAAAACCGCCAGGTGCGTCGAGCCAACCCCCGCAGGAACATCAGGTCGTCGGATGACAATTGCGGACGCTTGGCCACAGTCGGCCGGCTGAGCCGCCAGGCGAGAAACGGAGAAGCCGTCCACAGCATGATGATTGGGAGCGCCGTGACCATCGCGCCCGGACGCAGCGCCACTGTGGCCAGCAGGGTGACAATCGCCGCCACGGGTGAGATCCACATCGCCCGGATAAAGCCGGCGAGATTGCCGTGGGCCGACCGAAGGGCATCGCTGCTGGTCCGCCACTCAAGGAGCTTTCGACGGGAATGCAGCAGGCGCGCGCCGGTGCGCCCGATCGCATCCAGCCCTTGGTGCGCCTCATAGGGCAGGCAACTGAGAACAAAAAGGTTGGAGACGACTTGGCGGGCGAACGTTTTTGCAGTGGACTGATGGTGTTGCCCGACCGGCAGGTCTGCGGGCCGACGCAGGAGATCGCTGACGGCACTTAGCGTCGGCGGAAGCAGCAGTGTGCTGATGGCCAGGATTGTTAGCACCACCGTTCCGCCGGGCGTCAGCCAAGCCAGCACAAGCAATAGGACCAGCCCCACGGGCATAAGACTACGGCGCAGGTTGTCGAGAACTTTCCACTTCGACAAGGTCGAAATGACATTCGCACACGGCGCGCCGGCGTGCCCCGGCACTTTCGGAAAAAGCCAGCAGGCGATTTGCCAGTCCCCTCTGATCCAGCGGTGCCGCCGTCCTGCATCGGCCAGGTAGGAATAAGGATAATCCTCGAACAGCACGACGTCCGTCACCAGGCCCGAGCGGGCGTGTGCGCCTTCCAGCAGATCGTGGCTGAGGATGCGGTTCTCCGGGAATCGACCGCCCAGCGCTTTTTGGAAGGCGTCGACATCGTAAATTCCCTTGCCGATGAACGAGCCTTCTTCAAAAACGTCCTGATATACGTCTGAAACCGCCTGCGTGTAGGGATCAATACCCGGTTCACCGGCAAATGCTCGCGAATACGCGCTGCGGTTGGCGCTGGGCATGCTTATTCCCACGCGCGGCTGCAAAATTGTGTATCCCGACACCACTCGCTCGTGCTTAGCGTCATAGCGCGGGTGATTAAGCGGATGCGCCATCGTCGCGACGAGTTTCCGCGCCGAATCCCTCGGCAATTGTGTGTCACTGTCCAGCGAGATCACATACTTTACGCCCTGCAGCCGGCTTTGATCCCCCACGATCGTGCTGAACGCGGTCGAATCGCCTCGCAATGCCTGATTGAACTGCTCTAGTTTCCCACGTTTGCGCTCCCAGCCCATCCATACGCCTTCCTGCTCGTTCCATTGCCGCCGACGATGGAGCAAGTAGAACGGACCGTTGCCAGGCCCGAAGCGCGCACTCTCCTGTGGGGGATTATCGTCAGGGCCATGCCCATTGGGGTTCTCCCCGGCGTTGTCCGCCTCCGCCGGGTCTGCGGCATCAACCGAAATATCGTGCCCGCCATAAAGCCGGTTGAGCGCTTCGATCCCTCGCCGGGCGCGTTCCAGCAGCAGCGCATCTTCGGGCGTACTTTCCTGATCGGAATCCTTGAAGTCCGTCAGCAAGGCGAACAGTAAGTTCTCGTCGGCGTTGGCCAGATGCCGGATTTCCATGGCACTAAGCAACTCGTCAACCTCATGCACGTCGGCCAACATGGTGGGCACTGCCACCACCGTGCGACATTCGGGCGGAATCCCGAGCGAAAAATCCATCCGCGGAAGAATCTTCGCATTGGTCAGGAACGGTGCCAGCCAATGCACGACTGAAACGCCGATCTGCGTGGCGATGAGCAGGAGGAACGGCAAGACAACCACCAGCGGCAAGGGGCGCATCCCCCATACAGCGGCCAGCCAGGCCCCAAACCCCGTCGCCATGATCGTCACGACCCCGATCGACACCAGATAGATTACCAGCACGTGCCGACCGGCCACGCGGGTAACCGATCGGCGGAGGGAAAACGAGGTGTAGACCGACCGCTCGAGCGCGTGTCGGCCCTTGCCAATCAAATAATAGCCGATGTGCCCTTCGATGCCCTTCCGGCCATTAACGCTAGCCTGCGCGGCCTCCTCGCCCGCCCGGCGCGCCAGTTCCACCACCTTTTGCGCCACTTCTTCTTCGGTCGCCCGGCTGCGCTTGGCCACGTCTTCAATCACATGCCGATATCTGTCGCGCGTGGCAAAATCCATGCCTGAATAAAGTCCGGTCGGGTCGGTCGCAAGCGTGCGCTCCACCACACTCATCGATTCAACGAAAACCCGCCAATCGGTCGCGCCTAAAAATCGCAAACTCCCGATGCTGTTACCGATCGACACCTGGTCGGCAGCCTGATTCTGGCTGGCTTGCTGGAAAACGTGTTCGATACTTTGCCCCTGCTCGGAGAGCCGCTGTTCCAGCCAAGTCATTGGGAAGATGAGCGACGGCCCCTGCCCGTGCAAACGGCTGGCGAACTCGGCGACGAAGGCGTTGGTTAATTCCGGGTCGGCCTTCACCATGTCAGCCAAAGCCAGCACGGCTTTCGTAGGATTCTTGGCCGCGGCATCGAGAATGCGCTCCACCCAGACGGCCGCGCGCTCCCGGTCTCTCCTGCCTGAAGTAATGCGCGTTGCCACACGACGTAGGTTCTCCAGCAGCGCCAGTCGCAGCATGATCGGAATCGCCCAAAGCTCACCGAGGCGCAGCGGTTTGACCAGTTGGTACGCATTGACGAACGCCCGCAGGCTTTCGCCGTCCACTCTGCCATCGGCATGGCTGATGAGTTCCAGCGCGATGCTGTAGACCCGCGGAAATCCCGACGCCGGATCGTTCACCAGTCGCGGCAATTCGCGACTATAGGCCTTGGGCAAGTGGCGCTTGGCAGCGCGAATCTGTTCTTCAATCAGGTAATAATTATCGAGAAACCATTCGGCCGCTGGAGTGATCCGCCTTCCGCGACTGACCGCGTTGGCAATCAAATCATACGTTTCGGCCAGAACCTCGCGGTTGGAATCCAGGCGATCCAAGAGTTGATCTTTGCCGGCGCCGAATCGCCCGGCCGTCTGGACCTCATGCCAGCCTGCAAGGGTCTTGGCGTGTTGCTCGAGTTGTCGGATGCTGAAAAGTTCGGCGCGCAGCGGAAGTTCGGCATCGGGATTGGACGCCGGCCGATCCGAATCCATCCGGCTCTTAACCCATCCGCCAGCGGTTCTTACGACTTTCCACAAATTTTCGCGTGAAGCATTCTGCACCGTTCAAACTTAGCAACCTTTGTCCCGAACTTCTAGCAGGGGATTTCGGAATTGTGGTGCCCGACGCGAAAATGATGTCCCCGCCGACGCAAATCCGCGCGATGAACGCTTTTCAGTAAGCCTTTCACGTTGCCTTCAGGCCACCGCACGCGTCAACGAAAGTCCCCGGACATGTCACCACCAACGGAGGAGGAGGGATTCGAACCCACGAGACCCTTGCGGGCCTACCGGTTTTCAAGACCGGCGCAATCAACCGCTCTGCCACTCCTCCAGAGTGGAGAGATCATCCTACGCGTGGGCAGATTTTCTGGCAACTTCCCAAGACTCTTCAGCTTCGCGTGGCCGCTCTGCCCTTCCGAAAGAGGCCCACCCCGGACGACTTCGCCGCACGGGAACGCGAACGGGGCATTTGAAATTGCATTGAAAATCCTCACAATCCACCGCCCCACTAACAACAAGGAACCTGACGATGAGTCTTCAGAAATTTGGCGTGATCGGATTGGAAGTCATGGGTCGCAATATCGCGCTCAACATTGAGCGCAACGGCTTTCCCATCGCGGTCTATAACCGCACCTGGGCGAAGTCCGAGCATTTCATCAACGACCTGGCGAAGGGGAAGAAGGCCAAAGCGGGCAAGACCATCGCGGATTTCGTGCAGCTTTTGGAGCGCCCGCGGCGAATTTTGATCATGGTAAAAGCCGGCGCTCCGGTGGACATGGTGATCGCCGAACTTCGGTCGCACCTTCAACCCGATGATATTGTCATCGACGGCGGGAATTCGCTCTTTACTGACACGGAACGTCGCGCCAAGGAACTGGAAGGCACGGGCATCAAGTTTTTCGGCATGGGCGTATCAGGTGGCGAGGAAGGCGCGCTCTGGGGGCCGTCGATCATGCCCGGCGGGGACAAGGAAGCGTACGAACATCTCAAGCCGATTCTGGAAAAGATCGCGGCCAAAAGCGACAGCGGGCCATGCGTGAGCTATTGCGGCACCAAAGGCGCCGGCCATTTCGTGAAGATGGTTCACAACGGCATCGAATATGGCGACATGCAGCTCATCGCCGAGGCTTATGACCTGCTGAAGAACGTGGGCGGGCTGAACAACCAGCAGTTGGAGGAGACCTTTAAGGATTGGAATAACGGCGACGACCTCAAGAGCTTCCTCATTGAAATCACCCATAAGGTCATCAACTACACCGACCCGGACACAAAAAAACCGCTGGTTGAGTTGATTCTGGATAAGGCCGGCGCGAAGGGGACGGGCAAGTGGACCAATCAGGTTGCGCTGGATCTGGGCATCGCCATTCCCACCATCGCGGCCGCGGTGGACGGCCGCAATATTTCCAGCGTGCAGGCTCAGCGCGTCAAGGCCGCGCCAGTTCTGAGCGGGCCGAAGCCGAAAGTGATGACGGGGGATATCAAAGCCTTCGTCAACGACGTGCGCAGCGCGCTCTATTGCTCGAAAATCTGCTCCTACGCGCAGGGTTATGCCCTGCTGGCTGAAGCCGACAAGACATTTAACTATGGCCTGAATTTTGTGGAGATCGCGCGCATCTGGAAGGCCGGGTGCATCATCCGCGCGGTGTTCCTCGATGACATCATGAAGATTTACAAGGAAGAGCCGCTGCTGGCGAATCTGCTTATGGCCAAGCGGTTCCGCGATGCGATCAGCCAGCGGCAGGAAAGCTGGCGGAGGGTGATTAGCACGGCCATCGGCAACGGCATCCCCACCCCGGCCTTCAGCGGAAGCCTCGCCTACTATGACGCCTATCGCCGCGAGCGGCTGCCGGCCAATTTGATCCAGGCGCAGCGAGATTACTTTGGTGCCCACACCTACGAACGGACCGACAAAACGGGCACCTTCCATACCGAATGGAATGGATGACACGCCGGAGCAAGTGGTGCGGCGTATTTCCGCGGGAGCTTATCCGCAACGGGGAACCCGCGCGCGTGCTCGACGTGAGAGGGGCCAGTATGCCTGTCACCGGATTGGGTTCTGGCTACAATCTTCGACATGAGCGATTTCGATCGTCCGATAACCATTCGGATCAAGCGTCTGGCTGGCGGAGAAGGCGTGCCGTTGCCGATAAAGATGACGGAGCACGCTGCCGGGTTCGACATTCATGCTGCGGTGAAAGAGCCGGTCACGCTTGAGCGTGGGCAGATTGCGCTAATCCCCTGCGGGTTTGCCATGGCCGTGCCGGTGGGATTTGAAGCCCAGGTGCGACCGCGCAGCGGGCTGGCGAGCAAATTCGGCGTGACGCTGGTGAATTCACCCGGGACAATCGACGCGGACTACCGCGGAGAAGTACACGTTCCGCTGATCAATCATGGGTCTGCGGCGTTTACGGTCGAACGAGGGATGCGGATCGCGCAGATGCTGATTTTGCCCGTTCCGGCAGTGGAACTTGCGGAGGTGGATGAACTGGATGCCACCACCCGCGGGGCCGGCGGGTTCGGACATACGGGGCAATAGAAAAAGGACGCAGGCAGAAAAAATCACTCACGCGACGACGTGCGCCGGATTTCTCGGCTTTGGAATTCGTCGCGGACTCGTGATCTTTTTGCCTAACTGAAACATGGATCGTTCAATACTTTGGCGATGGATTATTGGTTGCCTGGCGATGGGCGTCTGGGTGTTTCTGCTCTTGTCACTTGGCAGTTTCCAAGCGACGGACTGGCCCAGTCATGCGGTTTATCCGTATCCTGCGATGCAGAACCTCTGCGGTCCGGTCGGTGCGTATATTGCTTATCAGCTTTACTTTACTCTTGGCCAAGGCGTATTCCCTTTGCTCTTTTTCGGTGGTGTGTGTGTCGTCGTCTTCCTGTTTCAAGCGAAAATTTCCGATGTTTGGATGCGCCTGATCGGCTTATTTCTGCTGTCGGTGGCCTTTGCGACGTTGGTTCATCACTTTTTTTCGGGCACTGGAACGGGATTTCCTGAAGGCAACGGCGGGATTATCGGCATTGGCGCCGAAGCATTTCTTCGCCAGCACGTCAACGTCGCCGGAACGCGCTTGATCCTGGCTGTCACCCTGCTGGTGGGACTGCTGCTGGCGGCGGATGACTTGGTATTGCGCGCCCCGGTACTGGTGGGCAATGCGCTTTCGCAGGCGGGCAAGAGCGCCCCCCGGCTTTCGATGCCGCATCTGCCGACGTGGCCGAAATTGCCCGCGTGGCATCTGTTTCATCGTGGCCCGCGACCGACAAAGCTAACTACAGCGGCCCCGCGAGTGAGTCGATTCGTCGAAACTGACGATTCCGACGAACCCCTTCGGCCGCAGGTGCTGCTGAAAATCGATCGCAAAAAAGCCGCAGAGCCGACTCCCGAGCCGATCGAACTGACCTATGCCGACGATGCGGCCCACCACGCTGCCGATGATCCGGGGCCGAGCGAGGCGGCGGTGATTCCCGCGATCGAGCCGACGTTGCAAGCACGGGCGGTGGTCAATGGCCTGCCTGCAGCGTCTGGGGCTTCAGACACCGGCGCGGTTGGCGGTGCCGCGTCCGCGAGCGCAAAAGCGCCAGGCGAGCCACCGACGTCGGTTGCCCGAAACGACATCATCGTCAAGCTGCCGAACACGCTAAAACCGCGACAGGTAAGTCCCCCGACGCCTCCGCCAAAGGAACTTGGCGAATACCACCTCCCCGATTGGTCGTGTCTGGCCGAGGCCGAGCATGGCTATGCGGAGAGCCAGGAAAAATTCGTGCGTGAAAAGGCCGCAGTGCTCGAACAGGCGCTGATGGAGTTCAGCATCGATGCGCACGTGGTGGAAATCGATACCGGGCCTGTGATTACGATGTACGAGTTGAGCCTTGCGCCGGGGATCAAGGTCAGCGCAATCACTTCACTAAGCAACGACATTGCCCGCGCGTTGTCCGCGACGAGCGTGCGCATTGTCGCGCCGGTACCCGGGAAAAACACCGTCGGTATTGAGGTGCCCAATGCGCAAAAGGAGAAGGTGCGACTGAAGGAGCTGCTTCAACTGGCTCCCGAGGCCATGCACAAGCAGGCGATCCCCCTCTTCCTGGGGAAAGACGCCAGCGGCGAGCCGCTGATTACCGATCTGACCGCGATGCCCCACTGCCTGATCGCCGGCACGACAGGTTCGGGAAAATCGGTGTGCATCAACACGATCATCATGAGCATCATGTACCTGCAGCGGCCAGACGTGGTGAAGCTGATCCTGGTCGATCCGAAGGTGGTGGAAATGGCGCCGTTCCGAGACGTGCCGCACCTGATGTGTCCGGTCATCAACGACAGCGCCAAAGCCACCAGCGTGCTGGATTGGGCCTGCGAAAAGATGGACGAGCGTTACGAATTCCTGGCCGAAGCGGGGGTTCGCAATATCAAGGATTACAACAAGATGTCCTGGGACGAATTGAAGGAACGATTCCAGCCCGGATCAGAGGAAGAGGAAGCGAAAATCCCCAAGCATCTGCCTTACATCGTCCTGATTATTGACGAACTGGCGGACTTGATGATGACCAGCGGAAAGGAAGTGGAGGCTTTCATCGTCCGCCTGGCGCAGAAGAGCCGGGCGGTGGGCATCCACCTGATTCTGGCCACCCAGCGACCGCAGGCCAACGTGGTGACCGGGCTGATCAAGTCGAACATGCCCAGCCGAATCGCGTTCCGAGTTTCCAGCCGCATGGACAGTCGAATCGTATTGGATCAAAACGGCGCCGACTTGCTGTTAGGACAGGGCGACATGCTGTTCCTTCCGCCGGGCGCCAGCAAACCGATCCGTAGCCAGGGAACGTACATTGACGATAAGGAAATCCGTGACAGCGTGAAACTGGTCCGCGGGCTGGCCGATGCGCAATATGAGCCTGAGCTGGTGCAAATCAAAACAACCGGCGCGCTGGACAGTGACGCGGCCAAGGACGATTTGTTCGACGATGCCGTGCGCGTGGTGCTGGAGACCAAGCGGGGCAGCGTCAGCCTTCTTCAGCGGCGCCTGACAATCGGCTACAGCCGCGCCAGCCGGTTAATCGAAGCGATGGCGCAAGCGGGAATCGTCGGAGATTACAAAGGCTCGCAAGCCCGCGAGGCGATGCTGACGGTGGAAGAATGGGAAGCACTCAAGGCGCAACAGCAGGTGGACAGGGATAGTGGAATGACGGCGTAGAAATCGTCCGTGATAATAACAATGACTATTCGCGTGGGGCCTGGTCCACCGCATACGAAAGCTCGGCGTGTTTGTCGCGCACCGACGCATCCAGTGATTCGCCCGGGTCCTTTGACAATTTCAGAACGCGAATGAGTTCCTGCACATCCGCAAGGTCTTTAAGTCGATGCGCCGCCGACAACCCCGATGCCAGCTTCAACTCGATAATTGTCGGCAAGTTCAGCAGACGGATGCCACCGCGATGGATACTGGCAGCCGACGGCTCAGGAAAAGCCACGGGCTTGGGCTTGCCCTCCCCGGGGTATTGCCCCGAAATCAGGAACTCGATTCTCACGTCCGCTGCGGTGTCGCGCAGCTTGGTGATTGTGCCCGCCGGCTGCACATACCCCAGCCTCACAAGTTTCTCGATGATGCGATTGATCGACTCCCGCGTCACGAGGATATCGACATCGTCGGTAAATCTTCGAAACCCATGCAGATACAGCGCCATTCCACCAACACGGCATAAGGAATCTGAAGTTCGGTCAGTTTTCCCGTAATGGCCCGCAATGTCTGGTGTACTTTGTTTCCTTCGGCAAAGTGCTTGCTGCCCTCCCGTAAGGCGAATTCCATATCGGCATCAAGTTGTTCTTCGTACGTAGGCATTAATCCACCGCCTCAATCCCCAAATCCTTCACCTTCTTGTTCAGCGTATTGCGGTTGATACCCAGGAAGTCGGCGGCCTTGGTTTTTACGCCGTCGCATTTAGCCAACGCGCGGTCGATGAGGGCATGTTCGATCTGATTGATCACCAGCGCGTAGATTTCGCCTTCACGCATTTCGTAGTCGATCAGGGCCTGATCGGCCAGCTTGCGGGTTAGCGTTTCTATCGTTTCGCTGGACTGATTGGTTCGCCGCTGGGCCGCAAACATTCGCACGCTGAGCGGGAGCAGATCTTCGTTAAAATCCTCGCCATTGCTCAGCACCACCGCCCGTTCCACCGCATTTTCAAGTTCCCGAACGTTGCCCGGCCAGGGATAACGCAGCATCACGTTCAGCATGTCCCTGCTGATCCGGCGCAGCCGCCGGTCGTTCATGGCGTTGTATTTGTCGAGGAAATAGTCGATAAGTCGCGGGATGTCCTCGCGGCGATTTCGCAGGGGAGGAAGGTAAATCGTCACCACGTTCAGGCGATAGAAAAGATCCTCGCGGAAATTGCTCTTGGCCACTTCCTCCTGGAGATCGACATTTGTAGCCGCGATAACGCGCACATCGGCCTTCACCGTTTGGGTGTCGCCGACGCGCTCGAACTCGCGCTCTTGAAGCACGCGTAACAATTTCACCTGCAACTGAGGTTCAAGCGTGCCGATTTCGTCGAGAAAGATCGACCCAGCGTCGGCGGCCTCAAAACGGCCGATCTTGTCCCGGATCGCGCCGGTGAACGAGCCTTTTACATGCCCGAAAAGCTCCGATTCCAGCAAGGTTCCGGTCAGTGCGCCACAATTAACGCGGACGAAGGGCTTGTCTTTGCGCGGAGAGTTGTAATGAATCGCCTTGGCGATCATTTCCTTGCCCGTGCCGGTCTCACCCAGCAGCAATACCGTCGCGCGGCTGTTGGCCACCTGGCCGACCGTAGAGAAGACGTCGTGCATCGCCGGCGAGTCGCCGATGATATTTTCAAACCGATAGCGATCGCGCACCTGTGCCCGAAGTTGGGCATTTTCTTCCAGCAGTTCTTCTTTCTGTCGCATCACCATGCGGTTGATCTGGATCGCCTGCGCCAGAAATGCCGCCACGATGCCCAGAAACGCCGCATCGGCCTGTAATGTCACGAGATCGCTTGCCGGCTTGTCCACCGACAGTGCGCCGGCCGTGCGGTTTTCAATCTTGATGGGGATGCAGACAAAGCTGATGTCGCCATGTGGATTCGCAGCCAAGCGGCCGGTCTTGTTGAGAAAGTCGGGGTCGCCGCGCAGGCTGGGAATAACACGCACGCGCCCCGTGGCGACGACCGATCCGGTCACGCCTTCGCCAAGCGCGTATTTCCCACGTTCAATATCGTCGGGAGTCATGCCGATTGCCGCTTCGGTGCGCAGCCGCCCGGTCGATTCATCCAACAACACCAATGCCCCGCGGTTCAGACCCAGTTTGTCGGATATGACCTGCATGATCTTGCCAAAAGCATCGCGCAATTCGAGCGTAGAGGCCAATATACGACTAATCTCTGTTAGTATGGCTATTTCTTGATCGGCCCGAGAACTCTGTGCCTGTGAAGCGGGCGAGGTGATATCCGGCATGATGATATTATAGGCAGAGACGCTTGCCCCGCAAACCAATTCGTTTGATCCGAAGCGGTGCGGAGATCGTAACTTACAACCGCCGACTGTAGTTTGATGCGCATAACGCCGATGAGGTCTTTAGCGGTCGTGACGCTTGCCCGCCCGGTGTTGGGCAGCGCGACCGGGAAAGTGACCGATCGTGCGTCGCTGGCTCTATAATCCAACCCTCCGGCTGCAAATGCTGGCGCTCTCCACGGTGACTGTCGCCGTCACCGCCGCGCTGGTCCTTTCGATCGTCTCCTACTTTGCTGCGGCCAACGACCCTAGCGCGGGATTGCTCCGCGTCACCCTCGTCGGCTCGGTGTTGGCCGTCAGCCTCCTGGTCGTGCTGCTGCTCGATGCCTGGGTTCGACGAATCCTGATTCCGCTTGAACAGCTCCGCAACGAGCGGTTCGCTCACGACGATTCCAAGCGCGTGCTGGCCAGCCGGACCGCGACGGTCGATCGCCTGCTCGAATTTTCCCAGACGATTCAGGGTGCGGGTAAACCCGATCAGATTTTTGCCACGCTGGCTCATTTCCTCCAATCGGAACTAAAACTTGCCGGCTTGGTCATTCTCTCACGCGATCTCGATGCTATTCCGGCGACGCAGCTTAAGCTGGCATTCCCCGCAGACCTGATGCGCCCGGACCGCCCGCTCAGCGAGCTGGAGGCAGCGCTTTGTCCGTGCCTACGGCAGAGTTTGCCCCGACTATTCAAGCCCGAGTCTCCCGTCCGCTGCGCCCTCGACCAGCACATACGGTTTGACGCGTCGCACCCGGCTTACTGCATTCCCTTCAACATCGGCCGACAGTTCCAGGTGCTGGTACACATGTTGCTTTCGCCCAGCCAGGCTTGGTCCGACGACGCGATGCAACTGGCCCAGACTTACGTCAATACCGCCCATTCGTCTCTAATTTCTTTACATCTCCTGGCCGAGGCCGAGACGCAAAGCATGACCGATGGCCTGACGGGTCTTTTCAACCGCCGGTCCCTCGATCAATTGATGCAACGAGAGGTTGCTTTGGCCGAGCGGCACAGTCACGCCCTTTCGGTGGTGATGATCGATATGGACAAGTTCAAGCAGATCAACGACGCCCACGGCCATGCCGCCGGCGATTATATGCTCAAGTCGTTCGCCGACTGCGTGCGCATCACCCTTCGCAAGACCGACCTGGCGTTCCGTTATGGCGGGGATGAATTCGTCATTGCCTTGCCGCAAACCACGGTGGCACAGGCCCAGCAGGTGGTACAGAAGCTGCGCAGCGCCTTCGCGGCGGTGGATTTCACCAGCGCCATCGCCCATCTCGAACATCAACCCACGCTCAGCGTCGGCCTGGCCGAACGCAGCGCTGCTAACAACGTCCTGAACCTGGCCACCCTTCTCAGCGCCGCCGACCAGGCTTTGTATGACGCCAAAAACAGCGACCGCAATTGCGTGCGCGTCTACTCGCCGATCAAGGCCGCGTAATGACGACGCCTCGGCCTGACGATAAGCTACTCACGTGAGCATCCGAATCGCCTACATGACGGGCCAGTATCCGCGGGCCACCGACACCTTCATTCAGCGCGAGGTCGCGGCGCTTCGGCAGCGCGGCGTGCATGTGGAAACGCTCTCCATCCGCAGACCGCAGGCTAAGGAAAATGTCGGTCCCGAGACGCAAGCTGAGTTGGATCGAACATTTTTCGTCCTCGAAGCCGGCCTGCTCAACATCATCAAGTGCCACCTGGCGATGATCGCCAGTTCGCCGGCGCGATATTGCAGATCGCTCTGGACGGCGTTGAGCATTCGCCCGGCGGGACTCAAGGCCCTGGTTTGGCAGTTGTTCTATTTTGTCGAGGCCGCGGTCATTGCCAGTCGATTGCAGTCCAGCAATCTGACTCATCTGCACAACCATTTCTCCAATTCAAGCTGCTCGGCGGCCATGCTGGCTGCGGAAATGGGCGACTTCACTTTTTCGTTCACCATGCACGGGCCGAACGAATTTTTCGAACCGCATTACTGGCGCCTGGATGAAAAGATCAAGCGAGCGCTCTTTGTCTGCTGCATCAGCCATTTTTGCCGAAGCCAAGGCATGATCTTCGGCCCGCAGGAAAAATGGCCTCGCCTGCACATCGTGCATTGCGGGGTTGATCCGGCGCAGTTTCCAGCCGTAACCCACGCCGGTCCGGGACATCGGCTGCTGTTCGTGGGCCGGTTGACCGCCGTCAAGGGCGTGCCGATCCTCCTTGAAGCCTTGGCCAAGCTAAGGAAAGATCGCCCGAATCTCGTTCTCACCATCGCCGGCGACGGCCCGGACCGCACGCGCCTGGAAGCAATGGTGCTGAGGTTGAATCTCTCTGCCCACGTTCGATTCGCCGGGTATCAATCACAGCTGCAGGTGCGAACGCATCTTCAGGAAACCGACGTGTTTGTCCTGCCCAGTTTCGCCGAAGGGGTCCCGGTCGTATTGATGGAAGCCATGGCCGCCGGCGTGCCGGTGGTGACGACCCGGATCGCGGGGATACCAGAACTGGTGGAAGATGGCATCAGTGGGCTGTTGACCAGCCCCGGTGATGCGGAATCTTTTGCTGCAGCAATCGGCAAGCTGCTGGACGACCCGGATTTGCGCGTCCGTCTCGGCAGGGCCGGTCGAAGCAAAGTCGCAGCCGAATTCGACATCAACCGCGAGGCCGCCTGGCTGTGTGACGTACTCAGCAATGCGCTGGCTGGAAGGGTGATGCCGGTGCGGCCTGAGTCGACCGATCGACCCATCCCCGCCGGTGAAGCTACTTCTCCTGCGGCGCGCCTTCAGTAACGACGGTTTCAAAGGCCGCGTCCACCTCGCGGGCATCCATAACGCCCAATTCTTCCAAAGCCAGCAGGGCTGCCTTTTGCTCGGCCATTTTCTTGTTCGGCCCCCAGGCGCTGGTAAACCGCCGGCCGTCCACCGTGACGCACACCTCAAAACACTTGCTGTGATCGGGGCCTTTCTCGTCGAGCAGTTCGTAAAGCGGGGTCGCGCCCAGCATCTTCTGGGCATGTTGCTGCAAGACAGCCTTGAAATTTTCCTGGTGAGAGTTGGAGGAAATCAGGTCGATTTTGGGTTGCATGGTGCGCAGGACATATTGCTTGACGACTTCAAACCCCCCGTCGAGATAAACCGCAGCGACGATCGATTCATACACCGCTGCGGCCAGGCTGCTTGGCATCACCTCGCGGTTGGCGATGCCCTTGCCGATAATCAACAGGTCGGTCAAGCCGGTTTCGTTTGAAACTTCGGCACAGGTTCGACGTGATACCACTGCCGACTTCACCTTCGTCAGTTCCCCTTCCTGGTTTGCCGGGAACTTGCGATATAGGGCCTCGCAGACGATCAGATCAAGTACGGCGTCGCCGAGGAATTCCATTCGCTCGTTGCTGTCCAGGCGGTTGTCGGCGATGGAAGCGTGTGTCAGCGATTCGAGCAGAAGTTTGGGGTTTTGAAACTGGTACTGCAAAATGCGCTCGGCGCGCTCTC
>JBBQSU010000005.1:0-56926 GCA_038234815.1 Tepidisphaerales bacterium | reverse complement strand
GGGGCCGTCGGGGCGATCCTGGTCGGCGTGTTTGTCGTACGCCCGGTCATGGCCAGCACCGATCAAGTGTTCAAGCAGCTTGTCGGCCTCGGCAGCGCCGCACTTTATGCGTTCATCGTCAGCTATGTGCTGGCGGTCGTGTTGCACAAGACCATCGGCCTGCGCGTCACGGAGGATCAGGAAGAGGAAGGCCTCGACATCACCATCCACGGCGAGACGGGATACAACCTCAGCGATCCGATCGGCACGTTCGTCGAAGACGACTCTTTGGGCGCTCGATAAGCGAAGTTGTGGGTTGCTCGAGATTCGCTGGCCGGACCTTGCCCTGAACTTGCGGTGGCGACGCACATTCTGGCGTGTCCGGGCAGGTCTTACACCGGCCTAATCGGCTGCGGATCACCTGGATCAAATGCATTGCAGCCGGCTTCCCCCAACGTCCGATAAACTAATTAGCGCAATGCTGCGCAAGCAGAATCTTTATTTTGGAGCGGACTATGACTCGATTGTGTTTGGCTTTGATCGTTCTCATCGGTTTGGCCGGATGCGTGGATCGCCCCACGCTCACCAATTCCGATCCGGCGTTGCACAAGCTTAGTACGCAGTTCGCTGCCGATGCGGCCTTGCGACATCCTTATAAGGTCGACGCCCCGATTGGCGGGGTGGCCCAGGCCAATGCCTACATCGATTACATGTTTCACCGCGTGCAACTGGCCAACTTGTCCGACAAAGACTGGACCGGCGTGGAAGTCTGGATCAACAAGGACTACGTCGTCTACGTCCCGCAGATTCGCGTCGGCGTCGATGGCGGCAAGGCCAAGACCCTGGATTTCGGCATGTTTTTTGACGGCAAGGGCGCCTATTACAGCCAGTCCGCGGACATGACTAACCGCATCACCCACTTGGATATTTATCTTGACGGCAAGATGTACAGTGTTCCGATGCACCTGGCGGATTAAGGAAAAAGTCGGGGATAAATGCCGGACGCAGCGCAATCTTTTGACGTCATCGAATTCACTTGTGCCACTTGCGGGTATATCCTGCACGGCATTGATTCGGCCCGCTGTCCCGAGTGTGGCACGTTGATTCGCAGGGATTTGCACTCGACGCGCATTCCCTGGGAATTGCGCTCTGGGCGCGGAATCGTCCGGGGATTTTTTCAAACCATCTGGCAGATATTCCGGCTTTCGGGCCGGCTGCACGCCGCGTCGGACCAGGCGCAGGTCAGTTATCGCTCGGCCCAGGGGTTTCGATGGATCGTGATCGGCCTGCTGGCACTCCCGGTCACGCTCGCGTGGGTGGGATTGCAATACCACACTGATTTTTTGGGCAAAGCGGCGAAATCGTTGAACTTCGCCATGGTGGCAAACGGCCCCGGCGGGGACACGGAGCTGGGGCTGGTATGGGCGCGCGGCTTTACGTTGACGGCGACGTTTCCTGCCGGATCCCTGCTGTTTCTCGTCCTCGTCACCGGCCTGCCCAGTTACTGCTTTCATCCGCGTCGGCTGGCGATGGACGAGCAAAACCGCGCCGTCGCGCTCAGCTATTACGCTTCCGGCACGCTGCTGCTTTGGGACATCGCTTTGCTGCTGGCCGGACTGACCGCGTGGATTCAATGGGAGAATCAATGGGGTCAGGGGCGCATGCATTCGACCCAGTGGCTGCTTTTTTCCGCGGCTTGGCTTACCGTGGGGTCCACAGCGGTGGCCACTGTGCTGATTAACTGGCTGACAGTCCTACGTTTCCACTCCACCGCCACGGGCTGTTCCTGGCGGGGCTGGCTCGCCATGTTGCTGATCGTCCCGCTGATCTGGATTTTCAGTGCAGCCGTTTGCTTCGGCGCCATGCCGTGGCTGGTTGGCGTGGTTTATTCCATCGCCATCACCGGATTTAATTAAGCAGGAGCACTTCAGGGCTTCGGCTCCGGTGCCCAGCGTGAGAGGTCAATGACCGAGGCCCCCTCGCTCGTACCGAAATTTGGCTCTTGGGGAATGGTGCCTGGCCAAAATGTTCCGTCAGGGCGCTTGAGCGCGCTGGCGGAATAGAGCACCGGCCGGTCGCTGCCGTCGGGCAATGCTTTGGGCAGAATCGCATACCCAATTGGCGCCGTTACCAGCGCGGTCGGATCGGTCGGCACAGCCGGCAGATATTCAGGCACCAAAGCCGCAAGATTCACCGGCCAGGCCGAGTGATGGAAGCGATAGAGCTGGACGGCCAGCGAGATCGCGGCCTGCCGGTGCGCCAAATGTACGGTGAAGCGTGTGCGGGGCAGCCGGTTGAAGTACCCCCGACTAGCCCAATAACTGAACCCCGCAAGCCGCGGAGGATTTGGAGAGGCCGCTCCTACCTGTCCGGTCGCCTTCGGCAGGGCACCTGCGGACGGCGCCGCCCGCGCATGGCCTAAAATATCAAGCGCCGGCAACACTTCGGCGAACACTTGTTTCATCTCCGGGCGCATCACCCACGACGTTCCGCTTCCGCTAACCAGCTTTTCCATTAGCAGGCAACGCTCAGTGAGGACCATCTGCCGCGCCGCTGCTGTCTCATCGGTTTCGTCTAGCAATTGCCCGATCAGCGCGCGAATCTGCGCCTCACTGGCTTTCTTGCGCTCGTGGCCCGCGGGGATCGGAGCCGTGTTCAAGTCCGGGGCGATCATCGCGGCGCAACTGTCGGCCACGCCGTCGATCCCGGCAGCGACTAGATAGGCCATCAGGTCGCCTTTCCTGCGTGTCTGCCGGGCAAGATGCAGCAGATCGCCAATGCGCTCGATTGCTTGGGCGTCGTCCCCCTGCCAGTGGGCGTATTCGCTAGCGTCTGCCACCACGTTGGCGATCCGGCGAAGGTTGCTCAATGGGCTAGGGTCATAGCTGTCATAGATTTTGCCAGACGGCTTCTTATGGATTGCGTCGAACGGTCTGGCTTTCCTGACCCACTCCAACCCTTCGCCCATCGCCGACATCGCCTCGTCGATCATCGTATGCCATGCGGGCGGATAAGGGGGGTAATTCGGGTATCGCAAATTCGATTCGCGCGGGGTGTAAAGCCCGGTCTTTTCGATCGCAGCGATCGCCTTTTCATAGCAGCGCAGGGCGTTTTGATCGTCGAACACGACCGGCCAGTTGATTTCATCCAAAAAGACCGGCTCGCCATGCGCGCGAATGACAGCGACCTGCCGCGCGATCGCCGCGTCGGCCGATCTGGCCCATGCCCACCACAACACGCCGATGCCCGCAAGCAGAGTGACAAGCAGGATGAAAACCCGTTTCAACCACCAGTACCGCTCCGGCACCGCCGCCGCATCTTCAATTTCCCCATCCATCACGCGCCTCGCATTTGATTCACGGCAACTTGTCTTCCAGCACTTTTTTTGTCTGATCGAGACGAAATTGTCGAAGCTTTTCGCGCAGTTCCGGGCGCGAATTGGCCAGGATGCTGATGGCCAGGAGCGCGGCATTGATGGCCCCGGGCTTGCCGATGGCCAGCGTACCGACGGGTACCCCGCCGGGCATTTGCACGATGCTCAGTAGCGAATCCATCCCACTCAGCGCCGCGCTCTGCACCGGCACTCCCAGCACAGGCAAAATCGTCTGGCTGGCGATCATGCCCGGCAGATGCGCCGCTCCGCCGGCCCCGGCAATCACCACCTCCAGCCCGCGAGCCTCGGCTTCCCGGGCGTATTGATTCATCGTTTCGGGCGTGCGATGAGCCGAGACGATCCGGCACTCGTGCGCCACGCCGAACTGGCTCAGCATCTCGTCGGCATGACGCAGGGTTTCCCAATCGCTCTTGCTCCCCATGACGATTCCCACCAACGGATTGTTGCTCATACCCGGCGATTGTAAGCTCCAGCGACGCATTTGACATCGGTGCCGCGTCCGGCCGGGCCGGACATCGACTCGTTTGAAGTTGGCAGGAAGTGCGAGGGGCGTCGCCGCGCGGCAAAAAAGGCGGGCGGGGGCGCGGCTTTGGTCAGCTTCGGCTTCGACAAAGACGCGCACAACGAGTGGGCCGGGTTCTGCAAGCGAGCCGGACGAATAATCAAGCTGCTAACCGCGCGGGGAATACTGGATGAAATATTTTTAGCGAAAAGGGTGCGTTAGCGTCCTCTGCGGCTCCAGTAAAAACCGCCGCCACCGAAGAGCAGAACCAGTACGACGATAATGAGAATAGTTTCCATGATGTTTCCTCAATAGCTCGCGACAGGCCGCGGTCGGCCTGCTGAACGATGACCGCGCCCACGCACACGATGGGCACGTTTGATTCACTGAATATCTCGTCGGCGGGTTATTTCTCCCGCGTGGCCTTGCCTAGCTTTTCCTGGACCTTGCCAGCGATTTGCTGGGCCTTGCCCTTGATCTGCTGGCCGGTGTTGCCGGTAACTGCCCCAGCTATATCATTGGCCTTGCCCTTTATTTGTTTCACTTTACCGGCGCCGACGTCTTCGTTTCCCATGATAGATCTCCTTGAGTTTGTTGCGGTTAAAAATTCGATTCCTAGTTAATTACCTGCGCAAAAGGACGACAATAATGACAATGAGGAGAATCGTTCCGAGGGTCCCTCCGCCAATCCAGATGTAATCTGCGAGCAATGGAATGACCTGCATAGCGGCTCCTTGCGCTTCTTGGCGCTTGTGAATAACACCGGCGTTCATCAGTAGGATGCGAATCGCACGGTTTTTAGAATCTCAGTGCCACCGAGAATCAGACAGTTGAGACTCAAAAAGCCGACGCCACGGAACACCAGAATGTTCAACAGAGTCGGCTTATTCATTCGCGAGTTGCCCGGCATTGGCCGGATTACCCTCAAGTAAGTCCTCCAAATATCCTGTTGCACAGATCTGATTGCTTCTGATTGATCCGTACATCCCTCAACTCTAGGCCTCGACAATTACGAAGGCGAAAAGAATATCGACGTTAGTTCCGGCGATTCGTGCATTTCCCAGCGGTTCGGTTAAATTCTGCCTCGATCGGTCCATGTCGGGCCGAGTTAGAGAGCAGAGATGAAGTTATCGATCGTCATCCCGGTGTATAACGAGGAAGCCACGTTTCAGACGCTGGTTCGGAAGGTGGTCGAGGCCAAATTGCCCGAAGGCCTTGAGCGGGAGATCATTTGCGTCAACGACTGTTCGAAAGACGGCACCGCGGTGAAGCTGGATGAACTGCCGGGGATGTTTCCCAGCGTTACGTTTCAGATCAGGCATAAGCCGGTGAATGAGGGAAAGGGTGCGGCGCTACGGGACGGGTTTAGGCTGGCGACGGGGGATTTTGTCGTCATTCAGGACGCGGACCTGGAATATGACCCTTCGGACTATCGCAAGCTGCTTCAGCCGATCCTGGACGACAAGGCGGACGTGGTTTTTGGCAGCCGGTTCATCGGGGAGCCGCACAGGGTCTTGTATTACTATCACACGCTGGGAAACCGGTTTTTGACGGCTTTCAGCAACATGTTTACGAACCTGAATCTCACTGACATGGAAGTGTGCTACAAGGTGTTTCGCAAGTCAGTGCTGGACCGGATCAATGTCCGCTGCAATCGATTCGGGTTTGAGCCGGAGATCACCGCCAAGGTGGCCAAGATGCGTCCGCGACTGCGAATTTATGAAGTGGGCGTGGCCTATTACGGGCGCAGCTATGAAGAGGGAAAGAAGATCACGTGGAAAGATGGGATCAAGGCGATTTTGACGATCATCCGGTTCCGGTTTTCTGATTGAATCGGCCGGGGCCAGGCCGACGCGGGGGCAAGCTTCAGCGAAAATGCGAATTGCAGGCGGAAAATGAGAATTGTCATTACGGGCGTGGCGGGGTTTATCGGTTCGCACCTGGCAGAGTTGCTGCTGGGGCAGGGCCACGAAGTGGTGGGGTACGATAATTTCATCACCGGTTCGAAGCGGAATCTGGAGGGGGTTCCGGCGGCTGCGAAATTCCAATTGATCGAGCAGGACGTTTGCGAGCCGGTGGATTTGGACGGCGCGGTGGACCGGATTTATCACCTGGCCTCGCCGGCCTCGCCGAATGCTTATGCGGCCCACCGGGTGGCGACGATGAAAGTGAACAGCCAGGGGACGGCCAACCTGCTGGACCTGGCCACGGCCAAGGGCGCGCGGTTTTTGCTGGCGAGCACCAGTGAAATCTATGGCGAGCCGGAATTGCCCACACAACGCGAGGATTATTGGGGCAACGTCAATCCCATTGGCCTGCGGAGTGTGTATGAAGAGGCCAAGCGCTTCGCAGAGGCTCTGTGCATGGCCTATCATCGCGAGCGGGGCACCGATACGCGCATCGTCCGCATGTTCAACACCTATGGTCCGCGGATGGGGCTGGGCGATGGGCGCGTGCTGAGCACGTTCATCCTTCAGGCGCTGAAAGGCGAGCCGATCAGCGTTTATGGCGACGGCACGCAGGCGCGGAGTTTTTGTCATGTGAGCGATGCGCTGTCGGGGATGATCGCAGCGATTGAGGGGGATTTTCACGAGCCAATCAACCTGGGCAGCCCGCAGGAGACGACGATGGTGGCGCTGGCAAGGGAGATCATCGCGCAGGTTCCGGGGGCTAACAGCAAGGTGAATTTCCAGCCGGCACCGGCGTATGACCCGCGTTTCCGGCGGCCGGACATCTCCCGGGCCAGACAGATTCTGGGCTGGAGTCCGAAAATATCCCTGAAAGAGGGCTTGCCCAGCGTGGTGGAGTATTACCGCCAGCTGGCCGATAAATAAGCGACGCGCGCGTGGACGTCTGTTAAGGTAAATGGGGGAATGGCAAGCGGTTCGGCGGGGATTAAACGGGTGTTTTTCAGAACAGGGAATTAAACGGCATGTCCAGCACGCTTAAGCGCATTCTTGTGACCGGCGGGGCCGGTTTTCTCGGGTCTCACCTCTGCGATCGGTTTGTCGCCGAGGGGCACGACGTCATCTGCCTGGACAACTTCTTCACCAGTCAGAAGAGCAACGTGGTGCATCTGCTGGGCAAGCCCAACTTTGAGTTGATCCGGCACGACATCGTGCATCCGATCCTGCTGGAAGTGGACGAAATCTACAACATGGCCTGCCCGGCTTCGCCGCCTCATTATCAATACAATCCCGTCAAGACAATGAAGACCAGCGTGATGGGCGCGATCAACATGCTGGGACTGGCAAAAAGAGTGCGAGCCAAAATTTTGCAGGCCAGCACCAGCGAGGTGTATGGCGAGCCGAAAATCCATCCGCAGACCGAAGACTATTGGGGCAACGTCAATCCCATCGGCATCCGCAGTTGTTATGACGAAGGCAAGCGCGCGGCCGAGACGCTCTTTTTTGACTATTACCGTCAGAACGGGGTGAACATCCGGGTCATTCGCATCTTCAACACCTACGGCCCGCGGATGCACCCTTATGACGGTCGTGTGGTCAGCAACTTCATCGTGCAGGCGATCACCGGGCAGGATTTGACCATTTACGGCGACGGCAGCCAGACGCGCAGTTTCTGCTATCGCGATGATCTTGTGGACGGCATCGTGGCCATGATGCAAGGCCCGGACGATTTTGTCGGCCCGGTCAATCTTGGCAATCCCGGCGAATTCACCATGCTGGAGCTGGCCGAGAAGGTGATCGAACTGACCGGCGCGAAGGTGAAGATTACGCACCTGCCACGTCCCGCGGACGATCCCAGCCAAAGGCGGCCGAATATCGACCTGGCGAAGAAGCACCTGAAATGGGAACCGAAGATTCCGTTGGCCGAAGGATTGAAGAAGACGATCGAATACTTCAAGAGCATCGATTTAAGCCAGTATCGCAAGCCGACCAGCCACGACGCGCACAAGAATACCGACATGTTTACGAAGAAGGCGTAGGCACTTTCACTGCTTTCAATGGTATTGAAACTTGTTTTAGGCCATAGGATTGGCAACAATGTTTCAGTACTTACTGAAAGGAAGAGCGATGTCGGCCACACTGTCAGCGCCACAGGCGGGGGTTGTAACGCAGTTGCGCGTCGCGCAGGATTTGTTCATCCGCCGGTGGGGCGAAATGGGCGCGACCTGGGGGATTAACCGCACGATGGCGGAGATCCATGCCCTGCTGTTTATCGTCGCTCAGCCGCAATGTACGGACGACGTGATGGAGCGGCTGAACATCTCTCGCGGTAATGCCAGCATGAGCCTGCGCGCACTGTGCGACTGGGCCATCATCCGCAGGATGCACCGGCGGGGCGAGCGGCGGGAGTATTTTGAGAGCCTTGGCGACGTGTGGGAGATGTTTTCGATCATCGCCGCCGAGCGTAAGCGTCGCGAGATGGACCCGGTGCTGGAGACGATCAAGCAATGTCAGCAGATGCTGGCGGCGACGACATTGGGCAAAGTGGCCGCCCGCCGGCCGGACGTGCAAGCCACTCAGGAGCGACTGGCAGGGATGCTGGAATTCATGACCGTCACCAACAAGATTTTTCAGCAGTTCATCGGCAATGCCAAGAGCGGGCTGACGCGTGTGGTGCGCGTGCTGCTTAATGCGTTCTAACGCATTTCGGGCGCTGGTTTGCAGGGTCTATCGGGCCGGGTCGATAAAGCGCCGGGTGAGATTGCCGTAGGCATCGACCCTGCGATCGCGCAGGAATGGCCAGTGCGTGCGGCTGAATTCAACTTCGTCAAGATCGCAATCGACGACGAGCACTTCCTCGGCATCCACCGAAGCCCTGCTGGCGACCTGGCCGTTCGGCGAGGCGACGAACGACTGCCCCCAGAACTGGATGCCATCCTCGCTGACGTATCCACCGTCGGCGTTGCGGATTTTTTCGATGCCGATGCGGTTGGGCGCGCAGACGTAGCAGCCATTGGCGATGGCGTGGCTCCGCTGAATCATTTCCCAGCTTTCGTGCTGGGCCTTGCCATAAAGTTCCTTTTCGCGGGGATGCCAGCCGATGGCGGTGGGGTAAAAGAGGATTTCGGCCCCTTGCAACGCGGTCAGCCTTGCCGCTTCGGGATACCACTGGTCCCAGCAGATTAGCACGCCGATCTTGCCTTGTGTCGTGTCCCAGGCTCTAAAGCCCGGTTGGCCGTCGGCGTCGGTGGCATCCCCGGGGGTGAAGTAAAATTTCTCGTAATAAAGCGGGTCATCGGGAATGTGCATCTTGCGATAAATCCCCTTGATCGATCCGTCGGCTTCGATGATGGCTGCGGTGTTGTGATAGAGGCCGCTGGCGCGCTTCTCAAATAGTGACGCAACGATGACCGCCTTGTGTTTGCGGGCGATTTTTCCCAAGGCGTCGGTGCTGGGGCCGGGGATAGTTTCTGCCAGAGCGAAAAACCGGTGGTCTTCGACCTGGCAGAAATACTGTGACGTGAACATCTCCTGCGTGCAGATAATACGCGCGCCCTGCCTCCCCGCCTGATCGGCCAAACGCACCTGGTTGACGCGGTTGACCTTCGGCTCTTCCACGCACGTCATCTGGGTAATTCCCACGCGCACCAAACGATTTCCGGTCTTCTTCTTCATTCAGTCGTCCTCCCATGATGAGTCCGTATACAACGGCTCGCCTGATTCCGATTGCCCGCGCATTCTGCGCACTCTCGACCCTTCTACGTCATGTTAGTCATGGTGATGATGAAGCGTTCGACGTTGGCGGCGGCGTCACCAATGCCGGATTTGCTCTGCTTGTCGATTTCGGTCAGCAGGTCCACCGCCCGGCGCAGGCCGGCTTCGCCCATAGCCCGCGCGCTTTGCAGGAATTGTGGAAACCGGTCCTTATACCGCCAAGAGAGTTTTCCGGTATCTTCCTTGCTGACGACCGCCCGAACGTCTTCCAGCCACATCGTTAACCAGGTGACAGCGCGAAATTCGGTGGAGGAATCGCCTTGGATGAGCTGCCGCCAGCGCCTGATCGCTTCTGCCGGCTGGCCGGCGGCCAGCGCGTTGGTCATTTCCCACATTTCCTGTTCGCGTTGAAAAACGACGTTGCCGGAGACCGCCTTGGCGTCGATGGCCTTGCCGTCGCCTTGAAGCGTGAGCTTGGCCAGTTCGCTGTCGAGTCGTCCCATGTCAGCGCCGATGAGTTCGGCCAGCGTTCGTGCCGCATCGGGCGCGATCGTCACGCGATGGGCTTTCTTGGCCCGAGTCACGATCCATTCGGGCAGTTCGCGCGCACCGGGCGGGGCGCAGGCTATGATTTCCCCGTGCTTGGTGATGAGCTTGTGGATTCTCTGAGTCCCCGGCAGGGCATTGAGGCGCAAGACGAGGGTGGCGCTGTCCGATGGTGCCGCGACGTAGGTTTCCAGTTGCTCGCGGAAACGCTTGAGCAGTTCGTCGGCCGCGGTGATGACGACGAGCTTGGCCCCGCCAAACATGGTGAAACTGCGGAGTTCGTCGAAGATTTCGGCAAGCTGGGCGCGTTCGCCATCGAAATCAATGCGGTTGACGCCCTTGCCCATTGTTTCGAGAATCTCCCCCAGCTTTTCAGACTGAAGGAAGGCATCGCTTCCCACCAATGCGATCACCGGCTTGGGCATGGCTCAAGACTTTACTCGTAAACCCATCCACGGCAACATCCTGGTTGATCGCATCGGCTTTCAAAAATTTTGGCAAATCATATTCCCCGATAGATGCAGGGTTTATAGACAAGCCAAGACCTGAAGTGGAAGTGTACCGTCCAGACGGTATACTTGCGGAACTGTCCATGAAGAAGCCCAAATTGGCAATTTCCGATCTCCCGAGCGTACAAAGCAGGATTCTGGCTGCGGCCGAACAGGTGGTGGCGCGCGACGGCGTGGCCAGCCTCACGCTCGATGCCGTGGCCCGCGAGGCCGGCGTGAGTAAAGGGGGATTGCTCTACCATTTTCGGAGCAAATCTGCCCTTATCAATGCGATCGTCGAAGACCATGCCACCGACTTTGAAAACCGGCAAAGCGCGATGGTTAAAAACACGCCGCTCGAACCCGGCGCATTTACGCGGTCGTATCTGCAAACGCGCGTCGAACCCTGCGATCCTTCTGAATTGCCGATTCACATGGCACTTCTGGCTGCGGTGGGAACGGATCCGCAGTTGGCCGATCCTTGGCGTCAGCGGATCGTCGGCTGGCAGGCGCGGCTTGAAAATGACGGGATCGATCCTGTCACCGCGACGATCGTGCGATTGGCCATCGACGGGATGTGCCTCTCGACGCTGCTCGGTTTGCCCGTCCCGCAAGGCGAATTGCGCGCTGGCGTCATCCGCAGGCTTGAAACTATGACCCGTGATGTGGATCATCTGGCTTCGGCTGATGCCGTCCGCAGGGCAGGAAAGATTTAACCCCAATTTGTTTGCAAGGAAAGCTCGATATGTTTCGATCCACAGGCCTTAAGACCGGCGGCGTGATGCTGCTCGGTGCCTCCCTCTTCGTGACCGGATGCAAGCGTGATGCCACTGCAGGCGCATCGGGCGCCCCGCCGGCGCGTCCCCCCGCGGCCGTGCGCGCCGTGGCGGCCCTTACTCGTGACGTTCCCCTCTACCTCGACGAAATCGGCAAGATCGTCTCAATCGACAGCGTGTCGATCGTCCCGCAGGTGGGGGGCAAGCTGCTTAAGGCCCACATTCAAGACGGCGCCGACGTGAAGAAGGGGCAGTTGCTGTTCGAGATCGACCCCAGGCCGTTTGAGGCCACGCTTGCCGTCGCCAAGAGCGCGCTCACCCAGGCCAATGCCGAACTCGGTCTGTCCAAAAGCGAATACACGCGCATCGAAGGACTCAAGGGCACCGCGGCCATCAGTCAGCAGGAGATCGACCAGAAGCAGAACGCCGTGGCGATCTCCGACGCCCGGCGCGAATCGGCTGAAGCGGCCCTGCAGTCGGCGCAACTCAATCTGGAATACACGAAAATTTACGCTCCCATCGACGGCCGGGCCGGCGCGCGGCTCATCGTCCCGGGGAACATCCTCAAGGCCAATGATCTTCCTCTGCTGCTGATCCAACGACTTGACCCGATCTACGCGGAATTCACGGTGACTGAAAACGACCTGGGGACCGTGCGTAAATTTCTGGCCGATCGCGGGATGAATGAAGGGGAATCGCCGGAGAAGGGCTTGAAGGTGGAAGTGGACCTGCCAGGCGATTCACCAACGATGTTGAGTGCGCTGGGGCAATCCGCTGGCGCGCCGGACGACTCGGGGCAGGCGTCAGCGCAGAAGCCGACATCAAAGCCGACCTCACAGCCCACCACGCAGCCCAAGCGTTCAGGCGCGCGTGTCGGTGAACTGACGTTTCTCGACAACGCCGTGGCCGCCGGCAGTGGCACAATCCGCCTCCGGGCGACTCTCCCTAATGCGGACTATTATTTCTGGCCCGGGCAATTTGTGAATTGCCGTTTGATTCTGACGACCAAACAAAATGCCGTGCTGATTCCCATTGAAGCCCAGCAGATCGGTCAGGCCGGGCCGTTCGTCTTTGTCGTCAAGCCCGATCAGACCGCCGAGCAGCGGCCCATTCGTCCGGGCCAGCGGCAGGGCAACATGCTGGTGGTTGAATCGGGTATTGCGGCCGGCGAGCAGGTCGTGACCGACGGGCAGATGCTGGTGGCCCCGGGTGGCAACCTGATGGTCATCCCCAATGGTCCGCCTCCGGGCGGTCCCCGTGGCCCGGGTGGTGGTGCGCCGGCTACGAAATAGCGCGACCGTGGCTGACAAAAGCGAAGCGTCCGGGCGGGGTCTATTGTTACCCGCAGATCGAATTAGTAAGCGATTGGCAATTAAGGTGTATCTGTGAATCTTTCTGAACTTTTCATCCGTCGTCCGGTCATGACCGCAGTGCTGACGGCCTCGGCGATTTTATTCGGTGTGCTGGCCTACATGCGGCTCCCGGTGAACGACCTTCCTGCGGTCGATTATCCGGTCATCCAGGTGGCCTGCGGTTATCCCGGCGCCAGTCCCGATACGGTCGCTGCCACCATCGCCACGCCGCTCGAACGGCAGATCATGCAGATTCCTGGCCTCGAGCTTGTTACCAGCAAAAGCACCCAGGGATATTGCTCGTTGACGGTGCAGTTTGCGCTTTCCAAGAGCATCGACGCCGCCGCAACCGACATCCAGGCCGCCATTTCCCGGGCCAGTGGCAGCTTGCCCCAGGACCTTCCCTCCCCACCGACTTTCAGTAAGAACAATCCCAACGACCAGCCGATCATGTATATCGCGCTGACCAGCGACAGCATGACGCAAGGCCAGATTTATGACTTGGCCAATACGCAGGTGGGCCAGCGGATCAGCATCGTCGATGGCGTGAGCCAGGTGGCGATTTACGGCACGAAATCGGCGATTCGGATCAAGGCCGATCCGTCGGCGCTGGCCTCGCGGGGTCTCACGATGGCGAACCTGGCCGAGGCCATCCGCCAGGGAACCACCTTCCAGGGCGCCGGCCAGTTCGACGGCCCCAATCGCACGTTCCTGCTTCAACCGCAGGGCCAGCTTGATAGCGCCGAGGCCTACAACAAGCTCATCATCGGCAACGTCAAGAACGCGCCGGTTTATCTTCGTGACGTGGCCAAGGCAACCGACAGCGTGGAGGACGAGCGCGTCAACATGCGCTTCTGGGTGCGCGGACGCGAGGTGCCCAAGGCGACCGTGGTGATGGCGGTGTTCCGGCAGGCCGGTTCCAACGCCGTCGCCGTCGCGCAATCGGTGCGCGCCCTGGCCCCCACGATACTGCCGCAATTGCCGGCTTCCGTCAGCCTTACCCTCATCTACGACCGCTCCCAGTCCATCGTCTCCAACGTTCAGGACGTGCAGGAAACGCTTTACATCGCCTTCGTCCTGGTCGTGCTGGTGATCTTCTTCTTCCTGGGCCGTGTGACCGACACGCTCATCCCGGTGGTGGCCCTTCCCCTGTCCTTGCTCCTCACGTTCCTGGCCATGTACGTGCTGGGCTACAGCATCGATAACCTCTCACTCATGGCCCTGACGCTGGCGATCGGATTTCTCGTGGACGACGCCATCGTGTTTCTCGAAAACACCGTGCGCCGTATGGAGCATTTCCACGAACAGCCCATGCGCGCCGCCATCAACAGCGCCAAGGAAATCAGTTTCACGATCGTTTCTATGACGCTCAGTCTCGGCGCGGTCTTCCTCCCCCTGGTCTTCATGAGCGGGCTGGTCGGGCGAATTTTCCGTGAATTTGCCGTCACGATCGTGATCGCCATCTTCGCCAGCGGGGTGGTGTCACTAACGCTCACTCCGCTCATGTGCGCCCGGATGCTGGGCCAGCGCGGCAAGGGTACTAAGAAGAGCTGGGTGGAGCGCGTGATCGGCGGGGTTGAACACCGCGTGCTCAGGGTCTACGGCAACGCCCTCTGGTTTTTCCTTAGACATCGCTGGGTGTCTGCCGTCATCTGGGTGGTGTGCCTGGCGGGCACGGTGCTGCTCTTCATCCGCGTGCCCAAGGCGTTTCTGCCCATTGGTGATAGTTCGTTTGTCCGCGGGGTCATCATCGGGCAGGAAGGCTCGTCGCCGGAAAAGATGAAGCATCTTCAGGTGCAGTCCGAGGACGCGGTTCACAAGGTCGAAGGCGTGCGCCTGACTTTCACCGCCAGCGGAATTTCACGATTCCTGTCGTCCAACTATGCCTTCATGTTGGTCTTCCTCGAAGAACCCGCCGACCGTAAGCCGATCACTGTTTTTACACCCGACGGCAAGCAAAAGACGATCGAACATCCGACCATTGAAGACCTGACGACGGCCCTGAAAACCAATATCTTCATGGGCGTGGTGGGCGCGATCCCCGGACTGCAGCCCAACCCCGTGCTGCAGATTTCAACTGGCGCTTCGGCCAACCAGACCGGGCAGTTTTCGTATTCGCTTTCCGGGATCAATCCCGGCGAAGTATATAAAGCAGCCAATGCGCTGATGGGCAAGCTGGCGGCCAAGCAGGGGACGATGTTTGCCCCGCCGATCCTGTCCGACCTGTTCCAACGCACCCCGCAGCTTAAGATCAACATCAACCGCGACGTGGCCGCCACCTACGGCGTGACCGCGACGCAGATCGAAACCCTTCTGCGCAACGCCTACAGCCAGAACTTTGTTTATCTCATCAAAAAACCACAAGACCAGTATCAGTTGATCCTGGAAACACAAGCCACCGATCGCATGCACCCGCAGGATTTAACGCGCCTGTATGTCACCTCCGGCGACGGCAAAAGTCTGGTTCCGCTCTCGGCGGTGGCCAGTTGGGAGGAAACGCTCGGGGCACAGTCGGTCAATCACCTCAACCAGTTCACGAGCGTAACCATCAACTTCAACCTGGTGCCCGGGGTGCCCATCGGTGACGCCACCGATTACATCGAGCAGATAGCCAAGGAAGTGGTGCCGTCGCACATCCGCGGGCAGTTCCAGGGTGAAGCCCTGACCTTCCGCGAGACGGTCAGCAGCCTGACCATCCTGATGGCGCTGGCGGTCTTCGTGATGTACGTCATCCTGGCGGTGCTGTACGAAAGTTATGTCCACCCGATCACCGTGCTAAGCACGCTGCCCACTGCGATGGTGGGTGGCCTGCTGACCTTGTGGCTTTTCCGTGAGCAGGCGTCACTTTATGCCTTCATCGGGTTATTCATGCTCATGGGTATCGTCAAGAAAAACGGCATCATGATCGTCGACTTTGCGATTCAGCGCATCGCCGCCGGCAAGTCTGCTGAGGAATCGATCCACGAAGCCAGCATCGACCGGTTTCGGCCGATCATGATGACCACGCTGGCTGCAGTGATGGGCGCAGTGCCGATCGCGCTGGGATGGGGCGCTGACGGCGCCAGCCGGCGACCGCTCGGCCTGGTCATTGTCGGCGGACTGCTGGTCAGCCAGCTCATCACGCTCTTCGTCACCCCGGTGATTTACCTTTATCTGGAAGTGTTCCAGGAAAAAGTCCTCAACCGGATTCCCTTCTTCGCCGCCCACTACGAAGGCCATGCCGGCGCCGGCGAACTGGAACGCGCGCACGACGACGAAATCGCGACCGAACCGGCGCCGGGCCGGATCACCAGCGGCGGTAATGGCGACTGAGCGCTAGGCCGCCGGTCTCACGCCGGCGAAAAATCACCACGGTCAGTAGCCGCATATTTCGCGGTGTAATTCCTGTTTGGGGGGCCTTGGATGGGTGGTTTGGGTGCCACCATTGAGTGCTACACCCTGTCCCACTCCCGGTCGCGCTCACCTTCCCCGTAGCGGTTTGGGCAGGGGCGGGAAAAAGTGGTGCGCTTTTGGGCGCCAAAAAGCGCACCAAGATTTGACGCCTTCCAAGAAAAATAAAATTTTTTACAAATCCTTTGCCCTCACAGTGTTAGGTGCATTTTGGAGCACTCCAAGTTGCGCGAAATAGCGCCAATTTGCGCACCTTTAGCCCTTAAAAGCCCTTAGGGTAGAGGAGTATTCTTATGACCAACAACCAGTCCGTTCTCGCGGTTGCCTATTCAGTGGCGCGGGCTAGTGGGACGCATTCACCGCGGGACTTCAAGCTCGGACGCGGGGAATCGTCGGGCAAAGCCGGACCTCCAAAGCCGACTGCCCGTCAAGCCGCGTGCGTCTATCCCGCGGGATGTTCCTTTGCTTGGGCGATTCGAGGGGCGCAACAAACCGGACCCCCAAAGGACCGGGCCGAACTTAACAATGACCTCTTCGTGACACGCATGGGACCCCAAAAGGACCTCTTCGGGACCCCCTTTGGACCCCTTTTTCCCATCCAAACGGATGCGAAATACCCAAATTTGCCTGAAATTCGACGAAATCTCCCTCGCGGCGCTGGAGTATATATAAAAAAGGGTGTCCCTCGCCGAACAGGGTCTTGGCGACGAGCGGCAACGCGAGATTGCGGCGGCGCGTTTGCCGCATCCCCACCGCCTGACGGACCAGAGCCAAGGCGCGAGACCTTGTTATTGGTTCCCGGGACCGTTGTCTGCCGGCCCATCGCAGGCGCTAGTGTGACGGGGTCGCCCCAGCCATGCGATACGCCCGAATTTCGCGCCTTACCCGGATCCGCAAAAAACGATCCCAGCCAACAACGCATCCCCAAGGTGTAATACAATGGTTTGTTTTGGTTTATTATTGCTGTATTACTTGAATTTTGGCTAAAAATGTCCGATTTCGCGTATCTCTAAAATTTTTCTTGACTGTATGGTGTGTTTTGGTATGATTCACACTAGACTGAACTGGTTCGCGCAAAAGTTTATGGAATAAGAGTAAGAATATGGGAGAAACCGTCCAACTCGAGTTGGAATCGCAGAGTGACCGCTTGCGGGCGCTGCGGCGCCTGCGGCACATGATCGATACCGGGCGATTGTCTCGGTTTGATCCCCTGCCCTCCGAGCGGAAGCTCTCTGCCACGCTGGGCGTGGGACGCACGACTCTGCGCGGAGTTCTTCAGCAACTCAGTGACGAAGGCCTGCTGCAGAGCCGTGGGCGCCGAGGCCGCATCGTCGCCAACTTTGAAAAGAGGGACGCAGGGTGGATGCGACAAGCCATCGCCTATCTCGATCCGATGTTTGATCTCCGAGACTGCGGTCCCCGTGACCAATACTGGGCCAACTACGTGTCACTTGGGGTGGCGCAGGCGATTCGATCTAAGGGATTGCACGTTGTATCTCTCAATGCTCGCGGGATGACCCCTGCCGACGCCAGCCGGCTGGCGCAGGATTCGCCCGCGGGCGTGATCGTTCCCGAAGTATTCACCGACGGCCGCGAGACGCTGGAACTGGTGCAACTCCTGGCCAGTCAGGGCGTGCGCTTGGTTGTCTATGGCGGGCACGTTGAGCTTGATGCCTACGATCGAGTGACTTCCGACCACGAAGACGGTGCTTATCAACTGACCCGCCATCTGATCACCCAGCGAGGCTGCCGCCGGATCGCGCATCTGTGGGCCAAGCCCACCACCGGTTATTGGTTTGCCCGGCGTCAAGCCGGCTACGAGCGCGCGATGCGCGAGGCCGGGCTGATGCCGATGTCGCCGATCGAATCGATTCCCCTGCCGCTGCTGGAAGGCGTGATTGACCCGGCGGATTCCCGGGCGGTGTTCGAGGCCTCCACAAGAAATGTCGCCGGCCACCTCATTGAAACAATGATGGCCCGCGAGCCGGTGGAAGCGCTCATGGTCAGCACGGATCGCGACGCGTTCGCCGCTGCTGCGGCCTGCCGTATTTTTGGCAAGGTTCCCGGCAAAGACGTGCTGATCGCGGGGTATGACAATTACTGGGAGCGGTGCGTCGAGCGGAACTTTGAGCCAAATCCGATCGTTGCCACCGTGGATAAACAAAACACGCGTTTGGGTGAGGAACTGGTGAAGTTACTGCTGGACCGTCAGGAGGGCAACCTGCCCGACGGGCCGCAATGCCGGTCGTTGTCACCGAAGCTAATCGTCTGTGACGAAACGTAAACGCAGGTGCCGTTTTTTCTTATCTGCCTTTTGAGGCGGCCCTGACACATCAATGATAAGGCGGAGGCACACGGGAACAAAAGTTCCCAGAAAGAGGAGAATGTTATGCGTAGCAGAATGATAGCGGCTGCGGCTGCGGCCGTGGTCGGATTGAGCGTGGCCGGCGTGGCGCGCGCGGCGGTTTTGGCTTCGGAAAACTTTAACAGCTACAACACCAGTGGTGGCAATGTAAATCTAAGCGGGCTGAACGGCGGAAGCGGTTTTAGTGGCGGTTGGGCGGTTGGCGCACCCGGACAGGGCTTCCTTAATGAAGTCCGAACGGCGTCCCCGCTTGGTTATCCCAATTATGTTTCTCCCAACGACGGGAACTACGCTAACCTGGCTTCCGGCTACGGTGGGCCGAGTTTCAATTATGCCCAGCGGACGGTCGACGTGGTCGGAGCATTTTCTGCCTACAACGACGGCACCCGCGTCGGTGCTGACGGTACAACGCTCTATGGCAGCTTCCTGTATAACAATACTGCGGGTGGTCAGCTTTACCTGCAGGGCGCAACCAACCACGTTTTTACGCTGCCCACTACGGGATCGGACAGCTTGTACGTTTTTAAACTGGCCTTCGGTGCCGGGAACGCCGACACCTTTAAGGTTTACAGCAATCCGGACCTGACGACGTTTGACATCAATACTGCCACCCCGACGTCCACGTCTTCAGGCGATTTTTCGTTCCAAACGCTCGTCTTCGTTGCACCGAGTTCAACGAACGAAGTCCGTTTTGACAAGATCGTCCTGGGATCGAATATCGGCGATGTGATTCCGGTTCCCGAGCCTGCGTCACTTGGACTGCTCGGCGCGATGTCCCTGGGTTTGCTTAGGCGGCGTCGGGCGTGATGCCACGAGAATGTTTGCTATGCCTCCAGCGGTGAGGCACGGCACCGGTATCCGGTGCCGTGCCTTGCCCGATTCAGCGTTTATTTTTTGCTCGGGCGGGCTGGGCGAGTCAGGAGATGGTTATGCGTATGTCATGTCCTACTGATCGAGCCGGTAGGTGCACCGGTTTCACCCTCGTGGAATTGCTGGTAGTCATCGGCATCATTGCCTTGCTGATTTCCGTACTGCTGCCGGTGCTGGTGAAAGCCCGGGAGTCAGCTAATCGGATCATTTGCGCGGCTAATCTGCGAACGCTCGGCCAGGTCTGTTTCGCGTTTGCCGGAGCCAACAAAGACTTTGTACCGGCCGCCTGGGGATATGGACAGGACGGGGGACTGGGCTATAACGCAGTGTCCTTGCCGGTGATCTTGAATTACAACGCGAACAACTCCAACGACCGCGACACCTGGAGGCGGTTCGGCACGCCTTATCAGGAATTTCTCAAGTACGCACCGTCCCCGAAGGGGCCGGACATGGTCAACCTCACCGGCGGGGCGCAGCCCAAGCTGGCCAACTGGCTGGTGTGCCCCGATGCTCAGGTTCCGTTCTGGCAGTGTTGGGAAGGCATTGGCGGAGGATACGGATGGGGACTTCAACAAAGCTACGCTTACGTGGGCGGGATTCCCGCACGTCAGATCGGCACCTTCACACAATTTGACGGGGGAATCACCCATATCAGCGGGTTCAATTTCGGTGTGCGCATCCCCATCACCAAGCTCACCGATCACGACTCGTCCAACCGCGTGCTGGCCGCCGACACCATCCGCTATGCCGGCCCGCTTAAGGGCAACGGGTACCAGGTCAATCACTTTCGGAACGACCCCTCGAAGCCCACGTTCCAGAATATTCTGTTCGGTGACGGGCACGTCGCCGGCGAAGCACCTAGCTTCAAAGACAAGACAACCGGGGTGATTTCCAAGCAATTAACCACCAACAACTGGTCACTGGCGCACGAAGAATCCGGGGCGTACATGGGCGACTATCACTACTGGGGACAATAGCCGTCTTTGGTGCAATCCCTCTATACGAAAATTCAGTTTGATAAGAGGACAGCCCCTGTGGAGAACATAGAATACAAAGGGTTGCTGTCTCATTTAGATCAGATGCGCAAATGGAGCTTTGCCCCTAGCGATACAGGGCATGGCCGACCGAGCTTCATTCGTAAAAATTTATCATCGTGCATTATACCTATCCCCAACTGGCCCAGATGATCGACCATGCGCTTCTGGCCCCGACCTTGTCGGCCCGGCAACTCGACGAAGGCATTGCCCTGGCCCGGGCGTATGAGGTCGCCAGTGTTTGCATCATGCCCTGGTATGTGGGTCGCTGTGCCGAACTTCTGGCCGGTTCGACGGTGCAGCCGAGCACCACGATTGGTTTTCCGCATGGCGGGCATCTCACTGCCATCAAGGTCAAGGAATCGGAACGAGCGTTGCGCGACGGCGCGACCGAACTGGACATGGTCGTCAATATCTCGGCGGTACTTTCCGGCCAGTGGGACGTCGTCAAGAGCGACATCCGCGCAGTTATCGACGTCACCCATGCCGCAGGGAAAAAGGTGAAGGTGATTTTTGAGAACTGCTATCTGAATGACGAGCAGAAGATTCGCCTCTGCGAGATCTGCACTGAGTTGAAGGTCGACTGGGTGAAAACCAGCACAGGGTTTGGTTCAGGTGGGGCGACCGACGAAGACCTTAAGCTGATGCGCCGGCACACCCCGCCGAGCGTTCAGGTAAAGGCCGCAGGGGGCGTGCGGACGTTTGCCCGGCTGCTGGAGGTTCGGGGGCTTGGTGCGTCGCGCGCCGGTGCCAGTGCCACGCGCGACATCCTCGACGAAGCCCGCAGGCAGCTTGGCTTGCCGATTATCGACATGCAGGCCGAGCGTGTCAGTGGGTATTAAGCGCTCGTGGTGAATGGCAAGGAAACTCGCGGCAGTGTGGCGTGTTTTAAAAGCACTCAGCCGATTCGAGGGCAGAGGATTTGCGAAATATACATTGCCGCAGGTGGCCTGACCTGCGAAGATACTCTTCCGACGTGAGTGATTCACCACACGAGGCTGATGTTTCATGGGACACGCTCCGCCGGATCATCCGCCAATGGGCTGGTGAGTCGGCGGAGCTGGATGAAGTCTCCCCACTCATCGGGGGGTCAATCAACACGACACTTTTGCTCAAGACCCGGCAGGGCGACCGCGCCGTGCTCAAAATCTGTGCCCACCGGGTGAATCGTGCGTATGCCGACGAAGCGGCACAACTTCACCTTCTCCGGGACAAGGGCCTGCCCGTGCCTACGGTTTACGATGCCGTCGTAGGCTCGCTCGACAACCCTTTCAGTTACTTATTGATGGAATATATCGAAGCCGTCGATCTCCACGAGGTGCGACACAAATGCTCTGCGGAACAGTTCGACGCACTGCAAATCGAATTGGCCGAGGCCGTTGCCGATATGCACGATCAAACCGCCAAGGATTACCACAAGATTCGTGCGCCTAACGGTCAACACGCGCCGCCAGGATGGACCGAATGGCCCGCGTTCTTCCGCAGCGTTTACGACTCGATCTGGTTGCGCGTCGACACGCAGAAACTGCTGACACCCAAGTGCCGCAAGCACTTACAGAAGGTTCACGATCGGCTCGATCAAGCCCTGCGGCATGGCGACTGTCCGCGACTGTTGCATGGCGACCTCTGGGCCACCAACGTGTTGGCCAAACGGGACGCTTCCGGTCAATGGAAGCTGGCGGCGCTGATCGATCCGAACTCCAAGTTCGCCCATGCGGAAATGGAGATCGCGTATCTCGAACTATTTCAAACGGTGACTCCGGCTTTTGTGAAGGCGTATCAGCAGCGGCATCCGCTAAATGGCGAATATAACCGGACCCGAAAATGGGTGTATCAGATGTACTTTCTGCTCGACCATGTGAACCTTTTCGGACAAGAATATGTGAAACCTCTTGAATCGGCGGTCGAACGCGCTTTCGCGGGTTTGTAAAGGGAAAAACGCAAAATCGCATATAAGAGAAGCTTGATGGTTCTGTGGCACTCGAGCGACTCTCTTGCGTATCTTGACACCCCCTACACCCCCCGATACAAACCGTTGTTCGACCTGTCGACGAGCCAGTAAAAACTTACTCGCCAGGTCCTATTATGACCTTCTTGCCGATCCTGGCCGACAGTTCGCAGCCACTTGTCCAAACGCTCGTCTTTGACGCGCTCCGGCTGAAGCCCAACGCGCCGCTGCGGATCGGCTATTCACTGGCGATCGTGGCTGCGGTTTTTGGCGGGATGGTCTCGCTGATCGCCATGTTCTGCATCTGGTGGGAGCGAAAGGTGGCGGGGCACATTCAGTCCCGCCCGGGTCCCAACCGGGTTGGCCCCATCGGACTTTTTCAATCCGTGGCCGATGGCATCAAGCTGCTGCTTAAAGAAGACCTGCGGCCCACCGATGCCGACAGTTTTCTATTCAAGCTGGCCCCTTATCTGGCGTTTACGCCCGTGTTTGCGGCGTTTCTGGCGTTGCCGTTCGGCCCGGATTTGACCTTTGAACCGCGACTAAATGTCGGGGTCTTCTGGATTTTGGCGATTCTGAGTTTGGAGATCATGGGCGTGATCCTCGCCGGGTGGGCAAGCAACAATAAATGGTCCATTTATGGCGCGATGCGCGAAGCCTGTCAGATGGTGAGCTATGAAATTCCACTGGGGATTTCCATTATCGTCGGCGTGATGACCGCAGGGACGCTCAACATGGTCGAGCTTGGTCACCTTCAGTCCGGCGGGCTGCATACCTGGCTGATTTTCCGAAATCCGTTCGTTTTCCTGTCCTTTTTCGTCTATTTCGTCGCGTCGCTCGCCTCCAATAAGCGCGCCCCGTTTGATCTGCCCGAATCCGAATCCGAACTGGTCGCGGGGTTTCATACCGAGTATTCGGGCCTGCGGTTCTCGTTCTTTTTCTTCGCCGAATACGCGGCGATGTTCATTGTCGGTGGGATTCAGACCGCGTTGTTCCTGGGTGGTTGGAACGATCCTTTCGGGATTATCGGCAAGCTCTATTACGAGTATTCGCTTGCGCATAACACCACCGGCCTGCTGGTGCTGAATGTGCTGGGAGCCGGGATATTTTCCGGAAAGTGCCTGGCGATCATTTTCGTGCAGATGTGGATTCGCTGGACGTTGCCCCGCCCGCGAATCGACCAGGTCCTGTATGCGTGTGTAAAGGTACTGATGCCGGCAGCGATGGTGATTCTGCTGGGCGCGGCGGTGTGGCAGTTGCTGTTTAATGACCTGAGCTTTGGAGGTATGACGCACACGCCGGTGCCCTGGGCGGATTACAACCCGTTCAGCGTTGCCGACTGGACGCGCGGACAGGCCTTCCCGGCGATGGTTGTGCAAATACTGTTGACGCTCGTCGGACTCAGCCTGTTTGGGCTGGTTTGTGCGTGGGTGGCCTTTGCCTTCTTGTCGGGCCGAAAGCAGGTGCTGCGCCTGACCGATCCGACGGCGATTGATGAAGTACCCCCGAGCCTCGTAAAGGCTTAAGTTGGCCGGCTCGATGCCGAAAGTAAAAAATGCCAGTTGCGGTGGATGCCAATCTCGTTCAGACGGTTCTGTTTTACGTCTTTGCGCTCATGACCGCCGGGGCGGCGATAGGCGTGGTCATTTCTCGCAACATCGTGCGCATGGCGGTTTTCCTTCTGTTTACACTCACGGGCGTCGCTGGACTGTATTTTTTGCTCGATGCCGAGTTTCTCGCTGCGGTTCAACTGGTGGTTTACGCCGGCGGGACACTGATATTGATCATCTTTGGCGTGATGCTGACCAGCAAATCACCGTTTAGTCGATTCGAGCCAAAGTTGCCGGAAGTGATCGTGGCGACGAGTTTTTCCGTGGTGTTGTTTGTGGCGCTGGTGATGGGGATCGTGCATCGACCCACGACCACCGAACCGCCTGCGGTCGGGTCGGGATATCCGATCGAGCGTTTCGGCCAGGCGCTTTTGGGTGACTATCTGGTTCCGTTTGAAGTTGCCAGCGTCCTGTTGCTGGTGGTGATGATCGGCGCGGCCTATCTTGCCAAGCGCCGCGAGTCGGACATGCCGGTGCAGGAGCTGACCGAAGCCCCCAAGCGGGCAAAGTCCTGGAGCTGATGGAATGATGTCGATCGGTTTGAACCATTATCTGATCCTGGCCGGGCTGATGTTTGTCAGCGGGCTGCTGACGATCATGCTTAAACGCAACGCCATAGGTATCCTGATGGGCGTGGAACTGATCCTGAACGCGGCCAATGTCAATCTGGTCGCGTTCAATCATTTTTCCTATGCCGGTACAGCGGGCCAACCGGCCTTGGACGGGCAAATTTTTGCCGTGTTTGTCATCGTCCTGGCCGCAGCGGAGGCCGCAGTGGCGCTGGCGATCTTTCTGAACTTCTATAACAACTTCCAGACGATTGATGTCGAGAGAGCGCAGAATCTGAAGGGATAGGGATGATCGCCGTCGGGTCGCTCGCCGGAGGATTTTCCGGTTGATCGGGTCCGAGGGATTTATCTGTGAATATTATGCCGACGCCCGCATTATTACTCTTGATCGCGACGCTGCTGCCACTGGTGTCGTTTGTGCTGCTGGTTTTTCTAGGCAAGCGCCTGGGATCGCCGCTGGCGGGGATCGTCGGGACGATGTTCATCCTGGCCAGTTTTGTGCTAAGTATGGTCGCTATGACCTACTGGATGCAGGCCGAAAAGGGGCCTGAAGCCTGGGGGTATAATAACCGGCCGATCCTGCAAACCTATGGCTGGATTCCGACCGGCCCGGGCATGGGTCAGGCCCATCCGGGGTATCTGGATGTCGGCGTGTATGTGGACAGCCTCACCATCGCCATGTTCAGCATGGTGACACTGGTTGCGACGCTCGTTCACGTCTTCAGCATCGGTTACATGAGCCAGGACAAGCGGTTCGGGCGGTTCTTCACCTATCTTGGGCTGTTTTGCTTCAGTATGTTGGGGCTGGTGATTAGCGGAACCGTTCTGCAATTGTTTATTTTCTGGGAGCTGGTGGGGCTTTGCTCGTACCTGCTCATCGGCTTCTGGTACGAGAAAAAATCCGCGTCCAACGCCGCCATCAAAGCCTTCGTCACTAACCGCGTGGGCGACTTCGGATTTCTCATCGGCTTTGGCATTTTATTCTATCACCTGGGCAACACCACGCTGCCGGAGCTTTGGCGGATTCTCGGTCCGGCAGCCAGCACCGGAACGGCTGTCACTCTCCCCGGGGGACTGGTCTTCGGGACATTTGGCCTGACCGTGATGGGCATCGGCCTGTTTTTTGGCGCGATCGGCAAGAGCGCGCAGTTTCCGTTGCACGTCTGGCTTCCCGATGCCATGGAAGGCCCCACGCCGGTCAGCGCGCTGATCCACGCCGCGACCATGGTGGCCGCGGGGGTCTATCTGGTGGGCCGAATCTTCCCCATCCTCACGCCTGATGCCCGGCTGTTCATTGCGGTCATCGGTTGTACTACCCTGACGATGGCCGCGCTGATTGCTCTGGCCCAGACGGACATCAAGAAAGTCCTGGCCTACAGCACCCTCTCGCAACTGGGCTATATGATCCTGGCGATGGGCATCGGCAGTTGGGTGGGGGCATTGTTTCACCTCATCACCCACGCTTTCTTCAAAGCACTTTTGTTTTTGGGTTCAGGCAGTGTCATCCATGCCGCCCACCACGAGCAGGAATTGCCCCAGTATGGCGGGCTGCTCAAGAGAATTCCCGTCACCGCGCTGACGTTTTTCGTGGCGGTGCTGGCCATCTCCGGGTTCAGTGTCGCGGGGTGGGGTTTTAGCGGATTTTACTCCAAAGACTTGATTCTCACCCACGCCGCAGCTTTCGGATTCCTTTCCGATCACAGTCCGCTCGGACGGCACGCCTATTGGATTTTCTTCTGGGCACCGACGATTGTCGCATACCTCACCGCTTTTTACATGATGCGCTGCTGGACGCTCACTTTCTGGGGCAAACCGCGCAACCAGCATCTGCACGATCATGCTCACGAATCTCCGATTCTTTACTTTCCCCTCATTATTCTCGCCGGTGCCAGCATCGTCGGCGGAAAATACATGAACGTGAAGGAGATGATTGAAGCGGCGCAGGTGGAAATCGCCAATATCGTTTCCCCGGAGGTTTTTTCGCAGGCCTGGTCGACCAAGTCCGAAGAAAAGTCAATGATCGAAGCCGAAGCTCCGGTCGAAGTGGCCCCGGTTGCGCAGAAACTCTCGCCCTCGGAAGAGGCCCTGGAACACGGCGAACATTTGATGCACAAGTCGGTTGGTTTCGCCTGGTTGGTTGGAATCGGCCTGGCCTTTTTGATCTACATGAAGGGCTATGCAGTCACGGATGTGCTGATGCGCATTCCGCCGGTGCGGTGGATTAATGTCTGGCTGAAAAACCGGATGTATTTCGATGAGCTGTACGGACAGGTTTTCATCGGCGTGACGCTGGCGGTCAGCGCGGTGGCGGCGGCGTTTGATAAGTACGTCGTGGATGGCCTGGTGAACGGTGCCGCCGGCATGGTGCGTGGTCTTTCAAAACTGACCGGCCTGAACGACAAGTACGTTGTGGACGGTGCGGTGAACGGTGTGGGCAAAGTCGCCTGGTCGTTCGGTAATTCGGTCCGCAACCCCGAAAGTGGTCGGATTCGGCTGTATATGACAAGCCTCATGGCCGTGGTGATGCTGGGCATCGCCGCGGCGATTCTGGTGGTGCTGTCACGATAAAAGGGCAGTGAATTCTCGGGCATATTTCGCCCGTGTTGGGACAAATAGAACGTAAACTCACGGACCCCCCGCGGTACAAACTATGGACTTCCTGAAAGCAAATCTTCTCACCATCCTGATCTTCATGCCGACGTTCGGGATGCTGTGCGTGCTGCTGGCCAAGGGCCGTGACGCCATCCGCTGGACGGCGCTTTCCTTTACCATCCTCACCTTCCTCCTGTCACTGTTGCTCTTTGTCACCTTCGACTGGAACACCAAGGGGGTGTATGGCTATAGCACCTCCGGCGGGGTGGTGCAGATGGTGCAGGAGACGAGCTGGATCCCCGCGTTCAACATCAAATACAAAGTGGGGATGGACGGGCTGAGCTTTCCGCTGGTGATCCTCACCACGTTCATTTGCCTCTTGTCCTGTATCGCTTCGTGGAACATCGAAAAACAGCTTAAAGGCTACATGGCCCTGTTCCTGTTTCTCGAAACGGGCATTCTCGGTGTGTTCCTGTCGCTCGATTTCTTCCTGTTCTATGTCTTTTTTGAGGTCAGCCTGCTGCCGATGTACTTTCTGATCGGCATCTGGGGCGGGCCGAGAAAAGAATACGCAGCCATCAAGTTTTTCCTTTATACATTGGTCGGGTCGATTGGCCTGCTCATCGTCCTGATTGGGACGTATCTTTTCAGCCGCAGCGTGATCCCCGGTGGCACGTTTGACCTGGTGACGCTGGCCTCGCCGGAAGTGCAGGCCAAGCTGGCCGGCGTGGGCAACTGGTTGAAAGTCGTCCCGATTTTCTTCTCGCTTGCGATGGTGGGATTTCTCATCAAGGTGCCTGCGGTTCCGTTTCATACATGGTTGCCCGATGCCCACGTGGAAGCCCCCACGCCCATCAGCATGATCCTGGCCGCGATCCTGCTGAAGATGGGTGGCTACGGCATTTTCAGGATCGCCTATCCGCTCTTTCCCGAAGCGGCCCGCAGCCTGTGGTTTATCGTTGGCATCGTCGGCGTGGTCAGCATCATCTATGGCGCGCTGTGCGCCATGAGCCAGACCGACTTTAAGAAACTTGTGGCCTACAGTTCGGTCTCGCACATGGGCTTCGTGGTGCTGGGCGCTGCGGTTATGACCGACGCCGGCGTGAGCGGGGCGCTATTCATAATGATTTCGCACGGAATCATCAGCGCCATGATGTTCTTTGTCGTTGGCGTGGTGTATGAACGCGCGCACCACCGCGAGCTTTCACGGTTCGGCGGGATAGCGACCACGATGCCGGTCTACACCGGCTTCAGTATCGTCGCCTGTTTCGGCAATCTGGGTCTGCCGGGGTTGTGCGGATTTGTGGGTGAAGTGATGGTGCTATTGGGGGCTTTTCAGGCGGCTAAGCCTGATGGCATCCTTCGGCACTTTGGTTATGCCACCCGCGGGCAAATTTATAGCCTGGCGATCCTGGCCTGCACGGGAGTGGTTCTGACCGCAGGGTACATGCTTTGGTGTGTCCAGCGGGTCTACTTCGGCCCGGAAAAGGCCGAATACAAGAACTTCCCTGATGCCGACGCTCGCGAACTGACCGTGCTCACCTCGCTGGCGATTATGGCCATTTTTCTGGGCGTGATTCCGATGGGCGTGTTCCTCTTCACCAACACCACCGTGGCGGCGATGTTCTCCCTCTTCCAGGTCCGCTAAAAGGGCGTTTCATGTTGATGACATTGGCGAGCATCGGCCTTCCATACATTCCCGGCTGGAATGAGCTGCGGCCATTCTGGGCCGAGTTGATCCTCGTCGCCTCAATCGTGTCGGTCCTGGTCGCTCCGTTTTTCAGCCGCAAGAGCAACACACTGTGTGCGCTAATCGCTTTGTCGGGCCTGCTTCTGGCCCTTCTGTCGTTGCTGCTGATCGGCTGCGAGCACACCACCGGTACTTTTTTCCGCTCGCTGCTCTTGTCCGATCCGGTGGCTTATTTCTGGAAAATTCTCCTGCTGATCTTCGCTTCGTGCATCGTCCTGCTGTGGTTTGTCACTGCGTCGCCGTCGCTTCATGAAGGTGACGGCCCGGAATTCTTCACGCTGTTGCTCGGGGCGACCCTGGGCATGTGTTTGATGGTTTCTACGACGCACCTGCTGATGCTCGTGATGGCTATTGAAATGGCCAGCCTGCCCAGCTATGTGCTGGCGGGGTTTCGCAAGACCCATCGCGTGGGGGCCGAGGCTTCACTGAAATATGTCCTGTTTGGTGCCGTGACCAGTTCGATCATGATCTTCGGCGTTTCGCTTTTGTACGGCTTGTTTGGCACGCTTCAGTGGCCCGATCTGGCCGCGAAGTTGCTTGCCACCACTTCCGGCTCGGCACTGCTGGTCGTCGGCCTGTCCGGCCTGATTGTCGGCATCGGATTCAAGATCTCCGCGGTCCCCTTTCACTTCTGGTGTCCCGACGTCTTCGAAGGGGCCAGCATCGAGGTTAGCGCCTTTTTGTCGGTCGCGTCCAAAGGCGCGGCGCTGCTGCTGCTGCTGCGGCTCACGCAGACCCTTGCCCAGGCCGGATCGTTCGCTGATTCTTCAACGCTCGGCACCCTGGCGGTGCTGATCGGCCTGCTCGGCGCGATCTCCGCCACGGTGGGCAACACCGCGGCCTTTTTCCAACAGAACATCAAGCGCCTGCTGGCCTATAGCTCGATCGCCCATGCCGGTTACATGCTCTGCGCCGTTTCACTGCTGATTCGAGGCAATAGGGCCGAGGCCGGCTTTGATCCATCCGCCGCTGCGGCGCAGGCGCTGTTGCTTTACCTGGCGGTGTATCTATTTATGAATCTGGGCGCGTTTTCTGTTGCCGGCGTGGTCTGGCGCGAAACGGGATCCGAAGACATCTCCGCGTTCGCCGGCTTGGGCAAGCGTTCGCCGGTGCTGGCGCTGTGCATGGCAGTGTTCATGTTCAGCCTGGTGGGCTTGCCTCCGCTGGCCGGTTTCACGGCCAAGGTGAATATCCTCTGGGCGCTGATTCAGAACGGCAGCTATTGGTGGATTCTGGTGGGCGTGATCGGGTTGAACACGATCATCAGTCTTTATTTTTACGCGCGCGTGGTCAAGGTAATGTATCTGGAAGACAGCGAAGCGCCCGAGTTTGTCGGTCAGCCGATCGGTCTGGCTTTGTCGGTGGGATCCGCGGTCCTGCTGCTGGTGCTATTTTTGGGATGGAACGGCCTGACGAACCTGACGTCCGGCTATGACAAGCTCTACATGGCACCGGCGGGCAATGCTGTCCCGGGAATGGCCGATGTTACGCCGCATCCGGCATCAGTCGTGCTGTTGCCAGATGCGGTCCGATAATTTGTGTGCGTTTTTTTGTGCAATGTCTCCTATGCCCTCGGCCCCAAGCATCGCAGCCTCGCCCACACCCACCGACCTTTTGCGGCGGTTGTTCGCCATCGAGCAAGGCAGCCTTTTTCGCTTCATGGAGGCCCGGTGGTCTTATCTGGACAAAGCGCACGCGCGATACCGGCAGCCCCTCATGGAAATGGTTCAATCCAGCCGATCCAATTCGGCGGCGCTGGCCGAATGCATCGTTGCCGCCGGCGGGGCAATCGGCCGGACACCTGTGGATATGAGTGAGCAGTATCTTGCGTTTCTGTCATTTGATTTTCTGATTCCCAAGTTGATCGAGGCGCAGCAGGCCGCGGTGGTGGCGTATGAACAGGTGTTGAAAAGCGCGAAACTGTTTGACGCAAAGACGCGCTCGCTGCTTGAGGGCAATTTGGCCGGCCACCGTGCACAACTGGCGATGCTCGCCGTCGCCGCTCCGAATGCGTCGGACAACAATGCTGAAAACCTTGATCGCCTTTGACAATCGCGCGACCGGTTCGTTACACTCTTTTTATCTCGCTGTGGAGGCGCGCCGACGCGCTAGTATTTGAGGACCACCAACCATGAAGTCACTTGCTTTGCTCATCCTCTTTGTCGGTTCGATGTTCGTTTCGGCCGGGTGCATGACGCCGGCCTATTCCGGCCAGGAACGCGGGGCGATGATCGCCCGGAACATGGCTTGGGAATATACGACCATCAACGACGACATCGATACGATCCTACTGCTGCGTCCGTCCAGCCGCCTGAGCATCTGGCACGTTCGCTGATCGTGGGTTGATCGCTTAATAAAAACGCCGTGGACGCAAAGCGTGCTGCTGAAATGCAGGTTCACTTTGCGTCCACGGTTTTGTTTTTCTGATGACTCTTAAGGGCCGAACTCGGCAGCCGGCATCGATCGGAGAGAGGCGTCCGGGGACGGATGGGAACGCCGCTTACGAGGCGATTTTCACGCTGGCGGATTGCTCGGCCCAGTTGGCCGAGTGGGCACGCTTGCGGGCGACGGACAGCAGGTTGTCCAGATACTGTTGAAGCGCCACGTCATCGAACTGCGACAGAAACTTCGGTTGAGCTGTCGGGTTGTGTTGACGAATTTCATCGATGAGTTGACGTTTGCTCATAAGGGGCTTACTTTCATTATGGCGAAAAGCGGACTCTCGCCCCTGCCAGGCGGGGGCCTTTCAACAGCATCGGACACATTTGCTTTTCTTCTTGAACGGACCTTAACCGATGGCCGAAACAAGCAACCAGACTTCAGTCGTCCCTGACAGCCAGCCAGCCGATCCGCTGGCTTCACTGCACAAAATGTCCACCACTGCCGGCGTGGGGTCTACCGATTACGTCGCTATCAATTCGCTCGCTGTCACCAGCGTCGTTATCGGCCTGGCGAGCGTCGCGGCCTGGCTCAGTGTCGTCTTGCTGATCATTCCGGTGGTCGGCATCACTTTCGCGGTCTTTGCGCTTCGGCAGATTATCGGAAGCAACGGCACGCAGACGGGCAAGGGTTTGGCGATTGTTGGTCTGGTCCTGAGCCTGGGTATTGCCGCAGCGGTGCTGGCCAACACGGCCATCGAAACCGCGCAATACAACCGCGACACCGCCGAGATCGACAAGGTTGTCGGCAAACTCGGCGGCTTTATGAATACAGGCAACTACGACGCGGCCTACGGGCTGTTCACTGACAAATTCCACGAGCGGGTGAGCAAAGAAAACTTCATCCAACTGATGAAGCAGGCGCAGCAGTCCCCGCGAATGGGCCGGGTCGTCGGTATGAAGTCGAATCAGCGGCTCAGCATCCAGTTCGAGCCTAACCTCAAACTTCGCGTGGCCATTGGCATGATCCTGATCGACTGGGAGAAAGCGGATTTTGATGGCCGGGAAGAATTCAAGTTTGAGCAGATCGACGGCAACTGGCTAATCCACGACATCCCCAGTTTCTTCCCGGCGCCCGGGCAGGGACCGCAATAGTCGCAGGGTCCTGACGCGGTTCGCTTTCACGGCGAGCGGCAGTTCTTGTTCACCTTTTCCGCGCTGAAGATAATTCAAGGTCCGGCCGATCAACGTCCGATAATCCCTCCAGCGTCATAGCCACCCCGACGGACTCACCCGTCGAGACTTTCAAGCCGATATCGCAGATGGACATCCGTTTCTGTGAACTTCGGCCCAAAAAGGACGCACATGAGTATGGCACGAGCAATACGATGGGTTTTGACCGGCGGGGCGTTCGTGGCCGTCATGGGCACGGCCGGGTGCGCACACCGCGCGCAAACTGAGGCGGTGGCCCAGGCCGAAGTCCCCGGGGCATCCGATTCATTTCAAGACCCGTTTGCAGTCAGCAACGCGCCTGCGGTCAATGTCTTCGGGGAATTCGCCGGGCAGACACTCGCGCCGGCCATGCCGGTGGGGGCGTCCGGCTTCCAGCAGCACACATTCGTTGACGAGGGCTACGATTCGGCTGTCAGTATCGATCCGACCGGCAAATGGTTTGTTTTCGCTTCCACCCGGCATAGTGAACACCCCGACATTTACTTGCAGCGTTGCGACGGTCTGGCGGTGCAGAAACTGACCGAAGACCCCGCTGACGATGCCTACCCCACCTTCAGCCCCGACGGGAAAAAAATCGCGTTCGCCTCGAACCGAACGGGGAACTGGCAGATTTACCTTACGGACCTCGATGGCAAGAATGTCACGCAGGCGACAAGCGGGACCATGCAGTGTGTGCATCCAAGTTTCAGTCCCGACTGCGGGCGATTGGTTTTTTCAAGCCTGGGCGCGCGCAGCAATCAGTGGGAATTGTGGACGGTTGATCTGGGAACGATGGAAAAACGTCAGATCGGCTACGGACTGTTCCCGGTCTGGTCCCCGGAAAAGGGCGTAGACCGGATCGCGTTTCAGCGCGCCCGCCAGCGCGGCTCGCGGTGGTTCAGCCTGTGGACGGTGGAACTGCTTAACAACGAAGCGCACCACCTGACCGAGGTGGCCGTCAGCACTAATGCTGCCATCGTCAGCCCCGGCTTCAGCCCCGACGGCAAACGACTGGCTTTTGCCACCATCGTCGAACCGACGCTGCGTAATGGCCGCAAGGTGCGCGGACAGCAGGACATCTGGACCGTGAACCTCGACGGCACCAACCGCCAGCGTCTCACCGACGGCAATGGCACGAATCTTTCCCCGAGTTGGTCGGCCGACAACCAGATTTTCTTCATCAGCGACCGCGGTGGGAATGAATCGGTCTGGTCGGTCCCGGCGCAGGTTCCGATGACATTCACCGCGTCGACCGAAGGCAAAGCCAAAAAGGCCGAAGCGGTTGGGGCTACGGATTCGAGCGAGATTGGCCGATAATAGTAAAGCCGTGGCGATCGGACTTGTGCGCCCCGGTGAATCGTTTTGAACCTCGCTTCAAGGACGAAGCCATGACATTGATGCGGAGCATCCTGGTTTTCACTCTGGTGTGTCTGGCCGGTTGTCGCACACCGAAATATGGTTCGGAAAGGCTGACGAGCCTGCCGGGATCGACGCGTGAAGTGTGGGCAGTCGCCCCGGCGATCAACCTGAGTGGGCAGCAGCAGATCGATCCGGTCTTACAGGCCGATCTGCTCTTCCAGCAGCTTCAGCAGGTGCAGGGGCTGACGGTCATTCCGGTGAACCGGGTGATCGAGGTCTATTCGGCCCTGCGGATTGAAAAAATTGAAACCCCTCAGCAGGCCAACCTGGTTTGTGATCTGCTGGGATGTCAGGCCCTGATCGTGCCGACGGTGACGATCTTCGATCCCTACAGCCCACCGAAATTCGGGGGGGCGTTGCAATGGTTTGGCAAGCCGGGATCGTTTAGCCGGCCCGACGGAATTGACCCGAGGGAACTGGCCCGGCAGGCGAAAGACCAGGCCGGGATGTCGATGCCGCAGCACGCCGACTTCCTTCAGGCGGTCGGAATGTTTGATGCCGCGAATGGGTCGACCCGCGCCGCCGTGCTGTCTTATGCCGCCGGGCGAAATGATCCTGTCGGCCCACTGGGCACGAAAGAGTATTTCATCAGCATGGATCGGTATTGTGGTTTTGCCTACCACGAACTGATTGCCGACCTGCTGAGCCAGCGGCAGGCTGGAAAATAAAACAAGTGGCACCGCCGGACTTTTGCGCGTGTTGCGTGAAGGCCGGCGCTGCGATGCCAGACTCTTGGACGGAGTGTCGTCAATGCCGGAAACGAAAACCATCAGTCTCGTGAAGGGGAAGGATCAGTTCTGCTTCAAGTACGAAGTGGGGCAGGAATCGGCGGTGCTCGATGCGCTCATCGGCATGGTCAATCGCCGGGACGTTTCGTTCGACTGGTTCGACGCTGCGGTCCTGTCACATCAGCTTGGCCAACATTTGGCAAAAGAATTAAAGGCATTCTTGCCGAAGAAAGCAGCATGATGTTATTGGAATCCTTATCGGGACCTTCAATAAGATCAAATTGTTGAGTGAGACGAGGATCGTCCCACGACACGGGCCGGACCGTTGCCGGCGTTATATTTCGGATCCGCTTGCTCGCTAGCCGGTTTCTATGAACACCGCACTTCCACTCGTGGGCACTCCTGCGCTGGAGAAGTCCTTTACCCCCCTCGTCAAGCAATTTCTTGACTATCTCAAGTACGAGCGGCACTTCAGTGATTACACCTTTAAGAGCTATGGTGCCGACCTGATTCAGTTCGGGCAGTATCTGGCTGGGAATATCGGGCCGAATAGCGCCACAAATCCCCCCAGTAATCTCACGCCCGAACAACTCGACGAAAAACATCTGAAGGTCGAGCCGCTGACGATCCGCGAATTTCTGGCTTATCTTTACGGCCAGAACTACACCAAGAGTACGACCGCCCGCAAACTGGCCACCCTGCGGAGCTTTTACAAGTTCCTGATTAAGCGCAGTCTGCTGACTGTGCATCCGCTCAGCACCATCCGCACGCCCAAGCAGGAAAAGCGCCTGCCCAAGTGCCTGGACCTGGAACAGGTGCAGAAGCTCCTGGATGCCCCCGGTGACGGCGATCTGCTGGCTGCGCGGGATAAGGCCATGCTCGAAGTGCTGTACAGCAGTGGCATCCGCGTGAGCGAACTGGTGGAACTGGAGACCGGTGACATCGACCTTCAGGAAGGCGTCTTACGCGTCAAAGGCAAAGGCCGCAAGGATCGTCTTACCCCCATCGGCAGTCAGGCGATCAAAGCGGTGCAGCGGTATTTTGAACTTCGCGCCGTTGATGGCAAAAGCCAGCAGCATCAGTCGCCACGTGTCTTCCTCAACAAGCATGGCAGCAGCCTCAGCACGCGCTCGGTACGCCGCAAGCTGGACAAATACCTGGTCGAAGCCGGACTCGATCCAGGGATCAGCCCGCACACCCTGCGGCACAGCTTCGCCACGCACCTGCTGAATAACGGCGCGGACCTGCGCAGCGTGCAGGAGTTGCTGGGACACCAATCGCTCAGCACCACACAGATTTATACGCACCTGACGACCAGCCGGATGAAGGAAGTGTATGACCAGGCGCACCCGCGGGCCGAGTCGGCGGCCATCCCGCATCCTGCCGCGCAGCATCAGAATGCCAAGCCGTTCTATCCGGCCAAGGCCGGCTGAATCTCCGAAATCATCTAACGCATTAGCAGCCCCGGTTCACAAACCGGGGCTGTTTGCGTTGTGGGGATGAGCAGGCGCCACCGGGTCTATTGTCCCAGCTTGCGCAGACTTTGGGCGACGTAGGTGTTTTGATCGGTTCGCCCCGACACCTTTACCGTCACTTCTTCACCTTCCAGGGCTTTGGCTTCGGCGGGCAGAGCCGAGACATCAAGTGGCAGAATCTCCGGCGTGCGGCCGGCGCCGGCGGGCATGACCAGCTCCCATCCACTGGCCGAACCGCCAATCACCTGGCTTACATTCCTGAGTGTGCCGGTGAAGGTCTGAACATTCGTACTAGGTTGCATTACCCGTGGGCCTTGAGGCTTAGCGCAGCCCACGCCAATCGTGCCCACCACCATCGCCAATAAGCAGAACGTCCAGCGGTTCATTTCAAGCTCCTGAAAAGAGTGTTGAACTGCGTTCGACGGCACATGGAAAGTGTGCCGCGTCGAACCTGTATGGACCATCTTACCCCGACGACGTTAGTCGATACCAAATAATTCAACCGAAATATCAGTCGGGTACCGGCATAGCGAAGTGAGGCTTGTCCGCGCGGCCCAGCACCCACTCGTACACCGCCAGCACGTCTTTTGCCTTGGCCTGCCAGGTGAATTTGCCGTGCGCCCTCTCATAAGCGGCTTGCGATCGCTCGTCGATCAGGCCGGGATCGGCCACCAGCCTGCCGAGGAGGTCCCGGAGTTGCTGCACGATGCTCTCTCTCGGGGCCATGTCTAAGAGGAAGCCGGTCTTGGGCGTGACCAGTTCTCCCGGTCCGCCATAATTCACTACGATGGGGACCAGCCCGACCGCCATGGCTTCGAGCGCAACGGCCCCGCCGAATTCGCGGATGCTGGGGAAGACAAACACGTCGGATTGGATCAAACGCTCGGCTAGGAATCGGTGCTTGACCCAGCCGGCCAGCGTAACCTTATCGCTTAGCTCGTTCTGCGCGATCTTGTCTTTCAAGCCTTGCATCTGCGGGCCGTCACCGATGATTTCAAGTGTCAGCGATCCGTCGATTAAGAACGGCAAAGCTGCATCAAGCACTATGTCGGCCCCTTTATAGGGAACCAGGCGGCCAACGAACACCAGTCGGATCGGGGGCATGGTCGCATGTGTCCGCCGAACCGTAAACCGCGCCGGATCGATGGCATTTTCCGGCACATAGAAGCACTTGTCGTGATATTTCTTGTGCATCTGCGCGAAGGTATCACGCGAGCCGATCAGGATTGCCGCGGATTTTTTTCTCGTCGAGCCGTATCCGGGCATGAGCTTGTAGGCCCCACGCACATAGCTGAGCCATTCCTTTTCTTGCCTGCGGACGCTTTCAAAGCCTTTGGGCCAGGGCACCCCGCCATTCAATGGCCCGACGATAAACGGCACGCCGATGCGGGCGCACCGGGCGGCCATTTTGCTCGGCGTTGTTGGGCTGAGCGGAATGAGCCGATGGACTAGATCATATTTGCCCGCCAGGAGGTCTGCCCTAAATCGCTTCCACACCATCTTCTCAAAAGTGTAATAACCCAGGCTGACGAACGCGGCCCAGGTCGTCCAGCCTTTGCCTTTTCCGCCCCGCAAAAACCGGCCGATTCGATCGATCCGCTTGGCCACGAATTCGGTGTCGAGCGCCGTGAAATCCTTACCTTCGATCAGGCCCTGCTTAAGGAACGATTCACGATTACGGATTTGGGTGACGACGTGAACATCGGCCAGGTCGGCTATGGCCCGTGAATGCGACCAGCCTTCGAGTGGAACGCTCACCATGTATGGGTTGGCGTTTTCGGCGATAAGCAGGACGCGAGGCTTATTCATTGAATCAGAATCTATCGCAATCCGCTGAAAGCTCAAAGCAGGCGAAGCAGAATGGGCGCACCGTTGCGGCCGCTTGGTCCGGTCGGTTCAGGGGCTTCCGTTCCGATCCAATCGTCGGTGAGCGTTCAATGCAGGTCATTTTTCAAGACGATCCGGTACCGGGCCTTACCCGCGCGAAGATGATCGATGGCTTCGTTGGCTTTGGACATCGGGAACATTTCGGTCACCGGCGCGATCTTATGACGCGCACAGAAATCGAGCATGGTGCTTGCGGTCGCCGGGCTGCCCAGTGGTGAGCCACCGATCGATTTTTGCCCTGCGATCAGCGGAAAAACCTGTAGGGGAATCGGCGCATCGGGCACGCCGACGATATGCAGCCGGCCTTTGGGAGCAAGCGTCTCAATGACGGTGCCCCAGTCAAGCGTCGCCGTCACGGTTGAGAGGACAAAATCGAGTGAACCAGCGATTTCCTTCATCGCCGCGGGATTTTTTGAATCCACCACGTGGTGGGCGCCCATTTTCTTAATCTCGTTGTGCTTGGATTGTGTTGAGGAAAACGCAGTCACTTCGCAGCCCCATTTATTCAGGAACTGCAATGCCAGGTGCCCCAGCCCCCCGATGCCGATCACACCCACGCGGTCGGTTGGCTTGACGTTGCATTCAACGATCGGGCCAAAGACGGTCAATCCGCCACAGAAAAGGGGACCGACGACGGCAGGGTCAAGCGTATCGGGCAGGGGTATGGCCCACCCCCAGTGACAACGCACGCGCTGGGCGAACCCGCCATGACGGTGGACGATGGTTTGCTCTGCGGTGGAGCAGAGGTTGTCATTTCCACTGCGGCACTGCTTGCAGACCATGCAGCTTTGGGCATACCAACCCAATCCCACCCGCTGGCCGACCTTCAGGCCCTTAGCCTGATCGCCCATTTTCAGCACGGTGCCTGATACCTCGTGTCCGGGCACGAATGGGTATTGCGTCATGTGCCATTCGTTGTCGAGCATCGACTGATCCGAATGACAGATTCCGCAAAAATCGACTTGAATTTCGACCTGCTCAGTGCCGAGTGTTCCCGGATCGAATTCAAAGGGTTCCAGCCGTCCCCCCGGTGATTTTGCCGCCAATGCCACAATCGACATATTTTGCTCCTCGTATGGTGGACAATTTCCTTCAACTATAGGGCGGCCGCGAGAGCATGGAAACTGACGGCGATTTTTACGACGGGCGATTCGCCAGCGCGGTTCTCCTGGCGCGTCGTTGAATGGGTTATGTCGCGCCGTTACCATCCGGTCGGTCGCCGATACACCTGCATTTAGCCCGGACTTAATACGATGGACGAAACACTTGTACTGGAATTTGATGGCGGATCGCGTGGGAATCCCGGGCCGGCGGGGGTGGGTGTGGTGGTTCGCGCTGCCGACAATACCCCGCTGGTTACGCTGGGCCGTTTCATCGGTCGTGCGACGAATAACGTCGCGGAGTATCGCGCGTTGATACTGGCCATGCAGGAGGCGAAAAAGCTGGGTGCCCGCAAGGTGCTCATCCGCGGAGATAGCGAGCTGATCATCAAGCAGATGAACGGAGAATACCGCGTGAAGCACCCGGACATGCGCCTGCTTTATGACGATGCGCAACAGCTTATCCGGCACTTTGCCGAGGCCCGGATCACCCACAACCTGCGACACAAGAACGAACTAGCCGACAAGTTGGCTAACCTGGCGATGGATCGGCGCAGCGACGTGCTGGAGGCCGACGAGCCTTCGCAGGGTTCCAATGCTGCGGCCGATCCTGTTGACTCATTGATGCCGCGCGCCGGGGAACAGCTCGAGTGTCCGCGTTGCCGTTGCCAAATCGAGGTCAAAATCCCACCCGACAAGCGCACGGAAAAACTCCGGCCCTTTGTCTGCGTCTGCGGCACGAAAATGCAGCCATAACCCCGTACGGCATCTCCAATGATTTCGCCCCGGGGTCTCTACCGATCGGTGCGAAACGGGACTGCCGGCAGGTCCGCGGAGTTATAAAGATTGGCCTGGTCCGGGTTGTCGGCCCAGCCATACCGCACGCGTGTGGGATGGGGGATCGACTCGTTGCTCAGCACCACCGTAGCGCCGTCGATTTTTGCATCGGCAAATTCCCATGGGCTTTCCGCGCTGGCGATGGCAAAGCCCATCAGTTTTTCGCCCTTGGCTTGCAAACCCTGGCCAACATGATCGAAGGTGAGGATGGCCTTCCCTTCGTCGATCTTCATTGATTTCAGAGTTGGCCCGCTGGCCAGAACCTCGCGGTTGTAGACCAGCTTTTCAGCTTGCAAGGCAAGTCGCCGGCCCACTTCCTGCTTGTTCTTCGGGTGAATGTCTTTGGCTTCGCCGATGTCGATAGCCAAAGCCAGACCCGTGCGCGGGACTTCGCGGGCCACATCGGCCTGGGCTTCACGCAATAAAGCCCAGCCGCTGGTTGCCTGTACAGGGGTGGGGACGGGGCTTTGAAAATTAGCCAACTGCACGATAAGGAATGCGAAGTCGCCGGCGCCGGGGTTGGCCTTGTTCAGCCCGGCCCATTTCGCCCGCCAGCCATTGATCATCGCTGTCAGCAATAGCTTGTATTGAATGGCGCGGGCGGCGTTGGATTCGCCCTGATACCAGATCACGCCCTTGATCGGGAAGCCGATGATCGGGTGAATCATGCCGTTGTAAAGATTGGTTGGGGAGTTGGGTTGATTAGGCCCGCCGGGGGCTGGAGGGGCCTTGAAAGCCGCGCGGTTCACCGGTGCTGTCGCTGCCGCGGATGTATGGGTTGTCGGCGTGGTTGCCGGCTGCGTGGCTGCGTCATACGCCGCCTTCAACTCAATCACCTGCTTATCGTAAGCCGCCTTGGCTTCAGGATAGGCCGCCAGGGCCTTGTCGTAGTCCGCAAGGCGCTTGGCCAACTCAGGCTCCCGTTCAAGCGATTGCCGATCGGTCCAAGCCTCGGCTGGCGTGCCGCCCCAACTGCTGTGAATCAAACCCACGGGCTTATTCAAAGCCTTGTGCAGATCGCGACCAAAGAAATACCCAACTGCCGAGAAACTGGGCGCAGTCTTGGGTGAACAGATCACCCACGCGCCCTGGGTATCGGCCTGTGGTTCGGCCTTGGCTGTATTTCGCACGGTGAACAGCCGAATGCTAGGGTAATCCGCTTGGGCGATTTCTTCGGTGGCCTTATTGGCTCGTTGTAATGCAAACTGCATGTTCGACTGCCCGCTGCACAGCCACACTTCACCAATCAGCACGTCCTTGAGCGTAATCTCGTTGTTGCCTTTGACCGTGACCGTCACCGCCTCCTCACTTTTGATCGGATCAAGCGTCGCGATCCACTTGCCATCCTCGCCAGCCACCGTGTTGTCTTCCTGCGAACCGATTTTGATGCTGACGTGTTCGCCGGCATCGGCGGTGCCCCAGACAGTGATTTTCGATCCCGCCTGCAGGACCATATGGTCGCCAAAAATGGCGGGCAATTTCACGTCCGCCCGCGCGATGCCGGCAAGACTGATGGCGAGCAGGCAAAGTGTGCAAAAAATTCGACGCATGGTTGGTTTCCTTTGCGGGAGAATTGAGGACTTCAATTAACTTACGAATACCTACAATACGTCAACGCGCGTCTATTTCACACCGCGCGGGCCATCCTTTGACACCTGATTTATGCCTTATCCAGGTCCAACACTCCTGCGAGCGGCTGCCTGATCAACGATGGTTGCGAAGTTTTTGAGCTGCGGCCGCGCGCTTAGGCATCCGGCAGCAGGCGGGATCTGGAGCGTTTGAGGAGAAGCATTGTGAGAACCACCGCCGATAGGGCGCTAGGCTCGGGAATGGTGGTATTGATGAAGTTCAGGAATGGGGAGACGCGGGTATAGCCGTTCTCATCGCCATAGAACCCGTAATTGCTGCCGTGAGTAAATGGCGTGTTGCTAAAACTGCCGACGAACGAAGTGACACCGGCCAAATAGGTTGTGCCACTGACGGTGAGGAAAAGCCCACCGCCGCTGTCGCCGGGAACCTGCGACCCTTCGTAGGTCGTAGGGTCGCCGGAACCCATTAAATTGTAATAGTTGCTAGGGTCGCTGGAGTTGTTCACCGATGTGCCGTTATCGGGCGAATCGAAATCCGTGAACATGATGTTAGTGCTCACTTTTCCGAAGCCATAGTTGACATTGTTTCCCGCGGCATTCTTCCCAAGGGACGCGGTGTCTGGATCGGCGCCGCCCGTGCCTGCACCAATCAAATCGACAACATCGGTTTCGGCTCTGCGGGCATAGGTGGAAGTGGTGTTGCCTGTGAGGCCCGTTCCGGTCGCGCCCTGGTATCCGACGATGGTCGCGGTCTTGCCCACTTCGGTCCCAAGCAGGCTCGCACTATAGAGCGCCGCCGGGGCGACCGCGGAACCGCTTGTCAAGTGAATCAAGGCCAGATCGTTGCCCGCGAAAAGATCGACCCCGTTCCACCCCGAAGCCACAACCACCTGATCCACACTGAAAGTGCCAACAAGCGATCCGGGACGCTGGGCACCCTGGCCGAAGGTGATCTGGGCGCTGGGCCAGATTGCAGGACTGCCGCTAATCTGGTGCGTCACCACGTGGGCGGCAGTCAGGACCCAGTCCGAGGCAATCAGTGTGCCCGATCCAATGGTGAAGTAGCCGCCGGACTTCTGATCGATTGAAATATATCCGCTGGCCGCGTACTGGGACTGTGCCGAGAGAGTGGTGTAGGCGTCGCTATTCCCGGGCGTCTGGCTGTCCAGAAGTGTCGCCCCCATGGCGCTTCCCGAAATAAGGCCGAGAGCACTGCATAGCCAGATACTGAGTTTGCGATGTTGCCGCATTGGTTTTCTCCTGTCGTCCTTCTAGGCCTGTCGTCGCGGTCGCCAGCGCGTGGCGCGACCCGAGCGATTTATACGGCGCGATATCCATGACTTGCAAGAAAAATCCGGGTCCTCAGGCAGTGATATTATCGGTCCTTCTCCGGGCGGGATTAGAGCAGGCATCTGACGGGTGCGATTCGCCCACTTGCGCGTCATATTCGTTATAGATCGGGCCGATTAACATTGCATGGCAATTAAACGAATCGGCGTGCTGACGGGTGGCGGGGATTGTCCGGGACTGAATGCGGTCATTCGCGCGGTCGTAAAAAGCGCGCTGATTCAGCACCGCCTGGAAGTCTACGGGATTGAAGACGGCTTCCTCGGGCTGATTCAGAACCGGATGCGGCCCATCGGGCAGACGGACGTGAGCAATATCCTCACCCTTGGCGGGACGATCCTCGGCACCAGCAACCAGGCCAACCCCCAGCGATGGCCGGTGAAGAAAAACGGCGGAATCGACTATATCGACGTGACAGACCGCGTGGTGGAACACATTGCGGTCAACCACCTTGATGCATTGGTCTGCATTGGCGGGGACGGCACGATGGGCGCTGCGGCCAACTTGCTGAATAATGGCATCAACTGCATCGGCGTGCCCAAGACCATCGACAATGACCTTATGCACTGCGACCCCACCTTCGGTTTTGACACCGCAGTCACCACTGCAGCCGAATGCCTCGACAAAATCCACTCCACGGCGATGAGCCATCATCGCGTGATGGTGGTGGAAGTGATGGGGCGTAACGCCGGCTGGCTGGCCCTGCATGCGGGACTTGCGACCGGGGCAGATATCATCCTTATGCCGGAAATTCCCTTCGCGATGGACAAAATCTGCGAGGTGGTGACGGATCGATATCACAAGGGCAAGCGGTTCAGCATTATTTGCGTGAGTGAAGGTGCCAAGTGCATCGGCGGGGAACAGACGGTGGCCCGCCGGGTGGAAACCAGCCCGGACCCGATTCGGCTGGGCGGAATCGCCAACAAATTGGCTGCCGAGATCGAATCTCTGACAGGATTAGAAACCCGCGCGACCATCCTTGGCCATATCCAGCGCGGGGGAACGCCCACGCCGTACGATCGCATCCTCGGTACACGCTACGGCTGCCATGCACTTGAGATATTGATGGCGGGTGAAAAGGGCAAGCTGGTGGTGATGCAAAACGGCCAGATCGGCCAGGCCGATATCATGGACGTCGCCGGTCGCCAGCGCCTCATTCCGCCGGACCACACACTGCTAAAATCCGCGCGTGCGCTGGGGACGAATCTGGGGGATTGAGACGGCCGGGTTGTTCTGGCGGCGCGCAGGACAAGGGCATCGCCCTTCTGCCCTGTTACGGCTGAAATCCGCGTGGTGGGGTGATTGACGGTATACTGACGCGGGTATGATTTTCGCCGGGATTGATGAAGCGGGGTACGGGCCAATGCTGGGGCCGCTGGTCGTGGGGTGCAGCGCATTTTCGGTTGATGCGCCTGTGACGGAGGCTTGGCCGGATCTTTGGCATTGCCTAAGAAAGTCTGTTCGTCGCACGCGCTCTCGGGGCGGGCGGACGTTGCACGTCAACGACAGTAAGGCGGTCTATTCGCCGTCCGCGGGGTTGAAGGAACTGGAGCGCTCGGTGCTGGCGTTCGCGGGGGCAATTCATGGTGTGGCCGATTCGTTAGAGGATTTTCTCGGACAGGTCGCAGCGCATACGCTGGCGGATTTGCCGGCTCATCCGTTTTATCAGCCCAGCCAGGCGGTCGGTTTTCCAATCGAGAATCAATCCATGAGTATTCGCCTACTCGCCAACGGCCTGAAGGCCGACATGACTGCCGGGACTGCGCGCTGCCTGTACATGGGCGCGCGCGTGATGGCGGAAGGCCCGCTCAATCGCATGTTCGATGCGACGCGCAACAAGAGCAATACGCTCTTTTCAATCGCGGCGATTCATCTCGATTATCTCCTGCGAACTTATGGGGATCAGGGACTGGTGATCGTTTGTGATCGGCAGGGGGGAAGGGAACATTACGGCCCGGGCTTGCGGCAGATGTTCGAAGATTGGGCGATCGACGGCCAATCCGAAACGCCGGGCCGGAGCGAATACTGGATGAAACGGAATAATTCGATTGCACGGATCATTTTCACCGAGAAGGCCGAAGCGCAGTGCCTGCCGGTGGCGCTGGCGTCAATGCTGTGCAAGTATTTGAGGGAGTCGTTCATGGCCCGCTACAACGCCTTCTGGCTGGCGCGTCAGCCGGGCCTGAAGCCGACGGCGGGCTATCACCCCGATGGCGAGCGATTCTTTGTGGAGATCGAACCGATCATGCGTCAATTGCGGATTGATCGGCGATTCGTCGTCCGTAGCCGCTGACTCGACCGCCGGCGCGACAAATGTGGCGTGCAACAAAAACAGTCCCGGGCGCGGTGCCCGGGACTGTTTCGATCATGTCGAAAAATCGAGTTGCGTGGGAAAGACTTAGCGGAGCTTTTCCCAGAAATCCGACGGCATATCGACGGCCAGTTGGAGTGCGCCATTGGCCCCGGCGTAAAGGGGTTCTTCGACGACGTTAACTTTCGCACCGCCGATATCGACTAGTCCGTCTTCCACGCGCTTGCTCAAGCCGCGCATCATTCCGCCGCCACCGGAGAGAATGACGTTTTGCCGAAGCTGTTCCTGGAACTCCGGATTGAAACTGGCGACCAGTTTCTTAACGCCGGCAACGATGAGCGGGACAAGCAGTTCGCAGGCTTCCTTCATCACGTCGGTGATGTCGTGCGGCGTGGGCTTTCCGTCCACCGGAATCTGGACGATGATCTTGTCCTTGGTGTCGCTCACGTAGCCATATTGTTCCTTGAACTGCTTGCACATATTGTGCGTCAGTTGGGCCTGGGGGAACTTGGCCTTAATCAGGTCATACAACTTCAGGTCAACGGCGTCACCGGCAACGGGATTGGTGATTTCATCGTCCGGCCCGGGCACGGTGCCGTGCATACGGCACAGGTCGGTAGTGCCGGCACCGATGTCGATCACGATGCAGCCGCTCATGCGTTCCATGCCGTAGGCAACCGTAAACGGTTCGCTGACGAGCATGACTGCATCGAGCGTGTCTTTGCAGGCGTCGATCATCGCCTTCTTGTTCTTTGCCGAGGCCAGCGATGGCACGCCGACCACGCCATACAGCAGTTGATCGCGTTCGGGATGAACCAAGTCGACCAGGTGCCTAACGAGCAGCTTGGCTGCTTCGATATTTTTTTCTGGGTCGTCGTTGGATGCGCCTTCACCTTCAAACGTGCCCTTGATGACGCCCTTTTCGAGCGGGCGATAGAGATCGACGGCCAGGCGGTTATCCAAGGCGGCCCGCCCGTAAAGAATGTCGGTCTTAAGGAACTTGCGGCTGACTGCATCCTTGGCAAAGCCGATGTAGCTGTCGCAGGTCTTGCGACGGCCGTCCATCGTAACGATGGAACTCCGGCTGGTGCCTAAGTCGATCCCCATCAGCAATACCTGCTGTTCGAGACCCTTGTCTTCACCCATCTGCGCGGACAGAACCGGCTTGCCAATGTTGGGCAGCAGGCTCGATTTCACTTCACTCATTGGAACTTCTCCTGGTAGGATTGAAAAAAAAGCGGCGAGGCTTGTTTGTTGATTTTCTTCTTATTTCTGCGTGCTATATCCTATACACGTTACCCGGTTTATCCAACTGGATTCAATAAATTTGAGATAGTCCGATATCCCGACTTGACCGTTACGTCGGCATTTCGCCCGAGTCCGGGGTCGGCGCGGCCATCGCGGCGGGGGATGGCGATTCCACAGCCGGCGCGGTCGGGAGCGTTTCTCCTCGCTGCAGTTCGAGGTTCGATTTAAATATCTCCAGCAGCACTTCGTTTTGCCTTTCTGGCCGAGCCGTGGTGAGGGCGCGCCGCCTCGGGCCACCGCCACCACCGCCAAATCCACCACTCCGGGCCGCTATCTGGATGGCCGCCAAGGCCACTTCGGCCTGTCGGACGAGTCCGGCGATCCGGCCGATCTGCTCTTCCAGTCCCGCGCTGCCGGACGGCCCGATCGGCTGCTCCGATGGCATCCCTTGCGGGGCAAAGCTCTGGGCAGCTCCGCCGGGGGCCACGGGGCGCATCCCCGGGCCGGCCATGCGTTCGCTGGCTATATTTCGGTTGTCGTTGAACAGGCCTTGAATGGCATTGGCGACGCGCTCGCGCATTTTGGCGGCGCCCTCGGCATTCTGGTCGGCCTGCGTCAGTGCCGAATCCACCACTTGCGCCACCCGGCGTCGAATTTTATCTCGATCGATCACCCAGACGCGCTTGCCACGATACTTTTCCGTCAGTTCGTCGAACGGCACCTGCATCGATGACGAGTCGAACGCACTGTCGAGCGCATTGGCAAACCGCGGGGCGTCGGGCAGTTCGTCATTAAGGCTCAATGGCTTGGGGTCAGATCGAAGCGACTCGGTGACGATCCCGTTCTCGGCCAGCGTGTTGAACGCGGCCTCCTCGGTCGCCGACTCGACGTGGCCTTCGACCACTTTTCCGGTATCGCGGATCAGGCCTCGAAAGAGATATCGCACGATGAATTCTTCCTAGACAGAGACTAACCGTCGCAACACGCGCATTCTTCCCTCACCCGAGCGAAGATGATACGAAGTGTCTTGAGCGAAACAAAGCACAACCCGTCAGATTCGCCGCTTTTTGCAGGTCCGGTAAAACGCACGGGGCTGAAACGTCCGACTGCTCCCGGACACAAAAACCAACCGAACCCATTAACCGGCGCGCAGCAGGTCCAGCATTTTTCTGTCCAACTTGTGCCCGTCAAGCGCTTCGTACACTACGTCTTTCCGGTCCGAATCCAGCACGCCGAAACTCCCGCGAAAGTTCCATAAGGCCCATCCCCACCCGGCTTCTTTCCATAGGTCAAGCTGATCCCTCATCCACGCCAGCACAACCGTGTGCGGGGTGTGATTGTAGGCGCCCCATTCGCCTACATGTACGCCGACACCCCGCGCGGCTAGGTCCTGCCACGGCTTGATCCTCTCTTTGCGCAGGCGATCTTTGTCCCAGCGGGGTTCGTTGCCCACGGTCATGGGCCAGGTCGGTTCCGGCCAGGACATGGATCCCTCCATCCAGTTGGCTTTGTAGTGACTGGCCTGAACCGGTGCGTACCCGCGGGTGCTTTGCGCGACTTTCAGATCGACCAGGCTGGTGACGGGCTTGTTGCCCCAAGCCAGACCGTCCGCGACGATCAGGCGGTTGGCGTCCTCGGCCCGAATCGCCGACACAAGTTGACGGATAACTGGGGCATATTTGTCTTCCGGCATGTCCGCAGGCTCATTCAGCAAATCGAAACTCAAGCGGCTCGAAGGGATTCCTTTGTACCTGCGCGCGAACATCGCCCAATGAAACGCGCAGGCGTCCTGGGCTTCGGCATTGGTCCACAGATCAAGCGTCTCGTGTGGCGGATTGACGCAGTAGCCCGGCGCCCGGTGGAAATTAAGATTGACATGCACGCCAAGCGGCTCTGCCCATTCGATCACCCGGTCGATGTCGGCGATCACGGTTTCGTCGATCTCCTTCCACCGCGCCGGGTCTTTCGTCCAGCAGCGATAGGACATGGGCAGGCGAACGAAGTTGAATCCCCAGTCGGAAATCCACTTCAAGTCCTGGCGTACATAAGGTCCGCTGCGTTCGGCGACGAATTTTTCCAGCAGATTAAATCCCCGCCATCGTGGCAGTTTAGCGGCGGTCGGATGGGCAAACGGCTCGGTTTTTGCCAGCAGATCCGGCACTTGGCTGGCCAGTGCGGTAGCTGTCGTCAGCATAAGAAATTCTCGGCGGTTAGTAAGATTCCGTATGGGCATTGCGTCACCGTTTTTCAGGTATTGAATCGCCAATGCGATCCAGTGGCCAGAAGGCCATCCTCACGGGTCGAAACGAAGCTTAACGCCGGTCGAGACGGTTTCCTAAGGCAAGGGTATAGAATTCCGGTCAAAACGTCCGATAATGGTTCGGGAAGCATTCGGCATGGAGGCCGCAGACCTTGACGGACGTATTGGATCAATCCGAAGTGGACGCGCTGCTGGCCGCAGTCGATAGCGGCCAGATGGGGAACGACGCGCCGCCTCCGCCACCCAATCGCAACTCAGGCCATACAGGTTATCCCGGGCCAACGGTCTATGTCAGTGTCTACGATTTCAAACGTCCCGAGCGCGTCAGTAAAGACCAGATGCGCGCCCTCGAAGCCCTCCACGAAGGCTTCGGGCGAAATCTCGGCGCGGCACTGTCCGGCTATCTCCGAACGATTATCGAAGTCTCGGTCGCACACATCGAACAACTGACCTATAGCGAATTTATTCACTCGCTTCCCAATCCGACCTGCTTCAACCTCCTTAAAGCTGAGCAACTTGACGGCCAGCTTTGCTTGGAAATATCCCCGCTCATTCTCTATCCGATCATCGATCGCCTCCTCGGTGGAAGCAGTTCCGACCTGTTCATTCCTCAGCGGCCCTTGACGCAGATCGAGCAGCGGCTGGTTCAGCGGATCACCGACCGGGCAACCCAGCACCTGTCCGAAGCATGGAGCAACCTCACTCCCGTCACCTTCAGCGTCAACGACTTTGAAAGCAACCCGCAACTGGTCCAGATCGTTCCGCCCAACGAAACCGTCGTCGTTGTCGGGTTCGAACTGAAAATGGGCAGCCGCGCCGGCACCATGAGCCTGTGCATTCCCTACAACGTCATCGAACCCATCATGGGCGTGCTGGCGGCGCAAAACTGGTTCAGCTACCAACGTAAAGGTGGACAGGAAGACCACCTCCGCCGGCTGACCAAGAACGTACAGAACGCGCCGATCGAGCTTCGCGGATTGCTGGCCCAGACGACCATCAAATTAACCGAACTGATGAGCCTCCAAGTCGGCGATCTGATTACGACCAACAAGCCGATGAGCAGCGACGTACTGATGCAGGCCGAGGGCAAGAACAAGTTCATGGGCCAGATCGGACGATTCAGAGGAGCCAGATCTATTCGGATCACCCGGCAATGTATCGACGCTGCGACCGTTGAAGTTCCCAAGGCCGAGGCCCAAAGGACCCCGCGATGAGCCGCGCCGAGGCGTCCAAGCCCTTTTCGGCAGGCCTCCTGCCCGCAGCACCGACGCGCCCCGCCGGCCAGACCTATCTCGAAAAATCCCTCACCCCGCTGGCCAGCCTCTTGTTCGTGGTCCCGCTGCTGCTGATCTACGAAGTCGGCACGCGCCTCTTTACCTTCGATCCGATCACGCAGACCGAACAGCGGATCATCGCTTTCAGCAAGATTCAGGATTTTTTTCAACTCTTCGGCGTCACGGGGCAGTTCATGCCGGCATTGGCGGTCGTAGGCATCCTGCTGGCCTGGCACCTGGCCCGAAACGATTCCTGGCACGTTTCGGTCAACACGCTGCTCGGTATGACGGTCGAGAGTTTCGCATTGGCGCTGCCGCTGGCGGCGATCCTTTATCTTTTCGCTTATTTCGTCCCAATGATGGCCGCGCACAGCCCCAACTTGGCCGGCCGATTCATCCTGTCGATTGGGGCCGGCATTTATGAGGAATTGGTCTTCCGTCTGGTGCTTGTGACAGTACTCCACCTCCTTTTTATCGACATTTTGGGCATGAAGGGCTTCTGGGCAGGCCTACTGATAGTATGTATCTCGTCCACAGGATTTGCGGCCTACCATTACTTGGGGTCCGAACCCTTCTCCATGCCCAGTTTTGCGTTCCGAACAGTCGCCGGCGTCTATTTTGCGGGCGTTTTTTTGTGGCGAGGATTTGGCATAACTGTAGGTTCGCACGCAGGTTATGACATTATCATCCACGCCGTGCAGGTTCTCCGCCTTGTCTAAACCCCAGATTTTTCTACCAATTTTCATAGAAAATCCGTATGATCGCCCCGCGTGAATCGGCTACATCGGGTGGCCGCTGGTCTCACGCCTCTGGCAGGCTAACGGGCGCTAACCATAGTGGTCGGCTCCATTTAAATAGCCTCCGCTTACCCTCCGTAAGCGAGATTGCATAAGCCTGAGGATATCGTGTTTCCCAAGGCGGATTTCGTTCCGCCTGTAACAAAGTCGCTTCTTTCGCATTCGAAAGAGCATGGACGCTATGCCCAACCGAACTAAACAACGTCGTTCCGGCGGACTGACGCTGCTGCTTTATCAGCGCACGCTTCACCCGGAACTTTTTAAGATCATTGCCAACGAACAGGTCAGCCGGCGAGCCTATGAGGCCGACATCTGGGTTGTCGAAGGCGGTCATGTCATCACATTCACCTCGGACAAGAACACCCTGACCGAAGTGATTATGACCAATCACGAGCCCCTCACCGATCGTGGACTCCTCCAAAGCATCCCCTGTCGCGGAGAAAAATATCACGAGATGACCGTGGCCGACAACATCCGGTACATGATCAGCACGCAGGAAGAGCAGCTTACCCAGACGCTCTATGACGCCACGCGCGACGAAATCAGCACCTACGCCCAAAAGCGTGAACTGCTGACCGCCGAAACCCCCGGCACCCAGGAAACCGCCGGAAGCCTCAGCGTCCTGGACATCGAACGATGCAGCCACGAGCTGCGCGTGCAAAGCTTCCATCTCTTCGATGAAACCCAGATGGTCATCAAGACCCAGGCCATCATCGAAGTGATCAAAGGCTCGTAAGCCGTCGAACCCGAATTCGTCTTCAAGCCCCGTCATCTCCATGACGGGGCTTTTTTGTTGCCCGCTCACGCCCCGGTTCCCACTTGCCACCATATCCCGGTGCCACGCGCCAATGCCCATTTGGGACTTGGCCGGAACGCCGATGGGATGACATAACCTGGTGTCCCGAGACGATATTCGTCGAAATTCGGCCAAATTCACGCGATTCGGACGGAGTGTCAGGCAAAAAAGGGGTCCAAAGGGGGTCCCAAAGAGGTCCTTTTGGGGTCCCATGCCTGTTTTGGGAAGGTCGTATCCGGGTCCGGCGGGGTCTTCAAAGGGTCCGGTTTGTTGTGCCCCTCGGATGCCGTCAAGGAAGGAAAGCTTCGCGGCGTAAACGCGAGCTTGGAACGCTCCATTTGCAGGTGCGGCTTCGGCGGACAATATCCCCGGGCCAATCTCAAAGTCGCACGATGAACGCGCCGCGCAGGCCCGCGTGGCCAACAAGCCCTTTGCAGGTGCCGCTTGACCGGGCGACGGCCCCGGTCCGAATCCCACACCGAGTAATAATCCCGCCGCGTAAATGCAACCGGTCAAGGTGGCAACCAAGGCAATCAACTGACTGTTGGTCATAAGTATAGCCCTCTAACCTGTGGTCCCGTGGTGCGCAAATGGGCGGGAATTCGCCAAAATTTCGGGAGGGTAAAAATGCTAACTCTTTGATAAACAAGCACTTAAAATTTCTGAATATTTTTAAAATGGCCAAAATGATGGTGCGCGTTTTGGCGCCAAAAAGCGCACCAATTTGGCAAACTAGGTAAGATGCTGGAAATCGACCCCGCATAAATGCAGACGAGGGCCGGTAAGCAAAGGCAGACCGAGAAAAGGCCCCGCGCACCCCTGTCCCCTTGGCCCCGCACGAAGGGATCGCCTACGAAATAGAGTATTCACCAGACCCGCGGAGAAGAATCATCAGCGGTGACGAACAAGAGGGAGGTGCGGACGTAAGAAACGATGACCCCCTGTTTGTCCCGCCGAGTCGACGGGTTATCCCCTCGCTTATGCACGCCTTCCCGTTTGCGCGCGTTTCGACCGGAACATCTTAGTTGATCCGGTGGGCGATGATGAGCGTGGCTTTCGGGTATTGGCCCCCAATCACGTGCTTGGCATGGGCCGTCGATGCCGCAGGCACCACCACTTCAAACCTTCGCCCGCTGACATAAAACGTAACACGAAATGTGGTCATGACTGTATCTCCTTGCGGAAAGATACAGGGTGGAAAGGACAGATTCTGTCACGCTGGCGTTATCAACTCAGGGATTTTTTCAAACTGTTTAGTTGCCCAATCGGTGAGGGCCTTGACCTGACCCTCGTACTCTGAAGTAAACAAAACTTTCCTGCCATTGTTGGACTGACGGTCGATATCGATCTTGAGACCAATACCCGGCCACTCCCCGCCCCATCCCAAGCCTTTCCAGCCGTGGTTTTCTTTGCAAATCTTAAAAAGTTCCCCCGCTTGGCCGTCCGCATCGGGTTTTGACAAGTAAACCACCGCTTGCAGTGTTGCTTGGGGTTCCACGATGAATACCAGGTAGAAACCGAATCTTCCCCCGGAAGCCGCATGCTTAAATCGACATCCCCTGAAAGGCGGCGTTTTCACATCGGAATTGTCTTGTCCGTCCTCGACCATTTTGAACTTTTGGCATAGTGCCTCGGCGACGGACTTTACAAGCGAGGCAGCTACCTTCTGGAATTGGTTTACAGCAGCAACATGCACGGTGTCTTCGAGGTTCAACGGATTATCTGCCATATTCAAATACTCCATATATTCGACAAAATCTCGCAGCAAAATCGATTCTTCGGCAGTTGCCAACTGCTTTTTCAGAATGGAAAGAATGTCGTTCCATCGCATTGGTAGTATGTCTTTCCCGGTCGCGGTTTCTGGCTTTGCTTCGGGTTCCCACGGTGGCTTTGTGGCCTGTCGATAAATGTACGCCACACCATGGCACTCTTCCTCATCATTAATCTTCCAATATTTTTTGAGTTTCTCGATTTTGTCATGTCCGGCATCCACCTTGCATTCAATGGCACCGTCAAATGCCTTGCCGGATTTAACAGAAACGAAGATGTCCGGGATGCCATCCATCAGGGATTTCTGCACCCGGAGTTCGGCGTTTAAGAAATCGATATCGGGTCGGTGGAAAAGTGTTTCCAAAACCTCTTTCTTTACCCCCGGGTATTTCGACAATACCCATGCGAAGGAAGTCGTGAAGAAATTCTCTCGCTTGCTTTGGCCCTCTTCGGCCCGACCACCATATATTTCCAGTTCTGTAAACCAGTTCGGCTTATTGGATGTTTCGTTGCCCATGCCTCGTCTCCATGGCCTGATACTAAGCTTCAAGACGGAATCCCAGGCTCGGTGCGTCCTTCTTCACGCAAATCTGCTGCACGGCCACTTCTAATATCGATCGGGCCGCGTGAAGGTTGGTGGCCTCCTGAGTTGATTGTCCGTTTGCCGCTTCGAGTGTAAGAATGCAGATTGTATTGGCAAGCTCTTCAACTTGTGCACCAGAGCAGTCCGCAGTTTGCTCGACCAAATAAGCAATGTCGTCCTCGGTGAGGCTTATATTTGACAATAGCTTCGTCAGTAACTTGGCCCGTGATGCGACATTCATGGGGCCGATTGACAGGACCCGGTCGAAGCGACCGGGCCGGTTTCTAAGTGCTTTCTCGATCACCTCGAGTCTATTGGTCGTCGCAATCGTCACGATGCCGTTCGTGTCTGAGGCACCGTCCAACTGGTTCATCAGTTCTCCCAGCACCGCCTTGTTCTCCGACTCGCGGTTTTCGGCAAACAGATCCAGGTCTTCCAGGAACAGAACACAAGGCGACTGAAACCGTGCAAGCTGAAGAATTGAATGGAAGGAACTGGGACCGCGAACGTGACGGGGTAGCACCCAAATGAAACTGACGCCCAGCGTGTCAGCCAGCACCTTTCCAAGCAGCGTTTTGCCAGTGCCCGGCGACCCGCTGAAAATGACACCCCGTCGGCCTTTAAGGCCCATTTCATGAAGTTGGTCGATGTTGGCAAGAAACGCTTCGACGTGGGTCTTGATTGCCTGGCGAACCTGCGTTGTGAGGTAGATGTCGTCCCAACTGTACTTGCGGCTACGGTTCACCAACTCGCCGTCTGCAAAAATGGCGCGGTTCTTCAGGTAGTTGTGTCGCCGGGTGTAGGCACGCCAACGACTTCGGAATTCGGCCGAGTCACGACTGCTGCGAGTCTGCAGAATGCTTGCGATCTGTCCCATGCCCTCATGGAAATGCGAAATCGAAATCACGACTCGTTCATCCGGCATCTCGACGAAGATACTTCCTCTATTGAGCACTCGATGCGAGAGATCACCTTCCCGAACCTCGATGTACTCGGCGGCCACTTCTTCGTGCCGATCACTCCTTTCTCCAAAGTCCGTCACGTAGATGATTTTTCCGCTTAGCGACTGAATAAAAGCGGGAAGGCACTGCATGAGCAGGCGATTGATTAAACGGTCACCTTGTTCTGCAGTCTGGTCAACCATTTTATTCAAAAATAACGCAGCCATGCGGTCTTGCAGCGAGATGATCGTACTTAGCTTCAGCATCTTCAGCGTCGGCTCGGACTCTGGCATGCGGTCTTCTGCAGCTTGCAAGTCGACGAGTCGCGCCACGGGCCTGGTTTCAATATTTTTCATCGGCTTCCTTGTCGGAATGCGGGTGTTGTAAGGTACGCGGGAATCCATCAGTGCATCGGTACTGGCAGTTGGCTCTTGAAGGCCACGGGTGCATCAGGTCTTGGTTCTGGTAGGAGGTTTGGATTGGACCATGACCTGGTAGACGTGGTCGTTTGGGACATATTGCTCGAAGTAATCGTTGGCCTTGCGACCGAGGAATTCGCAGATTGCCGCAGCGACGGCGGGGGATCGGGATTTCCCAAACTCGCAATGAACGACTATGGCGTCGGCCTGCTCAACATGCGTCTCCACGAATTTCCAGATCCGTTTGGCCTGACGCAGGGAGAAAATCTTTACGTCGGGTGGCACTGCCGGCCAGTCGGCAGGCTCGGTGTCATGGAAAGCGACATATAGAATTGCGGTACAGGTGGAATTCTTTGGGATTCTGATTCGTGGTTTTTCTGGATCGCGGATGCTGATCACGATGCAGCGTTGGTATTCCGTTATAGCTTGGAGCACGCTATGGCGATCAAGGACGAGGATGCTTGGTTGCCTGTTTGACATGACCGTATATATACCGGCAAGGCATGACAGTTTCGGTCCGGTCTGTTGATTAGCGCGGTGGTGGGGTTAGAAGTATGACATGGGAAATGCGGGTTTCAGCAAATTCCGCAGCAAGTGGTGGGCACTCTGTGAGATCGAACGACAGATACGCAACGGCCGGTCGTGTACGGCTGCTTCACTTGCTCAGGACATTGAAGTCAATACACGGACGCTGCGGCGATATCTCGCCTTCATGCGTGAGGAATTGGACGCACCCATCGAGTATGACCCGATCGATGGGCGGTATAAGCTGACAGAGACCCGGTGGACGATGCCGAACGTCAGCGTCTCTGACGAGGAAATGCTCTCGCTCGTTGTCGCCATTCGATCCATGTCTTCGATCACGCCCGAGCCTTTTTCGAAATCGCTACTGAAACTTCAGGACAAACTCCTGGCGGCATTGCCGGAGAACCGGCGAGAGGAATTACTGGAATTACAGGCCCAGATTGACGTGATCCCCGCATCCATCACTTCAACAGGAAATGAATGGATCACGCCGATCGTTGCCGGCATCCGCGATCGTCAGACACTTTCAATGATCTACTACGCGTATAGCAAACGGCAGACTACGGGTCGCGAGGTGGACCCGTATTACCTGCGATTCTTCGCCGGCACCTGGTATTTGGTCGGATACGACCATCGCACGCGGCATTTCCCCATCTTCAGTCTTGCCCGTATCAAGAAACTGACCGCGACCGACGCGGTATTCAAGCGACGACCGTTTTCGGCCGCGGACTATTTCAAGCACTCTTTTGGTATCAGCGTCGGAAGCAAGGTCCGTGAAGTTCGCATTCGCCTGACCGGGCGCGCGGCCGCGACTGCCTCAGAAAAGCGATGGCCTCCGGGTTTTTTGTATTCACCCCAAGACGATGGCAGCGGCCTGCTTGTCGGACGTGTGAGCCAGATGGATGACGTACTCGTGTGGGTCGCGTCCACGGGCGGGGAGGCGTCGATCCTCTCGTAAGCGTGGGAAGCCTCCGAGTCGTTGGCCCCCGAAGGGGGACATCCCAGCTTATTCGCCATCGATAAGCTGCAATTTTCCCCTTATGCGTTCTTTCGGACAACAGAAACTATTCAAATGAAGCACAAAAATCCTGACTATGGTCCGGGGCGGGATTGCCGTAGAAGATGGTCAGTCCTTTATTTGCTCATTGCTATACTGACGGTTCCCGTCTTTCTGTGGGTGTTGATATTAATTGGTGATTATGTCTTGCGTGACTTCTAGGGCAACTAAAGGTGACGCGAACGAA